>NZ_BAFS01000193.1 GCF_000308415.1 Nocardia asiatica NBRC 100129 | reverse complement strand
CATGAGATACTTGACCCTCGCTGGGCCGGACTGGCTAAATTCGCCTCCGGATCGCCCGGCACCGGCAGCCCCGACGAGGGTGCGGCCGACCCGGACCACTGAGCAAGACCGTTCAGCCGAACCGGCAAAGCAATTAGGACAGAGGAGAAGTAGTCGTGGCCGTTCCCAAGCGCCGGATGTCCCGTTCCAACACCAGGTCGCGGCGCAGCCAGTGGAAGGCCGTCGCGCCGGCCCTGATCACCTGCCCGAACCGCGCCTGCGGCGAGAAGACCCTGCCGCACATCGCCTGCCCCTCCTGCGGTACCTACAAGGGCCGCCAGGTCACCGCCGCGGTCTGATCCTCACGACCTGTAGCGACGTGACCGACGAACCCGACTCGTCCGGTGCACACGCCAGCCTGCTCGCAGCCCTGGGCGTCGACGTGCAGCCGGATTTGCTGCGTCTCGCGCTGACCCATCGGTCCTACGCGTACGAGAACGGCGGTCTGCCGACGAACGAACGTCTCGAGTTCCTCGGCGACTCCGTGCTCGGGCTGAGCATCACCGAGCGGCTGTATCACGAGCATCCCTCCAAGAGCGAGGGTGAGCTGGCGAAGCTGCGCGCGAGCGTGGTGAACATGCGCGCCCTCGCGGAGGTGGCCCGTGGGCTCGGTGAGGGCGGCCTCGGTGCGCACCTGCTGCTCGGCAAAGGTGAGGAACTCACCGGCGGCCGCGACAAGGAGAGCATCCTCGCCGACGGCATGGAGTCGCTGCTCGGCGCCGTGCATCTCCAGTACGGCATCGAGGTGGCGCGCTCGGTGGTGTTGCGGCTGTTCGCCGACCTGCTCGAGCGCGGCCCGCGGATGGGCGCGGGCCTGGACTGGAAGACCAGTCTGCAGGAACTCACCGCCGAGCGTGGTCTCGGCGTGCCCAGCTACGAGATCACCTCGACCGGGCCGGACCACGACAAGGAATTCACCGCCACCACCGTGATCGGCGGCCGGGCCTACGGCCAGGGCGTCGGCCGGTCCAAGAAGGAAGCCGAGCAGAAGGCCGCGGGGGCCGCCTACGAGGCGCTGACCGCCGAAACCTGACGTGCCCGAGCTTCCCGAGGTCGAGGTCGTGCGTCGCGGGCTCGCCGAGCACGTGGTGGGGCGGGTCGTCGAATCGGTGGCGATCACCCACCCCCGCTCGGTGCGCCGCCATCTCGAAGGCGCCGCCGATCTCGCCGCGCGGCTGACCGGCCGCACGGTCGAGTCGGCCCAGCGGCGGGGCAAATTCCTCTGGCTCACCTTCGACGACGAGGAAGCCGCCCTGGTCGTGCATCTGGGCATGAGCGGGCAGATGCTGGTCCAGCGCGCCGACGCGCCGGTGGAGAAGCACGCGCACATCCGCGCCACCTTCGGCGACGGCACCCAGTTGCGATTCGTCGACCAGCGCACCTTCGGCGGCTGGGCGCTCGCGCCGCTGGTCGAGGTGGACGGCACCCTGGTGCCGGAGCCGGTAGCGCACATCGCCCGCGACCCGCTGGATCCGCGTTTCGACGTGGAATCCGTGGTCGCGGTCATCCGGGGCAAGCAGAGCGAGATCAAGCGCGTGCTGCTCGACCAGGGCGTCGTCTCCGGAATCGGCAACATCTACGCCGACGAGGCGCTGTGGCGCGCGCGGATCCATGGCGGCCGTCGCGCCTCTGGACTGTCCAAGCCCGCCCTGCGCGGGTTGCTTGCCGAGGTGAGCGCCGTGATGGGCGAGGCGCTCGCCGCGGGCGGCACGTCCTTCGACGCGCTCTATGTGAATGTCAACGGCCAGTCGGGTTACTTCGAACGGTCCCTCGGCGTATACGGTCGGGAGCACGAGCCGTGTCGCCGGTGTGGTGCGCCGATCATCCGGGAGCGGTTCATGAACCGCTCGTCCTATTCCTGCCCGCGCTGCCAGCCGAAGCCTCGTCGTCGCTAGCGGGAGCGAGCTACCGTTTCCTCAGGGCGGTTCGGAATGTCACCCGACCGTGAGGAAGGAAGCATGCGCAAGCTCACCTATTACGTCGCGTCGACCATCGATGGATTCATCGCCACCGAGGACGGCTCGGTCGATTTCTTCCCCGTCGGCGGCGATCACGGTCCGTCGATCAATGCCCAGTACCCCGAGACGCTGCCCGCCAAGGTGCGCGAGGCGCTCGGCGTAGAGGAGCGCAATCGCTACTTCGACACGGTGCTGATGGGACGCAAGACGCACGACTTCGGCGTCCGCACCGGCACCTCCAGCCCGTACGCGCACCTGCGCCAGTTCGTGGTCTCGACCACGCTGCCGGAGAGTCCCGATCCGGCCGTGGAGCTGATCGCCGAGAACCCGATCGAGAAGGTGCGGGAACTCAAGCGCGAGAGCGGGCTGGGCATCTGGCTGTGCGGCGGCGGTGAGCTGGCGCAGGTACTGCTGCCGGAAATCGATCAGATCTTCCTCAAGCTGTACCCGATCGTGCTGGGCCGGGGGCGCGCGCTGTTCGGCACCGGATCGCGGCTGCCGGAACCCGCCAAGTTCCGGGTGATCACCAGCACGGTGTTCGAAGACGGCGTGGCATTCGTGAAGTACAGCCGGGTGCGATAACGCGGTGCCCGACCAGGAGCCGACCGGGATGCCGGACCGTGCCACGCAGCTCGGTCCGGAGGCAGCGCTGCGCGAGATCGGCTTCTGGCTGGAGCGCTCCCGGGCGGAAACCCACCGGGTGAAGGCGTACCGGCGCGCCGCCGACGTCGTCGCGGGTTTGCCCGCCGAGGAGCGGGAGGCGCGCCGGGCGGCAGGCACCTGGACCGAACTCGCGGGTATCGGCCCCAAGACCGCGGCGATCATCGAGCAGGCATACGCGGGGGCGGTACCGCGGTACCTGACCGAGCTGCGCGCCGCCGCGCAGCCCATCGGGGCGCCGGGCAAGCCGTTGCGCGAACAACTCCGCGGCGATCTGCACACCCACTCGAACTGGTCCGACGGCGGCAGTCCGATCGAGGAGATGATGCGGGTCGCGGCCGCGCTGGGGCACGAATACTGTGCCCTGACCGACCATTCGCCGCGCCTGACCGTGGCCAACGGCCTGTCGGCCGACCGGCTGCGCGAACAGCTGGACGTGGTGGCCGCACTCAACGAACGGTTGGCGCCGTTTCGCATCCTCACCGGCATCGAGGTGGACATCCTCGACGACGGCTCCCTCGACCAGCAGGCGGATCTGCTCGCCCGGCTGGATATCGTGGTCGCCAGCGTGCATTCGCGTCTGCGCGACGACAGCGCGACCATGACCGAGCGCATGGTGCGCGCGGTCGCCGACCCGAACGTCGACGTGCTCGGCCACTGCACCGGCCGCCTGGTCGCGGGCGGCCGCGGCACCAGGCCGGAGTCGACGTTCGACGCCGAGGTGGTGTTCGAGGCGTGCCGCGTCTACGGCACCGCCGTGGAGATCAACAGCAGGCCCGAAAGACTGGACCCCCCTTCGCGATTGCTGCGCCTGGCCGCCGAGATGGGTTGCTATTTCTCGATCGACACCGACGCGCACGCACCCGGCCAGCTCGACTGGCAGGGGTACGGGTGTGAGCGCGCCCTCGCGAACGGTGTCGCGGCAGAACGCGTGATCAACACCTGGCCGCTCGCGGATCTGCTGGCCTGGACTCGCGCGGCAGCGTGACCGAAGGGTTAACTGTCGCCGAACAGTTCGACTTCCCCTGTGCCGGTAGATGATCGCCGCCGAGAATGGGGGCCACACGTATCGCTGGGGGTGGGATCAACTCGTGGATGACTTGCCGCTGGATACCGTTCTGGAACTCATAGGTACCGCCGTGGCGGTAGTAGCCCTCCTCGTGGCGGTCGCCGCCTTCTTGCGGGAGTTCGTCTTCTCCGGCCGCAAACGGCTCGGCTACCGCGTGCAGATGGACACGCCGGTCACCGGGGAGATCGAGTCGCGGTTTCCCGGCGTGCTCACGCAGCTGCGGCCCTCGGCCGACGGAGCGAGCCCGGACCTGCAGGACGTCTCGGTCGTGCTGGTGCGCATCGAGAACGCGGGCATCACCCGCATCGACACCGAGGACTACACCGCGCCCACCGCGCAAGTCGGTCTGCACCTGCACTTCCCGAAGCGCCGGGTGATCGGCATGGCAGTGAACGAGCTGAGCGATCCTTCGTCGCTGGCCGACCACCTCGGCCGCAACTCCGGCATCGACGTGCGCGAGGAGAACAACGGCGGGCAGACCGGCGTGATAGATCTGCCGAAGGTGCCGCTCGGCAAGAGCGATCACTACAAGATCCTCGCCATCCTGGAACGCTCCGACGGTACGGGGACCGCCCCGGACCCGGTGCTGCGCGGCGGCATCAAGGGCGGACGCATCATCGAGACCCGGGCGGGCACTCCCCGCAGGCTGGTCGTGTTCACGGTGGTGCTGGTGCTGGTGATCGTGTTCCTGCTCGTGGTGGTCTGGCGCCAGCCCGCGCCGCCGCCGCTGGAATGCGAGTCGGGCAAGCTGACCGTGATCGGGTCCTCCGCGTTCGAACCGGTGCTGCGGGAGGCCGCCGGGCAGTATCAGAAGCGTTGCCCGGGAGCGGAGTTCACCTTCGCATTCGAAGGGACCGAGCGCGGACTGGACCGGTTGGCCGAGGAAGGCGCGAAGAACCCCGGCCTGCTCGCCATCACCGATGGCGAGAAGGGCAGTGGCTACCCCGGTTTGGTGTACCGTCCGCTCGCGTTGTCGCTGTTCACCATGGTCACGCATCCCGGCGTCGGCATCCGTGGTCTCACCGTGGCCCAGATCCAGGATCTGTACCGGGGCAAGATCGGCAACTGGCGCGAGGTGGGCGGTCCCGACCTGCCGGTGGTGCTGGTGAACCGCATACCGGGCTCCGGATCGCGAAACACCCTCGAGCGGAGACTGCTCGACGGCACGCAGCCGGATCGGCCGCACGTGAGCTGCACAGCGCTGAAGGGCACGACCATCGGCGCGTTCGCCCATTGCGAGGTGCAGGTGACCGCCGACATGCGGAAGGCCGTTGCCGACATCCCCGGCGCCATCGGCTATGCGGAGTTCTCCGAGGCGATGGAGGCGGGTCTGCCGACCATCGCGATCGACGGCGTCGGCGCCGGTCGTGACGCCGCCGTGCGACGCACCTACCCCTTCTGGGGCGTCGAGTACGCCTACAGCAACGGGGAATTGCCCGGTGACTCGCTCGCCGCGAGCTTCCTGCACTACCTGACCGACCAGACCGGGAAAGAGGTGCTGCGCGCGCACGGCAACGCGCCGTGCGCCGACCTGCCCGACCCGGGCCGCTGCCTGCCCGTGCAGTGAACCGGCGGGACCGTCGGCACGCAGGCCGGGTCGCCGGAGCGCTGAGATGTCGGTGGGCTCGGCGAGGATGAGCGCATGACGGAACTGTCGCTGCGCGAACTGAATCGGACGCTGCTGGTCCGCCAGAAGCTGGTGGACCGAGTGGAGCTGTCCCCGCTCGACCTCGTCCGGCACCTGGTCGCGGTGCAGGGCCAGGAGCCGAACTGGCCCTATGTGGGGCTGTGGTCGCGATTGACCGGGTTCCGGCACGACGACCTGGCCGTGCTGCTGCGCGAGCGCAGGCTGGTGCGCTCCACCATGATCCGCCGGACCGTGCACCTGGCCGACGCCGCCGACTTCGGCTGGTTGCGGCCGACGGTGCAGCCCGCGGTCACCGCCATGCTGAAAGCGCCGTACTACCGCGACGAGATCGACGGCGTCGACCTGGACGAACTCGCGCGGGCCGGACGCGAACTGCTGGCCGGGCAGCGGCTGCGCCGCCGCGAATTGGGTGAACTGCTCGCCCCGCGTTTTCCCGAGCGGCATACGCGCAGACTCGCCGAAACCGTCGAGGCGCTGGTCCCGATGGCGCACGGCTCGGAGTCCGGCGCGTGGGGGCGATGGCGCAATCGCTATGTCACGGTCGGATTGGCCGAGGAATGGACGGGCGTGCCCCTGGCAGAGACGCCCCAGCCCGAGACGCTGGTGCTGCGCTATCTCGCCGCGTTCGGCCCGGCCACGGTGGCCGACATGCAGGCGTGGGCGGGCATCACCCGGCTGGCGGAGGTCGTCGACGGTCTGCGCACCCGGCTGCGGGTGTTCACCGACGACCAGCGCCGCGTGTTGTTCGACCTGCCGGACGCGCCGCTGGCCGAGCCGGATCTGCCCGTGCCCGTGCGTTTTCTGCCCGCCTTCGACAACGCCTTGCTCGGCCACAAGGACCGTCGCAGGATCATCAGCGAGGAAGACCGCAAGCGCACCGCCAGAGAGGCTTCGGCGGGTGTACCCGTGTATCTGGTCGACGGCTTCGCGCACGGCCGCTGGTCGCTCGACGGAGCCACGCTGCGCATCGTGCCGTGGCATCCGCTGTCCACGTCCGACGAGGCGGCGGTGCGCGCCGAGGCGGCGGATCTGTTGTCGTTCGTCGTGGCGGGGGGCGATGCCACGGCGGCGGACCACGATCCCCGGGTCGTCATCGAGGGGTGACGCGCGCCGGACAAGGCGGGGCCACCGGACTACCCATCGATAGCTGAACGAACGCTGGGCGGTGCGATTTTTCCCGAACTGTTTGGTTTGAACGAGCCCGCTCGAGGTACCTCCCACTCGGCCCCCCTGATCATGCCGAAAGCGTGACCAGGCCAACCAAGCCCCATGGACGGCGGTGCAGCTAGGTCTTCACCTCCGCCGCGGCGGCCACTTAGTTCAGTTCGGCGCCCGGTACTCCGAGTGCTGGGTGAATGCGAGTGCTACTTGGTTGTCCCTGGAAGGAGGGTCATGAGCGCGCTTTCCGTGCCGATTTCCGCGCAGGCATCGTCCGATCTGGAAATGCCGTCGTCCGACTACTTGTCGACAGATCGTTCCAGCGGCCCGTTTCGCATCGCGATGGTCGTGCCGCCGTACTTCGACGTCCCGCCCAAGGCATATGGCGGTGTCGAGGCCGTGGTGGCCGATCTGGTCGACGCATTGGTGGCCCGTGGCCACGACGTCACCCTGCTGGGCGCGGGGGAGCCTGGGACGAAGGCCAAGTTCGTGCCGGTGTGGGACCGGGCGCTGCCCGAGCGTCTCGGAGAGCCGTTCCCCGAGGTCGTGCACGCTTTGCGGGTGCGCCGCGCGATCGAAGAGCTCGTGGCGACTTCGGGTGTCGACCTGGTGCACGACCACACTTTCGCGGGTCCGCTCAACGCGGCCGTCTTCCAGAGCATGGGCCTGCCGACCGTGCTGACCGTGCACGGGCCGGTGGAGGACGACATCTACCGGTACTACCAGGATCTGGGCGACGAGGTGGCGCTGGTGGCGATCAGCGACCGCCAGCGCGAGCTGGCACCGGGCCTCAATTGGACCGGACGGGTGCACAATGCGCTGCACGTCGACGACTGGCCGTTCCGGGTCGAGAAGGACGACTACGCGCTGTTCCTCGGCCGGTTCAACGAGTGCAAGGCCCCGCACTTGGCGCTGGAGGCCGCGCACGCCGCGGGCATCCCGCTGGTGCTCGCCGGTAAGTGCAGCGAACGTCCCGAACAGGCATACTTCGAGGAGAAGGTGCGGCCGCTGTTGACGGACAACGATCACGTGTTCGGACTCGCCGACGCGGCAGCCAAGCGTAAGCTGCTTGCCAATGCGCGTTGCCTGTTGTTCCCGATCCGCTGGGAGGAACCGTTCGGCATGGTGATGATCGAATCCATGGTTTGTGGCACGCCGGTGGTCGCGCTGCGCGGCGGGGCGGTGTCCGAGGTGATCGTCGACGGCGTAACCGGCCGCATCTGCACCGATCCCGCCGAATTGCCCTCGGCCATCGAAGAGGTCAGGGCGATGGACCCGTACGCCTGCCGTGCCCACGTGCAGGCGAAGTTCGGCTCCGACACGCTCGGCTTCGGGTACGAGCAGGTGTATCGCCGGCTGTTGCGCTCCAAGAATCGGTTCGGCGCCGCGCCGCTGGACACCGCGGCGCCCGCCGCCGCGCCGGTCGACACCGCGCCCGGCGCCGCGTCGGTCAGGATCGCGGCGAGCGGATTGGCGTGACCGGTTCCGCACCGTTGACCCCCGCCCCCCTGAACTCCGGTGAGCCGACCGGGTTCGGGGGGTGCGGCTCTGTCACCCTGGTCGAAGGCGGCACGTTCTGCTTGTCCGATCGGCTCGGCGATGTCGAACCGGGTAAGCCGCACGGCTTGTTCTTCCGGGACGCGCGCGTGCTGTCGCGCTGGGAGTTGCTGGTGAACGGCAAACCCGCGGAGCCGCTCTCGGTGCTGAGTCCGGAGGCGTTCGCCGCCAGGTTCGTGTTGCGCAGGCCCCCGCAGGCGGGCCTGGCCGACAGCACGCTGCTGGTGGTGCGCGAACGGATCGTGGCCGACGGCATGCACGAGTTGATCACGCTGGAGAACATGGGTCGCGAGCCCACGGCGGTGCTGCTGGAGCTGCACGTGGACGCCGACTTCGTCGACCTGTTCGCCGTGAAGGAGGGCCGTGCCGGACACGCCAGGGCCGACGTGACAGTCGCCGACGGTGAACTGGTGCTGCACGATCACGCCGATCGCAGCCGGGGGATCTCGATTTCGGCGACCGTGGAACCGCAGGTTATGCCGGGTTCCCTGGTGTGGCGGGTGATCGTTCCGGTCGGCGAATCCTGGCAGACCGAGATCATCGCCCAGCCGACCGTGGGCAATCAGCGATTCCAGGCGATCTCGCCCGGTGAGCACTACGGCATCAGCGCGCCGGGCCGCAAGATCGAGGCGTGGCGGGACACCGCGACCGACATCGCCGCGTCCGACCCGGTGCTCACCCGAGTGCTGCGCCGCACCGAGAGCGATCTGGGCGCCTTGCAGATGCACGACGAATCCGGCGACGGCCGTCCGTTCGTCGCCGCGGGCGCGCCGTGGTTCATGACCCTGTTCGGCCGCGACAGCTTGCTCACCGCGTGGATGGCGCTGCCGCTGGAGGTGGACCTGGCGCTGGGCACGCTGCAGCAGTTGGCGGATCTGCAAGGGCAGGACGTGAATCCGCTCACCGAGGAGGAGCCCGGCCGCATCATGCACGAGATGCGCCGCGGCCCGGCGGGCGGGCAGGTGTTCGGCGGCAACATCTACTACGGAACCGCCGACGCCACACCGCTGTTCGTGATGCTGCTGGCGGAATGCCATCGCTGGGGTGCGGACGCCGAGGTGATCCGGCAACTGCTGCCCGCCGCCGACGCCGCGCTGCACTGGATCACCGACTACGGCGACCGGGACGGTGACGGCTTCGTCGAGTACCGCCGCGCCACCGACCGCGGCCTGATCAATCAGGGCTGGAAGGACAGCTTCGACGGAATCAACGACGCCACCGGCCATATCGCCGAGGCGCCGATCGCGCTGTGCGAGGTGCAGGGGTACGTGCACGCCGCGATGCTGGCCAGGGCCGAACTCGCCGACGCGTTCGACGATCCACGGATGGCCGGAGTGTTGCGCGAACGCGCCGCGGAGCTGCGGCTGAAGTTCGCCGAGCAGTTCTGGCTGCCCGATCGCGGCTGGTACGCCGTGGCGCTGGACGGCGGCAAACGCCAGGTCGACGCGCTGACCAGCAATGTCGCCCACTGCCTCTGGTCGGGTATCGCCACCGACGAGCATGCCGCCGAAGTGGTGTCGCGCTTGGCGAGCCCGGAGATGGACTCCGGCTTCGGGTTGCGCACCTTGGCCTCGAACATGGGCGCCTACAACCCGATGAGCTATCACTGCGGCTCGGTCTGGCCGCACGACACGGCGATCGCGGTGGCGGGCCTGCTGCGCTACCGGCACGTGCCCGGCGCGGTCGAGCTGGCGACGCAGCTGGCCACCGGTCTGCTGGACGCCGCGGCGATGTTCGACGGCCGGCTGCCGGAATTGTTCTGCGGCTTTCCCCGGTCGCGCTTCGCCACTCCCGTGCCGTATCCGACGTCCTGCTCACCGCAGGCGTGGGCGAGCGCGGCGCCGCTGCTGCTGGTGCGCGCGTTCTTCGGCCTCGACCCCGACGCGCCGACCCGGACGCTCACCGTCCGGCCGCAGTTGCCCCCGCGGTGGGGCAGGGTGTCGCTGCGCGCTTTGCGGCTCGGCGCGACCACCGTCGACCTGGAGGCCGAGGGCACGCAGATCACCGCGGCGCGCCTGCCCGACGACTGGCGGCTGGTGACCCGGTGACGCACACCGGTTGCCGGGAGGCGCGAGCGGGTATGCCTCCGGCGTAGGGATATTGGCAAGCCTTCTCGCACTGATACGCAGCATGGAAGGTGGTGCACGATGCAGACATCGCTGGATATGCAGGACCTGTGGCGGACACAGTATCGCGACTGTGCCGCGGAGCCCTCGACGGATCTCGACCTGGATCGCGCCCTGTTCATCCGCAGCGTGCACGCCGGTCACGGCCCGGAATGCCGCCAGTACCTGGCCGCGGCGGCCTTTTGCCTCGACCATCGGGACGCGCACTGACCGAGCCGTTCGAACCGCGTACGGGCGATCGGGCGGGGTAGGAGCTGCCCGCCCGATCCGAACCGCCGAGGGGCGACCTACAGAATCGCGAAGGCGACGACCAGCCCGAGCGCGAAATGCGCGGCTGCCACCACGAGCGCCTCGGCGGTGTAGGTCTCGGCGTGCAGCGCGTTGCCGATGTCGATGCCGATCGCCCGTTCGATCACGCGCACCGAGACGATCTGGGCGATGATGCCGACCAGGCCGAACACCAGCGCGGCGATCAGGCCCTCGGAGAGCTTGCCGCCGCTGCCGACGGCCAGGATGGCCAGTACCACGATGAACGCCATGCTGATCATGCCAGCGGCGGTGACGATGATGGCGTTCGGTTTGCCCGCCACCACCAGCTTGCGCAGCTTGCCCGGCGTGGTCAGGTCGATGGCGTAGAAGCCGACGAGCATGAGCACCAAGCCGACGAGGGCGTAGAGGACGATCGCTCCCACACCCTCGCCCAGCGAACTCCAGTACCCCGACTCCAGGGCGACTGCGGTCATCTTGATCCTTCCGAAATGGGTTGGCGTGCGCCGAGATGGATACGTGCTGGTCGGTGACGATGCTCAGTCGGTGAGGATGCGGTGCGGGACGAAGGCGGAGCCGTCGTCGGTGATCAACCCTGCGGTCTCGCGGATGCCGAGCCCCGCGGCGGCGTCTCCGACGATCCACGCGCCGAGCACCGGGCGCATATCGTCGAATTCGGGCAGCGGGTCGAGCAACTGGTACACGTAGCCCTCCTCGCCGTAGACGCCGCCGGTCGCGGTCTCCAAGCCCGCGCCGACGATGGTCATGTTGGCGCCCTCGCGTCCCAGCTTCGGTTTGCGAATGTACTCGGTGAGCTCGTTGGGCTGGTCGAGATAGGCGGGCAGGAGATTCGGATGGCCCGGGTACATCTCCCACAGCACCGCCAGGATCGCCTTGTTGCTCAGCAAGGTCTTCCACAGCGGTTCGATCCACATGGTCTCCGGCAGGCTGTCCACGACGCGCTTGCCGAAATCGTCGTCGAGCACCCACTCCCACGGGTAGAGCTTGAAGACGGCTTCGATCGGAGCCTCCGCCAGGTCGACGAACCGCTCCAGCTCCGAGTCGAATCCGACCTCCTCGATCGGCAGCGCGATGGTGTCGAACCCGGCCTCGGCCGCGGTCTCCTGCAGGTAGGCGGTGGTGACGTTGTCCTCGCCGGTGGCGTCCGCGCCGGACCAGGTGAAGTGCAGCTGCGGGCCGGGCAGTACGTCGCGCAACTCGCCCCACCGCTCGACGAGCTTCTCGTGCAACGAGTTCCACTGATCGCCGCCGGGGTAGCGGTCGGTCAGCCAGTGCCACTGCACGATCGCCGCCTCCAGCAGCGAGGTCGGCGTGTCGGCGTTGTACTCCAGCAGTTTCGCCGGACGCCGGGCGTCGTAGCGCAGGTCGAAGCGCCCGTACACGTGCGGGTCGGAACGCCGCCAGGATTCGGCGATCGGGCCCCAGCTCCACTGCGGCAGGCCGAAATCGGCGAATCGTTCGGTCAGCACGATGTGCTCCACCGCGTTCAGGCACATGGAGTGCAGCAGTTCGACGTCGGCCTCGAGGGCGAGGATCTCCGGCATCTCGAACTCGTAGTGCACCGACTCGTCCCAGTACGGCCGTGGCTGACCGCTCGCGTCCCGCCCGGGGGAGCCGTAGACCAGCCCCTGGCTCTCGATGGTCTGCTGCCAACCCGGCCGGGGCGTATCCCGCACGCGCCGCATCTACGACCCTCCGCCGGTGCTCTTGCTGCCCAGGCCGCCACGCTGGATGGTGGTGCCGCTCTTGGTCTTGATCTCGGCGTTCTTCGGCTTGATCGTCGTGCCGCCGGTCGGCGGTCTACCGACGGCGCCGGTGCCGCCGTAGTAGTAACGGTACTGCGGTCCGCCGCCGAGGATGATCAACCCCGGATTGACGCCGGTGTCGCTGACGAAGCCGGGACGCCCGTCGCCGCAGTAGGAATCGTCGACCACGATCTCTTGACCGTTCTCGACTTTCACGCACTGAGCGGTGACCCGGTCCGGCGCGGTCAGGGCTCGGTAGGCCAGATAGCCGCCGCCGACCAGGGCGGCGACGCCGACGACGGCGACACCGCCGATCATGACCCGCTTGCGCGTGCGCTTCTTGGCCTCCTCGGCCCAGGCGGCCGCGCGCTGTGCCTCCTCGTCGCGCCTGCGGGCCTTCTCCCTCGCGCGGGCCTCGGCCACCGTGGGCGGGCGGGGCTGGGTGACACCCGGTTGCTGGCGCTGGATACTGCCGGGGCGTGGCGGGGACGGCGGTTGCCCCGTGTCCGGAGCGCTTCCGGTACCGGGCACGGAAGCAGGCGTGGACCAGTCGATTTCGGGCTGCTCGCCGGGGCCGCTCGCCGGGGAAGCGGGGGTCGACCGGTCCGTTCCGGCGGAGACGGGCGTCGACCAGTCCTGTTCGTCGCCGGACCCGGATGCGCCCGGCGCGGATGCCTGCTCGCGCTCGGCCGGAGATCGCGGCCCGGACGGCCGTTCGGACTCGTCCCGGCGCTCGTCGTCACCCGGATTCCGCGTGCTCACCGCTGTGCCCCCCTCGTCGCCCGATCCACCACTACCGCTCCTCGAAACCGGTCAAATCACCCCGCGCGGGCTCCCAGCTTTCCACAACCAACCTCACCTGACCAGGAGTATCGCCGGAACGCAAGCGCGCGAGCAACCGTTCGCATGCCGTTCGCGGCCCCTCGGCGACCACGTGCACCCGGCCGTCCCTGGCGTTGGTGGCGTGCCCGACCAGCCCGAGTTCCAGCGCTCGCGCCCGCGTCCACCAGCGAAAACCCACGCCTTGGACCAGGCCGTGCACCCAGGCGCTCAACCGAACGGCCTCGTCCATCAGGCCTCGATGTCGAACGACAGCGTCACCTTCGAGCCCGCCTTCAACGTCCGCCCCACCGTGCAGACCTTGTCGATCGCGCGCTGCACGGTGACCAGCAACCGTTCCCTGGCCTCGTCGTCGAGTTCGCTGAGGTCGAGTTCGAAGACCTCGTCCAGCTGCGGATAGACCTCGTTCTCCCGGTCGGCGTCGCCGGAGACGCGGATGGTCGCGTCGAAATTGTCACCCAGCTTGCGCGACAGCGGGAAGTCCGCGCTCAGGCCCGAGCAGGCGGCCAGCGCGATCTTCAGCAGCTCGCCGGGGGTGAACACACCGGCGACGCCCT
Organism: Nocardia asiatica NBRC 100129; assembly: GCF_000308415.1. Classification (GTDB taxonomy): domain Bacteria; phylum Actinomycetota; class Actinomycetes; order Mycobacteriales; family Mycobacteriaceae; genus Nocardia; species Nocardia asiatica. The sequence goes on along the minus strand of NZ_BAFS01000193.1, from coordinate 61,198 downwards.
GCGAACCGATCAGGACCTCGGCGCCGCGGGAGCTGCGGCCGGTGTAGGCCCTGGTTCCGGTGCGCTCCACCCACAGCGTGGTGGGTTCGGTCGCGATCGGCGCCGCGGTGGCGCCTGCGGTGGTGACGGTCTGTTCAGCCATGGGTTCGATCCTGCCATTGTCGTCGCAATCAGCTCGCGCGGCTGGCAACACCGTGCCCGGCCGCGCCATTCCGCGAGGGCGGGCGGCCGTGACCGGGATTACCGGTCCCGGGTACCGGGGATGGGGCACTCGCCCGGACGAGCGGGCGATCGCGTCCGATCGCCCGCGACGCTCAGTGACCGCGCGCGATCCACTCGGCGAGGTGCGGTTTCTCCGCGCCGATGGTGGTGGAGTCGCCGTGTCCGGTGTGCACGGTGGTTTCCTCGGGCAGGGTCAGCAGGCGTTCGCGGATCGACTCGATGATCGTGCCGAAATCGGAGAACGAGCGGCCGGTCGCGCCCGGACCGCCCGCGAACAATGTGTCACCGGTGAACACCGCCGTCGCCGCGGGCAGATGCAGCGCGACCGATCCGGGGGAGTGGCCGGGCGTGTGCAGGACCTCGATCTCGGCGTCCGCCACCCGAATCCGCTCACCGTCCGCGAGCGGCCGATAGGCGAATTCCGGGTGGGTCATGCGCCACAGCTGCTCGTCGGCGGGATGCAGCAGGACCGGCGCGTCCAGGCGATCGGCGAGTTCGGGCGCGACCGTCACGTGATCGTTGTGCCCGTGGGTGCACACGATCGCGCGAACCGTGCGACCCGCCACCGCCGCGACGATCGGGTCGGCGTCGTGGGCGGCGTCGATGACGACGACCTCCTCGTCGTCGCCGACCAGCCAGATGTTGTTGTCCACCGCCCAGGCGCCGCCGTCGAGGGCGAACGTGCCGGAGGTGACGACGCGGTCGATGCGCGGGCTCACCAGATCACCACCGAACGCAGCACGTCGCCGGTGTGCATCGCGGCGAAGGCTTGCTCCACTCGGTCCAGCCCGATGCGTTCGGTGACGAACCGGTCCAGCGGCAATCGCCCCTGGCGGTAGAGGTCGATCAGGACGGGGAAGTCGCGTTCCGGCAGACAGTCGCCGTACCAGGACGATTTCAGCGCGCCGCCGCGCGAGAACAGATCCAGCAGCGGCATGTCGATGGTCATCTCCGGGGTGGGGACGCCGACGAGGACCACCGTGCCCGCCAGGTCGCGCCCGTAGAACGCCTGTTTCCAGGTCTCCGGACGGCCGACGGCGTCGATGACGACGTCGGCGCCCCAGCCGCCGGTGTACTCCTGGATCTTCTCGACCACGTCCTCGGCGGTCGCGTCGATCGTGTGGGTGGCGCCGAAGTCGGTGGCCCAGCGCAGTTTCCGGGCGTCGCGGTCCACGGCGATGACGGTCGCGGCCCCGGCCAGCACGGCCCCGGCGATCGCCGCGTCGCCGACGCCGCCGCAGCCGATCACCGCCACGGTGTCGCCGGTCGAGACGTCGCCGGTGTGCATCGCCGCGCCGATGCCCGCCATCACACCGCAGCCGAGCAAGCCGGCCACCGCCGGGTCGGCTTCCGGATCGACCTTCGTGCACTGGCCCTCGTGTACCAAGGTCTTGTCGGCGAACGCCCCGATGCCCAGCGCGGGCGACAGCTCGGTCCCGTCCGCGAGCGTCATCTTCCGGCTCGCGTTGCGGCTGTCGAAGCAGTACCAGGGACGGCCCCGCTTGCACGCCCGGCACTCGCCGCAGACCGCGCGCCAGTTGAGGATCACGTAGTCGCCTGCCGCCACGTGGGTGACGGCGGCGCCGACGGTCTCCACCACGCCCGCGGCCTCGTGGCCGAGCAGGAACGGGAAGTCGTCGGTGATGCCACCCTCGCGATAGTGCAGGTCGGTGTGGCAGACCCCGCAGGCCCGCACCCGGACCACCACGTCGTGCGGTCCCGGATCCGGGATGACCACGTCGACGATCTCGACCGGTGCGCCTTTGCTGCGGGCCACGACCCCGCGGACGGTTTCCGACACCTCTGCCTCCTCAGCGCAGTCACTGACGACGCGGATTCGGCCGCGTAGCCGCTCCGCAATTCTGAACAGCTGTCCATACAGCTGTTCCTGACGATTCGAACACTACCGCCGTGGCGCGGCAAGTCCCGGGTTTCGGCCGGGAATTCGCCGATAGGTTGACATTCCACTTTGGAGGGATATGCTGAAGTTACATTCCACTATGGAGGGTGGAACCGTCGATAGGAACAGGCATGGACATCTCCACCGGCACCCGCGCCTCGAACGCCGAACGCGACGCCGTGGTGCGCCTGCTCGGCAGGCACATGGCAGACGGGCGGATCGATCTGCCCGAGTACGACCAGCGCGTCGCCCAGGTGTACGCCACCACCGACCGCGACGACCTTCGCTTGGTGCTGTCCGATCTGCCCGAACTCGGCAAAGAGGCCGCCGAACCCGCGGCCGCCCGCCCGCGTTTTCCGATCTGGCAGCGCATCGAGGGCAGCACCTGGCTGGCCGTGAGCGTGCTGGTGCTGGTGATCTGGGCCGCGATCTCGCTCGGCGTCGGCGCTTTCACCTACTTCTGGCCGATGTGGGTGATCGGCCCGTGGGGCGCCGTCCTCGCGTTCCGGATGGTGGCCGGTTTCGAGAACGGCCGCTTCCCGCACCGCGCCTGCTGAGTCGCTTTCTCGGCGCTGCCACCCGGCTGCCGGGTGGCAGCGCTTTTTTGGTCCTACCACCCGCGCCGGAAGGTGTGGTCGTGTGGAGTATCGCGCTGTTGCGGCTCGTCGCCGCGATGGCGGCGTCCGGGTGGGAGTTGGTCGTAGGGCAGTTGCGCGGCTCGGTCGGACGAGGCCGGTCGGTCGCGAAAGGGCGGCTCCGACCGCTCGCGGCGGCCGGTCCGGGGCTCCGAGTCCGAAGCCGCTCGTGGGTCGCGTCCGCGCCCGGCTTGCCGACTCGCTCGTGACCGACGGTCGTCGTATCCCTCCGGCCGTCCGGCGCCGTGGCGCTGATCGTCGGCGAGGTCGTGCTGCCGACGTCTCGGCAGGTGAGGACGGCCGGATGCCGGGTCCGAGGGCGGGTGCGGATCGTGCGTTTCGGTGCGCGGGAACCGATCGCTGTGGGCGGGCTCGTCGAGTCGGCGGCGCGGCGTCGGCGAACTGTTGTCGTCGGGCGAACGGTTCTGACGTCCGCCGGATCGGGGCTTGCCGCCGCGAGCCAGTCGGTCGGCATCGGCGCGCCGGGACGCGGGCTGGGGGCCTGCGGCTGTGGGTGGAGCGTCGCGGCGCTCGCGGCGCGCGGACAACGGCTCCGGGGACGGTGCGGCAGCCGGAGGCCATTTCCCGCGGGCGCGGTCGTCCACGGCTCCAGCGCCGGATGCGTCGCGACCCGGCCGCCTGCGGGACCGGGGCGGTCGCGGCGGACGCCCCGGGCGCAGCACGGGTAGTTCGCGGGTGACCTGTGTGGCGCTGACGCCCTTCTCCCGGTAGGTGGCGGGGATGTCGTGGGCGCGCAGCCATGCGCCCGGGTCGTGGCGCGCATCGGCGTCCAGCCAGGGGATGGTGTCCTCGAGCAGATCGAGCAGGTCGCCGGGCACGTCGCCGAGCGCGACGCGGATAGCCGGGAATGTCTCCGGTGGGAACGTCCACTTCCATTCCGAGCGCGGCGGCGGACCGCCCTGCGCGCGGCCGTGCACGACGAGCTCACCGGAGCGGGCGATCTTGACGCGCACCGTTCGACTGCTTGACTCGATGACGAGTTCGCCCGTCTCGGTACGAGTGATCTGCTCGATCTCGTCGTCGATCTCGTCGTCGTCGGGATCGGTGTCGTCGTCGGGCTCGACGCGGCGCATCCATTTCGTCATCGCGCTCAACCCGGGCAGTGGCGGCCGTTCACCCGCTGCGCCGGGGCGGGTGATCCGCAATGTCCGCGCAATCCCGGCGACGAGATCGGCGGGACCGCCGGATTCCGCCGATTCGGGCGGTTCGTCCTGATCGCGGGGTGCCATCGACTCCGGCCGCGCCGGCGGGCGGGTGCGCCCGGCTCGCGCGTATTCGAAGTGGTCCGCGTCGGCGTAGCGCCCGGATCGACCGGGAGAATTCCCAGGACTGGGGGTGTCGTCCCGCTCGGAATCGGCCCACGACGGGTCGGCGTGCTCCTCCTGTGCCCGCAGCTTGACCTCGAACCACCCGGCGGCCAGCGCCGCCGCTCCGAGAGCGGCCGCGATCGCCACCTCCATCCGGACATCGCCGAGCAGAGCGCTCTTGCTGCGCTCACAGGCGTGCAGGAACACCAGGCTGCCGAGTACCAGTCCCGTGACGCGGGCAAGGCGGAACCGCGTGCTTGTCCCTGGTGAGGGGGCAGACATCGTGGTGCGCTCCCGAACGTTCCGCTGGCGAATCAGAGGGATCGTAAGTGCACGGAGGGCGCGGCGTCAGTGCCAGTTCGAGACCGCCCCGATCGGCGGCGAACGCAGCGGACGCCGTGGGCCGGACAGGGGCGTTCGCCCGCGCGGCCGCGGGACGATCCGCCGCACTCGCGGCGACGCACCGAACCCGCGGGGCCGCACGGCGAGATCGGCGGTGCGGGCAAACCTCGGGCACCGGGAAATGCGCGCGAACCGGGGACGAGTCGATAACCTACGGATATCGCCGAACCGCTACTCGGCGGCGTGCGCAGTCGGGCCCGGGCAGGTCCCCGCACGCGACAGATACCATGACTGGTCGCCGGATGCGCTGCCTCGACCACGCAGAACGGGCAGAACACGGAAAGGTCGTCGAACTTGCACCTGAAGAGTCTGACGCTGAAGGGCTTCAAGTCCTTCGCGTCCGCGACGACGTTGCGATTGGAGCCCGGCATCACGTGCGTGGTGGGTCCGAACGGATCGGGCAAATCGAACGTCGTCGACGCGCTCACCTGGGTGATGGGCGAGCAGGGTGCGAAGGCGCTGCGCGGCGGCAAGATGCAGGACGTGATCTTCGCGGGCACGGCGGGCCGCGCCCCGCTCGGCCGCGCCGAAGTCACGCTGACCATCGACAACTCCGACGGCGCGCTGCCGATCGACTACGCCGAGGTGTCCATCACCCGGCGCATGTTCCGCGACGGCGCGGGCGAATACGAGATCAACGGCAATTCCTGCCGCCTGATGGACGTGCAGGAACTGCTCAGCGACTCCGGCATCGGGCGTGAGATGCACGTCATCGTGGGGCAGGGACAGCTGTCGGCCATCCTGGAGTCGCGTCCGGAGGACCGCCGCGCGTTCGTCGAAGAGGCCGCCGGTGTGCTCAAGCACCGCAAGCGCAAGGAAAAAGCGGTCCGCAAGCTGGAGGCCATGCAGGCCAATCTGGCCCGCCTGACCGACCTCACCACCGAACTGCGCCGCCAGCTCAAACCGCTCGGCAGGCAGGCCGAGGTGGCCCGCAGGGCACAGACCGTGCAGGCCGACCTGCGCGACGCCCGGCTGCGCTTGGCCGCCGACGACCTGGTCACCCGTCGCGAGGAATTGGCGAGCCAGCAGAGCAAGGAGGCGTACGCGCGCGAGCGGCAGATCACCGTGCACTCCGAGCTGGACGCCGCCAACGCGGCGCTGGCCCAGCAGGAATTCGAGCTCTCCCGGCTGACCCCGAGCGCAGAGGCCGCCGCCCAGATCTGGTTCCAGCTCTCCGCGCTGGCCGAGCGGGTCAACGCGACTATCCGCATCGCGGGCGACCGGGCGCGGCACCTGGACGCCGCCGCCCCGGTCGGCACCGGCCGCGACCCGGAGCAATTGGAGGCCGAGGCCGACCGCGTGGAGGCCGAGGAGGCCGAGCTGCGCGAGGCGGTCGAGATGGCCGCCGAGACATTGGAGGCCGCCCGGGACCAGCTCGCCGAACGCGAGCACGCCGCCAAGGCCGCCGAACAGGCGCATCTGGCCGCGGTGCGGGCGATCGCGGATCGGCGGGAAGGAGTGGCGCGGCTGTCGGGCAAGGTGGACACCTTGCGGGCCAGGGCGCAATCGGTGGACGCGGAGATCGCGCGCCTGTCCGTCGCCATCGCCGACGCCCGGCACCGCGGCGAGGCCGCGCAGGCCGAATTCGACACGGTGCAGGGCGAACTCGCCGAACTCGACGCGGGCGAGGCGGGGCTGGACGCCCAGCACGAGCACGCGGTGCAGGCTCTCGGACTGGCCGATCAGCGCGTCACCGAACTGCGCGAGCAGGACCGCGACGCGAGCAAGCGGGTGGCGTCGCTGAGTGCGCGGATCGAGGCGCTCGGGATGAACCTGGCCCGCCGCGACGGTGTGGCCTGGCTGGTGGAGCACCGCGAACAGGGATTGCTCGGTCCGCTGTCGGGCCTGCTGCGCGTGCACGGCGGCTACGAGGCGGCGGTCGCGGCCGCGCTCGGCCCACTGGCCGATGCCGTCGCGGCCGACACCGGTGAGTCCGCGCACGCCGCGATCCAGGCGCTCAAGGACGCCGACGGCGGCCGTGCGGCCGTGGTGTTCGGCATCGGAAGCGCCGAACGGCCGCAGCCGGGCGCGTTGCCCGAGGGGGCGCGCTGGCTGGTCGAGGTGGTGGAGTGCCCCGACACGGTCCGCGGCGCGATCACGGCGCTGACCGCGGGCATCGCCGTGGCCGACGATCTGCCCGCCGCCCGGGCGCTGGTCGCGGCGCGGCCCGACCTGCGCGTGGTCACCCGCGACGGTGACCTTGCCGGAAACGGCTGGTTGCTGGGCGGTTCGGATCGCGCGCCCAGTCAACTCGAGATCCAGGCCGACATCGACGCCGCCGCGGCGGAGCTGGTCGCGGCCCAGCGGCGCGCCGAGGAACTCGAGGCCGCGCTGTCCGGCGCGCTGGAGGAGCAGGCCGACCGCAAGGAGGCCGTCGACCAGGCGCTGCTCGCCCTGCACGAATCCGATCAGGCGCTGGTGGCGATCTACGAGCGGCTGGGCAGACTCGGCCAGACCGCCCGCACCGCGCACGCGGACAGCGAGCGGCTGCTCGGCCAGCGCGACGACGCCGAGGCGAGCCGGGAGGAGGCGCTGGCCTCGCTCGCCGAACTGGAGGATCGTCTGCGGCACGCGGAGCTCGAGCAGTCCGAGGTCGACGCCGACGGCGCGGGCGCGGCGGGCACCGAGTCCGCGGGCCGGGCACGGGAGGAGGCCGCGGCCGCGCTGGCCGAGGCGCGGGCGATGGAGGTCGAGGCCCGGCTCGCCGTGCGCACGGCCGAGGAACGGGCGGAATCGGTACGCGGCAAGGCGGATTCGCTGCGTCGCGCGGCGCGCGCCGAGCGGGAGACCCGGGCTCGTGCCGAGCGCGCCCAGGCCGCGCGCAAGAAGGCGGCGGAGGTGGCCGCCGCGGTCGCCGAATCCGGTGCGAGGATCGCCGCCGAGCTGGAGCGAGTCGTCGCGGAGGCGGGTGCCCGCCGGGACGAGTTGGTGCGCAGGCGCTCGGAGTGCGCGGCACAGGTCGAGCAGGTGAAGGAGCGGGTGCGCGCGCTCACCGCGCAGTTGTCCCAGCTCACCGACGCGGTACATCGGGACGAGGTCGCCAAGGCGCAGGCAGCGCTGCGCATCGAGCAGTTGGAGGCGACGATCGCTGAGCAGTTCGGCATCGCGCTGGAGGATCTGATCGCCGAGTACGGTCCGGACGTGCCGCTGCCGCCCTCGGCGCTGGAGTTGCAGGAGTACGAGCAGGCCAAGGAGCGGGGCGAACAGGTCAGCGAGCCGGCCCCGATGCCCTACGACCGGCAGACCCAGGAGCGGCGCGCCAAGCGCGCGGAGAAGGATCTGGCGACCCTGGGCAAGGTGAATCCGCTCGCGCTGGAGGAGTTCGCGGCGCTGGAGGAACGCTACAACTTCCTGGCCACCCAGCTCGAGGACGTCAAGAGCGCGCGCAAGGACCTCCTGGACGTGGTCGCCGAAGTCGACGCCCGCATCCTGCAGGTGTTCACCGAGGCCTACGCCGACGTCGAGCGCGAGTTCGTCGAGGTGTTCGCGAAGCTGTTCCCCGGCGGCGAGGGCAGGTTGCTGCTCACCGACCCCTCGGACATGCTCACCACCGGCATCGAGGTGGAGGCCCGTCCGCCCGGCAAGAAGGTCAAGCGGCTGTCGCTGCTGTCCGGCGGCGAGAAGTCGCTGACCGCGGTCGCGTTGCTGGTGGCCATCTTCCGTGCCCGCCCGTCGCCGTTCTACGTGATGGACGAGGTCGAAGCGGCCTTGGACGACACCAATCTGCGCCGCCTGATCGGCCTGTTCGAACAGCTGCGGGAGAAGAGCCAGCTGATCGTCATCACCCACCAGAAGCCGACGATGGAGATCGCCGACGCGCTCTACGGTGTCAGCATGCGCGGCGACGGCATCACCCAGGTGATCTCCCAGCGGCTGCGTGGGGAGAACCTGGCCCCGGTGGGCGCGGCGGGCTGAGCCCCTCCCGTAAGGCGCGCTTTCGATCCGCGGAAGGGGCCGCCCCGCGGCGGATCACCGATCCGCGGATGCCTTTTCGCTGTCCAGCAGCGCTTTGATCTGAGCCGCACCGGTTTCGGCGAGCCAGGTGTCGAACGTTCGCAGGCCGGGATGGATCGCGCGGATCTCCTCGACATCCGCCCGCCAGCCGCCGGTGTGGCGCAGCAGGCGCCAGGTGTTGCCGATCTCCGAGCCGAGTGCGTCCGCGTCGGCTTCGCTGACCTCGTGGTAGCGGACCGGGTGGCCGGTGGCCGCGCTGATCGCCGCGGCGGCGGCCGACGGGGTGAGCGCGTCGCCCGCGAGCTCGAGGACGCGGCCGTGGAATCGCTCCGGTTCGGCGAAGGCCCGAGCGGCGATATCGCCGATATCCGCGAGGGCGATGACTTTCATCGGCCCTTCGGCCGGGAAGAGATGCCGATGTACGCCGTCGAGGATGCCGTCGACAGGTGACGTGCGCAGCAGGTAGTTCTCCATGAAGCGCACCGGGCGCAGCAGGGTGTAGCGGGCGCCGCTGGCGATGACGGCGTCCTCGATGCGCTTCTTGCCCGTCGTGCCCCACGAGGCGTCCTCGCCCATCGACGCGATGCCGGTGAACACGATCTGCCGGACACCGGCCTCGCGCGCCGCGTCCACGACCGCTTGCCCGCGCGCGGCCTCCAAGTCGACATCCCAGCCTTGTGCGCCATACGCGGCCGGTGGGACCAGGAACAGCCCGGTGACACCGGACAGCGCCGTGGGCAGGCTCGGCGGGGAGTCGAAGTCGCCGACGACGAGTTCCGCGCCCGCCGCGGCCAATTCCTGTGCGGCGGGCGCCTGCGCGTCGCGGACCAGCGCGCGCACCGCCGTGCCGTCCGCCAGCAGCCTGCGGGCGGTCACGCCGCCCTGCTTGCCGGTGGCTCCGGTGACCAGGATGAGGTTGTGCCGAGGGGACATGCGCCGCCTTCTCTGCTCGATAGAATCGGGTCGGACGACCCGGATTCGGACGATACGGGTGGCTCGACCCGATTGACCAGGTCGCTCAGTGGAAGGCCGTAACGAAATGACCCGACCGATCGCCCCCGACGGGCTGTCGCGCGCCGACGCCCGGCGCAATCGCGCCCTCGTGCTGGCCGCCGCGCAGCGCGCCTTCGCCGAGCGGGGCGCCTCGGTCTCCCTCGCCGAGGTCGCTCGCCGGGCGGGCGTCGGCGCCGGCACCGTCTACCGGCATTTCCCGACGAAAGCCGATCTGCTGGAAGCGGTGATGCAGCAGCGCATCGACCGATTGGCGAAACTCGCCGCCGACCATCTCGGCGCCCCGGACCCCGGCGCCGCGTTCTTCGACTTCTGCACCGCGGTGATCGCCACGACGCCGGGCAACAAGGCGCTGTGCGACATGGTGCAGTCCGACGACGGCTGGCCGCGTGCGCTGCTGCGGAGCGCGGGCGCGCGTTTCCATCGCGCGCTGGAGGCCCTGCTGGTCGCGGCTCAGCGCGACGGAGCGGTCCGCGCCGACATCGAACTCGACGACGTGCTGGCGATCTTCACCGGATGCGTTGCGATTCAACAGCTCCGGAAGTCGCAGGGGAGTGTGGACCGCACTGCGGCGATCGTGCTGGACGCGTTGCGCGCGCGGCCGGGTGACCGGAGAGTGACGAAACGGGAGATCGAAGCGGGAAACCGTAACGAATCGGCAGACCGTAACGAAACCGAGGCCGAGCGCTGCCCCGTCTGTCACGCGGCGGTGCACCGGTCGGGGACGGGCCGCCGGGCCAGGTATTGCTCGGCCGCGTGCCGGCAGAAGGCCCATCGCCGGCGTGTCGCGGCGGCCTCCTGACAAAACGGCGCATTTGTGCCAACTCGTTCTCCTTTGCGCCACGAGGCGATCGGAGGAGACCGAGTGGGTCGCGGGCGGGCCGATGGTCCGAACGGCGCGCGCCGCGGGTGGAAGCGGGGCTACCGGTAGCTCAGAGCAGGTCGCTGACGTCGTCGGGCACGTCGACGGCGTACTTGCGCAGGATGTCCATCGAGATCACTTCCAGGGCGTTCTCGTGTGTGGCCGCCAGTACGACGGGTGCGGCGACGCCGTCCTCGTGCGCGTGCAGCCAGCGCACCGCCACCACGCACCAGCGATCGCCCGGCTGCAGGCCGGGGAAGTTGTTCTCCGGGCGCGGCGTGCTCAGATCGTTGCCGATGGACGCTTGATGCTCCAGGAACTCTGCCGTGACGACGGTGCACACGGTGTGGCTGCCCAGATCCTCCGGCCCGGTACTGCAGCAGCCGTCCCGGTAGAAGCCGGTGAGAGGATCGGTGCCGCACTCTTCCAGCGGCCCCCCAAGCACGTTTCGATCGGTCACGTCGCCGATCCTATTGTCCCTTCGCGAGAAGTTCCGCAGGACAAGAAATCTGGAGGGCTGTGTCGGTACCCGCCCGAGCCGGTCCATGGCGCCGCACGCGCGGTGTTCGCCGAGCTCTCGCGGTCGGCGCGGTGGCGCGACGCGCGCGCCGGGTGCGGCTCGGGGCCCATCCCGTGACGGTCGGTCTGCAAGGATGGTTCGCGTGAGTCCCGAAGTCTGGATCCTGATCGCCGCGGTCGCCGCACTGCTGCTCGTCGTGCTCGTCGCCGGTTTCGTCCGGTACAAGCGCGGTCGCGTGTCGCTGACTCCGCCCACGCAGGACAAGGAGGTGACCGACCGGTCCGGCGGCTACACCGCCTCCGGCGGGTTCAGCTTCAGCCGGGGCGGCACGGCGACCGAACCCCAACCGGTCGAGCGCACCGATACCGAAGGACAGCCGCACGTCGGCGACGACGCGGCGATCCCGCGCGACGCCCCCAAGCGCGGCATCACCAACGTTCCGCTGCCGGAGGCGGACATCGCCGAGGCGCCGCCCGCCTCCGGCGCCGCCCAGCCCACCACCGCGCCCGCCGAATCGGAGACGGCCGAGACCGCGCCGCCCGGCGAGGCGGTGCCCCCGGAGGGCCGGGTCGCCGACACCGCGCCGGAGACGGGCGACGAGACCGAAGTCGTGGACGGGACCGAAGTCGTGGACGGGACCGAAGTCGCGGACGGGACCGCCGAGCTGGACACCGCCGAGACCGGTACCGCCGAGACCGGGACTCCCGAGGTCGTCGCTCCCGAGGTCGTCGCTCCCGAGGTCGTCGCTCCCGACACGCCCGCGGGTGTGGAGGCTCCGGCCGCCCTGGAGGAGATCGAACCCACCGAGGGCCGTCTGGTCCGCCTGCGCGGACGGCTGTCCCGCTCGCAGAACGCGGTCGGCAAGAGCCTGCTCGGCCTGCTCGGCGGCGGCGACCTGGACGACGACTCGTGGGAAGAGGTCGAGGACACCCTCGTCCTCGCCGATCTCGGCACCGCGAGCACCACGGCCGTCGTGGCGCGGTTGCGCGCCGAGATGGCGGCGCGCAGCGTGCGCACCACCGACCAGGCTCGCGCCGTGCTGCGCGACGTGCTGATCGAGCAGTTGCGCCCGGAGCTGGACCGCTCGGTGCGCGCGCTGCCGCATCCGGATCACCCGTCGATCCTGCTGGTGGTCGGCGTGAACGGCACCGGGAAGACCACCACCACCGGCAAGCTGGCCCGCGTGCTCGTCGCCGATGGACGCCGCGTGCTGCTCGGGGCGGCGGACACCTTCCGCGCTGCGGCCGCCGACCAGTTGCAGACCTGGGGCGAGCGGGTCGGCGCCGACACCGTCCGTGGCCGCGAGGGCGCCGACCCGGCCGCCGTCGCGTTCGACGCGGTGGCCGCGGGCGTGGAGCGCGGCGTCGACGCGGTGCTCATCGATACGGCCGGTCGCCTGCACACCAAGACCGGTCTGATGGACGAGCTGGGCAAGGTCAAGCGCGTCGTGGAGAAGAAGGCGGCCGTCGACGAGGTCCTGTTGGTGCTGGACGCGACGGTCGGCCAGAACGGGCTGACCCAGGCCAGGGTGTTCGCCGAAGTGGTCGATATCACCGGCGTGGTGCTGACCAAGCTGGACGGCACCGCCAAGGGCGGCATCGTCTTCCAGGTTCAGCACGAGCTGGGCGTGCCGGTGAAGCTGGTCGGGCTCGGGGAGGGCGCCGACGACCTGGCCCCGTTCGAGCCGGCCGCGTTCGTGGACGCCCTTCTGGGCTGACCGTTCGGCTCTCGGCGGCGCTGTCGAAAGCGATTGCCCTCCGAGAGATTCCGCTGTTCGCCGGGCGGGTGGTCGCTGATCGCGCGCCCGTTCGCGGTGCGAGCGGGATCACACCCTGGAAATTTGCCGCCTCCTCCTCAGCGGCCACGGACGTCCGGTTCACCGAAAGTCGTGCTCACAGCGTCGGCAAACACATGGTGCACGTGACGAAACCTGGTGGCAACACAGGTGCGCCATCCGTTCACGTAGGTGAAACACGACAGCTCTACAGATGAAACACCGAGTGAGGACCCTTCTGTTCAGGTCCATTTGCCGGAATCGGCTGGGCCCGAGATGAGGAGGACATTAAGGTGGCTTTTCCACTTACCGGTGCACCGGATACCGGTGACACCGCATGGCTGCTGATGAGTTCGGCGCTGGTGTTGCTGATGACGCCGGGCCTGGCTTTTTTCTACGGTGGCATGGTCCGGTCGAAGAACGTGCTCAACATGATCATGATGAGCGTCAGCGCGATGGGTCTGGTCGGCGTTCTATGGTCGCTGTACGGATACTCGATGGCTTTCGGCGACAACAAATTCGGCCTGATCGGTGACCCGACACAGTTCTTCGGCCTCAAGGGCCTGATCGGGGGCAACTCCGTCGCCGAGGTCAAGGACGCGGCGGGCGTCGTCACCACCGAAGCGGTGAACATCCCGCTCGCGGGCACGATTCCGGCGACCGTCTTCGTCGCCTTCCAGCTGATGTTCGCCATCATCACGGTTGCCCTCATCTCGGGCGCGGTCGCCGACCGCATGAAGTTCGGCGCCTGGCTGCTTTTCGCGGGCATCTGGGCCACGGTGGTCTACTTCCCGGTCGCGCACTGGGTGTTCGACTTCGACGTGAAGGACGCCGACGGCAACGTCGTGCACGAGGGTGGCTGGATCGCCAACAAGCTGCTCGCGGTCGACTTCGCCGGCGGCACGGCGGTGCACATCAACGCCGGTGCGGCCGGTCTGGCCCTGGTGCTGGTGCTCGGCAAGCGCAAGGGTTGGCCGACCACCCCGTTCCGTCCGCACAACCTGCCGTTCGTCATGCTCGGCGCCGGTCTGCTGTGGTTCGGCTGGTTCGGCTTCAACGCCGGTTCCGCGGTGACCTCCGGTGGCCTGGCCGGTTCGACCTTCGTCGTCACCGCGATCGCGACCTGCGCCGCCATGCTGGCCTGGCTGCTGGTGGAGAAGATCCGCGACGGCAAGCCCACCTCGCTGGGCGCGGCCTCGGGCATCGTGGCCGGTCTGGTCGCGATCACCCCGGCGTGTTCCTCGGTGAACGTGCTCGGCGCGCTGGTCGTCGGCGCGGTCGCCGGCGCGCTGTGCGCGCTCGCGGTCGGCCTGAAGTTCAAGTTCGGTTTCGACGACTCGCTCGACGTGGTCGGCGTGCACCTGGTCGGCGGCATCGTCGGCACCCTGCTGGTCGGTTTCGTCGCCGCGCCCGAGGCGGGTGCGGGCAAGACCGGTCTGTTCTACGGCGGCGGATTCGACCAGCTCTGGCGTCAAGCGGTGGGTGCCGGTGTGGTACTTGCCTTCTCCTTCATCGCGACGCTGATCATTGCCTATATCGTGAAGTTCACCATTGGGCTGCGCGTGAGCGAGGAAGCAGAGTCGGTGGGCTTGGACGAGTCCGAGCACGCGGAAACCGCCTACGACTTCGCCGCTCTGGGTAGCACGGCACGTTCGGCCGTCAAGGAGGCATGACGAACATGAAACTGATCACCGCAATCGTCAAACCGTTCACGCTCGAGGACGTCAAGTCCGGGCTCGAGCAGGCGGGTGTGTTGGGCATGACCGTCAGCGAAGTCCAGGGGTACGGCCGGCAGAAGGGCCACACCGAGGTGTACCGCGGCGCCGAGTACTCGGTCGACTTCGTGCCCAAGGTCCGTGTCGAGGTCGTCGTGGACGACGCGTCGGTCGACAAGGTGGTGGAGGTCATCGTGGAGGCTTCCCGCACCGGCAAGATCGGCGACGGCAAGGTCTGGGTCACCCCGGTGGAGTCGATCATCCGCGTGCGGACCGGCGAACGCGGCACCGACGCGCTGTAACGAAAATCGAGTCGAGCGGCGGCCCCGCTCCCACCGGAGCTCCCGGTCGGGGCGGGGCCGCGCGCATGAATGGGCGGTGGGTTGTGGCTAGTCGGTACGAGCAGGACGGTGACCCGAAGGGCGCCGGAGAAGGCAAGGGAAAGGTGTCCAACGGGGCTGCCGACCTGGTCCGGGCGCGCACCCAGCTGCTCGACGGCGGCCTGCCGCGCAATCCTCGGCTGGACGCCCGATCGCTGCGCCAAGCCCTGGTGGACCTCTACGAACTCTGGCTGACGAGCAAGGGCGCCGAACTCGGCATCGCCCCCGACAGCGGATTGGCCGTGGTGGCCGTCGGCGGTCTGGGCCGCGGCGAGATGCTGCCGTTCTCCGATCTGGATCTGGTGCTGCTGCACGACGACGTCGACCCGGCTCGGGTGGCCGAGGTCGCCGACCAGCTCTGGTATCCGCTGTGGGACGCGCACATCAAACTCGACCACAGCGTGCGGACCGTGCCGCAGGCGCTGCGGGTGGCCGCCGACGATCTCATCGCCGCGCTCGGCATGCTCGAGGCCAGGCATATCGTCGGCGACCAGGAATTGAGCAATCTGCTGATCGGCGGCGTGCGCCGGGAGTGGCGCACCGGAATCCGCTCCCGCTTCGACGAGCTCATCGCCCAGGCCCAGGCTCGATGGGAGCGTAACGGCGAGATCGCCCACCGCGCCGAGCCGGACCTGAAGAACGGGCGCGGCGGCCTGCGCGACATCCAGTTGCTGGACGCGCTTGCCATCGCCCAGCTGACCGACGCCATGCCCGGGCTCGGGCCCGACGTGCCGGGCGGCGGATTGAAGCAGGCGCACCGGCGCCTGCTGGACGTGCGCACCGAGCTGCATCGCGTCGCGGGCCGTTCCCGCGACCAGTTGCGCGCGCAGGACGCCGACGAGATCGGCGCCGCGCTGCGCATCGGCGACCGCTTCGATCTGGCGCGCACCTTGAGCGATTCGGCCCGCACGGTCAGCTACTCGGTGGACGTCGGCCTGCGCACCGCGGCCAACGCGCTGCCCCGGCGGGGACTGGCCCGCCTGCGCCGCATGCCGGTGCGCAGGCCGCTGGACGAAGGCGTGGTCGAGCATGCCGGTGAAGTCGTGCTGGCCAGGGACGCCCGTCCGCAGCGTGACCCCGGGCTCATCCTGCGCGTGGCGGCGGCCTCGGCGCAGACCGGCCTGCCGATGTCGGCCACCACGCTCAACCGGCTCTCCGAGGACGCGCCGGAGCTACGCGAGCCGTGGCCCAAGGACGCCCTCAACGACTTGCTGATCCTGCTGGGCGCGGGCCGCGGCACCATCGACGCGATCGAGGCGCTGGACCGGACCGGTCTGTGGGGCAGGCTGCTGCCGGAATGGGGCGCCGTGCGCGACCTGCCGCCGCGCGACGCCCTGCACACCTGGACCGTCGATCGCCATCTCATGGAGACGGTCGCCTACGCTTCCGCGCTGAGCACCCGGGTGGCCCGGCCCGACCTGCTCGCCCTCGGCGCGCTGCTGCACGACATCGGCAAGGGCCGCGCGGGCGACCACAGCGCCGTCGGCGCCGAACTCGCCATCCACATCGGCCGCCGCCTCGGGCTGTGGCCCTCGGACGTGCGGACCCTCAGCGCGATCGTCCGCCATCACCTGCTGCTGCCGGAGACCGCCACCCGCCGCGACCTGTCCGATCCGGAGACGGTGCGTTACGTCGTCGACGCGCTCGACGGCGATCCGCAGCTGCTGGAACTGCTGCACACCCTGGCCGAGGCGGATTCGCTGGCCACCGGTCCCGGCGTGTGGGGCGACTGGAAGGCTTCGCTGATCGGGGAGCTGGTCCGGCGCTGCCGAATGGTGATGGCGGGTGACCAGCTGCCGACGCCGGAGCCCATCGCCCCGGAACTGGTCGAGAAGGCAAGGGCGGGCGGAGTGCATGTCGACCTGAAGCCCGGTGAGAGCAAACACACGTACACGGTGACCGTCATCGCGCCCGACAACCCCGGGCTGCTCTCCGACGCCGCCGGTGTGCTCGCGCTGCATTCGCTGCGGGTGCTGTCGGCCGCGCTCGGCCTCGAAGGCGCGGCCGCCGTGGACACGTTCGTCGTCGCGCCCAAGTTCGGCGACCCGCCGGACCCGGGGCTGCTGCGGCAGGAATTGATCCGCGCCACGGCGGGCGATCTGGACGTGCCCGCGGCGCTGGCCAAACGCGAACGCGAGGCGAGCCCCATCGGCCGAAGCCGGTACGCGCAGGCCGTGCCACGGGTGATCTGGACCGACACCTCGGTGCCCGGACAGGTGATCCTGGAATTGCGCGCCGAGGACCGGATCGGAATGCTCAGCCGCCTGGCCGCGGAACTGGCCGGCTGTGGGGCCGACGTCCGCTGGGCCAAAGTGGTCACGATGGGGTCGGCGGTGGTCGACAGCTTCTGCCTCGAGCTGGGGTCAGAAGACGGTCCGGCGCGCCGGGAAGCGATCGAAAAGGCGCTCCTCGCGGTGGTTCCCAGAACTGCGCCGAAACCGCCTGAAGAGGGCGCGGAAACTTCAAAAAACAGCTATTAGCTGCGCATTATCCGGTGATCAATCTGTTGCGAGATATTTGCTGCATCCGAACGCCGCCCCGGCGACCTGCCCCTACGATCTAGATCGTCCGGGCTATCGCGAGCACGAGGGGAGCAGGTCGGTGGCAATCGAGGTCGTTTCGGCGTCGACGATGACGAGTGACGAGACCACGCACATGGCGCGCTGCGTCGGCGGCGACCGGTGGGTGGTCTCCTGGCTTCCGGGTCGCACCTTGACCGGGCAGCAGGCGGTGACCGCGATGCGGATCGCGTCCACGGTCGCCACCTCGCCCATCCCGAGCACGGCGGAGTGGGTCGCCCTCGACGACCTGGCCCTCGTGCTCGGCCTGACCGCCAACGAGGCGGTGTTCATGGTGGCCGAGGAGAACCACGACTACCGCAAAACGGTCAAACCACGCCGTCGCGTGCTCGACTAGCAGGCGCCGCTCCGCCCGAAGGACGCACCGCCTGCGCGAACACGCGGGCGATCCCATTACCCTGGGAGAGAATGTGACGTCCCCCGAGATCAGGAGCGCGATCGGTGTTCGAATCCCTGTCCGACCGGCTTACCGGTGCCCTCAAGGATCTGCGCGGCAAGGGGCGTCTGTCACCGGCCGACATCGACGCCACCTGCCGGGAGATCCGCCTCGCCCTGCTCGAGGCCGACGTCGCGCTGCCCGTGGTCCGCGGTTTCATCGGGCGGATCAAGGAGCGCGCCAAGGGCGCGGAGGTGTCCGCGGCGCTGAACCCGGCCCAGCAGGTCGTGAAGATCGTCAACGAGGAGCTCGTCGGCATCCTCGGCGGCGAGACCAGGCGGCTGAACCTGGCCAAGAACCCGCCGACGGTGGTCATGCTGGCCGGTCTGCAGGGTTCCGGTAAGACCACGCTCGCGGGCAAGCTGGCGAAACTGCTGAAGGGGCAAGGGCATCAGCCGCTGCTGGTGGCCTGCGACCTGCAGCGCCCCGGCGCCGTCACCCAGCTGCAAGTGGTCGGTGAGCGCGCGGGCGTGCCCGTCTACGCGCCGCACCCCGGTACGTCCGTCGGTGGCGGGGAGAACCCGCTGGGCATCTCGGCCGCCGATCCGGTGAACGTGGCGCGCGGCGGTGTCGAGGAAGCGCGGCAGAAGCAGTACGACGTCGTCATCGTGGACACCGCGGGCCGGCTCGGCATCGATGAGGAACTCATGCGGCAGGCCGCGGGCATCCGCGACGCCGTGCAGCCGGACGAGACCTTGTTCGTGCTCGACGCGATGATCGGCCAGGACGCGGTGAACACCGCCGAGGCATTCCGCGACGGCGTCGGCTTCACCGGCGTGGTGCTCACCAAGCTCGACGGCGACGCGCGCGGTGGCGCGGCGCTGAGCGTCCGCCAGGTCACCGGCGTCCCGATCCTGTACGCCTCCACCGGTGAGAAGCTCGAGGACTTCGACGTCTTCCACCCCGACCGCATGGCCAGCCGCATTCTCGGCATGGGTGACGTGCTCACCTTGATCGAGCAGGCCGAGCAGGTCTACGACGCCAAACAGGCCGAGGAGGCCGCCCGCAAGATCGGCAGCGGCGAACTCACCCTCGAGGACTTCCTCGACCAGATGCTGGCCATTCGCAAGATGGGCCCGATCGGCAATCTGCTGGGCATGCTGCCGGGCGCGGGCCAGATGAAGGACGTGCTCGCCCAGGTCGACGACAAGCAACTCGACCGCGTGCAGGCGATCATCCGCGGCATGACCCCGGCCGAGCGGGAGAACCCCAAGATCATCAACGCTTCGCGCCGCCTGCGCATCGCCAACGGTTCCGGTGTCCAGGTCTCCGAGGTCAACCAGCTCGTCGACCGGTTCTTCGAGGCCAAGAAGATGATGGCGATGATGGGCCGCCAGATGGGCCTGCCGGGCTCCCGCCGCGGCAACGCCAAGAAGGGCAAGAAGGGCAAGAAGGGGCGCGGCCCGACGCCGCCGAAGGTGCGCGGCGGCTTCCCGGGGATGGGCGGCATGCCGGGGATGCCCGCCGGAATGCCCGACCTGTCGAACATGCCCGCCGGTCTCGACCAGTTGCCGCCGGGTTTGGACGGCTTCGACCTGTCCAAACTGAAGTTCCCGAAGAAGTAGACGCTTCGAGCGCCGCGCATGTCTTTCGCGCGCGGCGCTGGTCTCGCCGCGCGGGCGCTCGATGCCGGTACCCCCGCCACCCTCCGCCCGAGCGCTCGATGCCCGGTCCACCGGCCGCCCTCCGCTCGCGCGGCGCGGCTGCTCGCCAGGTCGGCGCACCGCGGCGGTGAGGGACGAGCCTGTCGCACATGCGGATGACCGGTCCAGGACGTGCCAAGTAGGTTGGAGGCAGCCGAGCACGTCCAGGAGGTTGCAGTGCATCTGCGAGGTGTGGTTCTCCCTGAAGACGAGATGCGCGATCTCTGGGTACGGGATGGTCTGGTGTCCTTCGAGCCCGTGCCGGGAGCCGAAACGCTCTGTGACGCGGGGTGGATCGTGCCGGGACTGGTGGACGCGCACTGCCACGTCGGCATCCGGTACGGGGGCGGTCACGAGGACCGGGCGGGCGCCATCGCCCAAGCCGAGACCGAGCGCGACGCCGGTGCGCTGCTGCTGCGCGACGCGGGCTCGCCGATCGACACCCGCTTCATCGATGATCACGACGAACTCCCGCGCGTCATCCGCGCCGGCCGTCACATCGCGCGGCCGAAGCGCTACATCCGTGAGCTGGGCATCGAGCTCGACGACGAACGCGACCTGCCGGACATCGTGGCCGAGCAGGCCCGCCGCGGCGACGGCTGGGTCAAGATCGTCGGCGACTGGATCGACCGCTCCGTGGGCGACCTGCGCCCGCTGTGGAGCGACGCGATCCTGAAGGAGGCCATCGACGCCGCGCACGCCAACGGCGCCCGGGTCACCGCGCACGTCTTCGGCGAGGACGCGCTACCCGGCCTGATCGACGCCGGGATCGACTGCCTCGAGCACGGCACCGGCCTCACCGACGAGACCATCGAGATGATGGTCGAGCACGGCACCGCCTTGGTTCCCACCCTGGTCAATATCGACACCTTCCCGGATATCGCCGACAGCGCGGGCAAATTCCCCGTCTACGCCGCGCACATGCGTGATCTGCACCGGAGGGTGCGCGGCACGGTCGCCGCCGCGCACGAGGCGGGCGTGCCGATTTTCGCGGGCACCGACGCGGGCGGCTCCATCCGCCACGGGCGCATCGCCGACGAGATCGCCGCCCTCGGCGCCGCGGGCCTGTCCCGGCACGACGCGCTCGGCGCGGCTTCCTGGCGTGCTCGCGACTGGCTCGGGCGGCCCGGCATCGAAGCCGGCGCGCCCGCGGATTTCGTTGTCTACCAGCAGGACCCGCGCATCCACCCGGAAACCCTCAGCACGCCGTACGCCGTGGTCCTGCGCGGGCGCGTGTACGGCGAGCGTGGTCCGGTCACCGGACATAGATAACTCGTCATCGCGGCTCACGCGCGCGTTTGCGATCGCGGCGTAAGGTCGGGTTCCGTGACAATCCGCCTCGGATATCAAATGCCCAACTTCAGCTACGGCAAGTCGGTGCGCGAGCTGTTCCCCACAGTGGTCGCGCAGGCCAGAGAAGCCGAAGCCGCAGGTTTCGACACGGCCTTCGTCATGGACCACTTCTATCAACTGCCCGGCATCGGCACGCCCGACGAGCCGATGCTGGAGGCGTACACCGCGCTCTCCGGTCTGGCCGCGTCCACGGATCGAATCCAGTTGTCCGCCTTGGTGACCGGCAACACCTACCGCAACCCTGCCCTGCTCGCCAAGACCGTCACGACGCTCGACGTGGTCAGCGGCGGCCGCGCGGTGCTGGGGATCGGCGCCGGCTGGTTCGAGCTCGAGCACCAGTCCTACGGCTTCGAGTTCGGCACCTTCACCGACCGGTTCGAACGCCTCGAGGAGGCGCTGCAGATCGTGCGGCCGATGCTGCGCGGCGAGCGTCCCACCTTCCACGGTTCGCGGTACCGGGTGGAGAACGCCATGAACGAGCCGCGCCTGCGCGACGACCTGCCGATCCTGCTCGGCGGCAGCGGCGAGAAGAAGACCTTCGGCCTGGCCGCCCGCTTCGCCGACCACCTCAACATCATCTGCAACGCCTCCGAGCTGCCGCGCAAGATCGATGCTCTGCGCGAACGCTGCGCCGAGGCGGGCCGCGATCCGCAGACGCTGGAGACCAGCTACCTGTGCTTCGTGATGATGGACGAGGACGGTGACCTGGTGCGCAAGCAGCAGCGGGATTACCTCGGCCGCATGGGAATCGACCTTGCGGAACTGTCGGAGTCCGAGCGCGCGCAGAGCCCGGCCGACCGCCAGTTCGTCGGCACACCGGACGATGTTGCCGAACAGCTGCGGACCCGTGTTCTCGACCGGGGCGTCGACGGGCTCGTCGTCAACATGGTGTTCAACGGGCACGAGCCGGGCGCGGTCGAACTGGCCGGGCGCACCTTTGCTCCGCTGGTGGGCTGACGAGCGCGAACCGGGCGCGAATGCCATTGGCGCTGGTTACAATCGGCCGATGATGGCTCCTCCGTGGCGAGCGTCGTACGGTTTCGACGCGCCCTCGGTGTTGCTGTTGCTCGGAGTTCTCGCGGTCGGATATCTCGCCGCCGCCCTGGTGGTGGCGCTGTTCCAGCAGTCGCGTCCGAGTCTGCTGCTCCTGCTGATCGGAGTCGTGCTGGCCGCGCAGTTCGGGTTGTTCCTGCACGCCACCCGCCGTGGCAAGTTCCAAGTCTGGGCGGGCCTGCTCGACGACCTCGAACTGCGCGGGGACGAACGACTACTCGACATGGGGTGCGGGCGCGGCGCGGTACTGCTGGCGGCCGCGCGCCGGTTGCCCGCCGGCCGCGCGGTGGGCCTGGACCTGTGGTGCTCGGCCGACCACTGCGGCAACACTCCGGCCACGGCCGAGCAGAACGCGCTCGCCGAGAACGTCGCCGACCGGATCGAACTGCGCACCGGCGACATGACCCGCATGCCGTTTCCGGACGGCGCGTTCGACGTGGTCGTCTCCAGCTTGGCGATCCACACCATCAGAACCGCCGAGGGTCGTGCGGCCGCGGTGCGCGAGGCGTACCGTGTGCTGCGTCCGGGCGGCAGACTGGTCATCGTCGACATCGGCAAGACCCGCGAATATCGCGCCGTCCTGACCGCGAACGGGGCGACCGCCCTCACGCTGCGCCCCGTGGGCTGGCGGATGTGGTGGGGCGGCCCGTGGGTGCCCACCCGCGCGCTCACCGCCACCGCACCGGCCTAGGGGACGGACGCGATTTCTGGCGCGATCATCTCGTCTGGCAGAATGGACCACCGTCCTTCCGGACAAGTGTCAGCCCGTCTCCGGTTCCGTACCGCGCGGCGGTCACACACTCGAAAGCGCAAAACCGGGCTCGCAGACCATGCGGGTCGCCGAATTGCGTCGTGACCAATTAACGAAAGGCAGATCAGCAGTGGCTGTTCGCATCAAGCTCACCCGCCTGGGCAAGATCCGCAACCCGCAGTACCGCGTCGTCGTCGCGGACGCGCGCACCCGCCGGGACGGCCGGGCCATCGAGTCCATCGGCAAGTACCACCCGAAGGAAGAGCCCTCGCTCATCGAGATCGATTCCGAGCGCGCGCAGTACTGGCTGGGCGTCGGCGCACAGCCGACCGAGCCCGTCCTCCAGCTGCTGAAGATCACCGGCGACTGGCAGAAGTTCAAGGGCATCGAGGGCGCCGAGGGCACCCTGAAGGTCAAGCCGGCCAAGCCGTCGAAGCTGGACCTGTTCAACGCCGCGCTGGCCGCCGCCGACAACGAGCCGGTCGCCGAGGCGGTCACCCCCAAGAAGAAGGCCAAGAAGGACGCCGAAGAGGGCGCCGAGGCTGCCGAGGCCACCGAGTAATGAGCGGGCGTTTCCCGTCCACCCCGTACCTGTCGCGAGCCGTCCACAGACCGGCCCGGACGACGGGTGAGTCGCGTCTCGAGGTGATGGAGCAGTGAGTGCCGTCGTCGCCGATGCCGTCGAGCACTTGGTGCGCGGCATCGTCGCCAATCCCGACGACGTGCGCGTCGAGCTGATCACCGGCCGTCGCGGACGCACCGTCGAGGTACACGTGCATCCCGATGACCTGGGCAAGGTGATCGGCCGCGGCGGACGGACCGCGACCGCGCTGCGCACCCTCGTCGCCGGTATCGGCGGCCGGGGCATCCGGGTCGACGTGGTCGACACCGACCAGTAGATGGAACTCGTCGTCGGACGGGTCGCCAAGTCGCACGGCGTGCGCGGCGAACTCGTCGTCGAGGTACGCACCGACGAGCCCGAGGCGCGCTTCGCGCCCGGCGCCACGTTGCGGGGCCGGTTGCCGCGAGCGGCGGAGGTCCGCGAGTTCACCGTGGAGTCGGTCCGGGAGCACTCGGGCCGGCTTCTGGTGTTCCTGGCCGGTGTGGCCGACCGTACCGCCGCCGACGCGCTGCGCGGCATGCTGTTCCTGGTCGACAGCGCCGACCTCCCGCCCTCGGAGGACCCGGACGAGTTCTACGACCACGAGCTGGAGGGGTTGGAGGTCCGGCTCACCGACGGCACCGTCGTCGGATCCGTGCGCGAAGTGCTGCATTCCGCGGCCGGGGAGTTGCTCGAGGTGCGCGCCGCCGAGGACGGGCGGGAGATCCTGATCCCGTTCGTCACCGCCATCGTGCCCACCGTGTCGCTCGCCGAGGGCGTCATCGTGATCGATCCGCCCGAAGGTCTGCTCGACCCGGAATGAAGTGGTCGCGCACCCGATCGCGTGGCGCTCACTCGGCCGACGAGGTGCGGCCCGGCGGCGACAGGAGACATGCATGAAACTCGACGTCGTCACGATCTTCCCGGAGTATCTGGAGCCGCTGCGCACGGCGCTGCTCGGCAAGGCGATCGACAAGGGACTGATCTCGCTCACCGTGCACGACCTGCGCCGCTGGACGCACGACGTGCACAAGTCCGTCGACGACGCCCCCTACGGCGGCGGGCCGGGCATGGTCATGAAGCCCACCGTCTGGGGCGACGCGCTCGACGAGGTCTGTCCCGCCGAGGCGCTGCTGGTGGTGCCCACCCCGGCGGGTGTGCCGTTCACCCAGGCCACCGCCCACCGCTGGGCCGCCGAGGAGCATCTGGTCTTCGCCTGTGGCCGCTATGAGGGCATCGACCAGCGCGTCTTCGACGACGCGGCCCGTCGCGTGCGAGTCGAGGAGGTCAGCATCGGCGACTACGTGCTGATCGGCGGCGAGGCGGCGGTGCTGGTGATGACCGAGGCGGTGGTCCGGCTGCTGCCGGGTGTCCTCGGCAATCAGCTCTCCCATCAGGAGGATTCGTTCTCCGACGGGTTGCTCGAAGGCCCCAGCTACACCCGTCCGGTCTCCTGGCGCGGCCTCGATGTGCCGCCCATCCTGCTGTCCGGCGACCACGCGAAGGTGGCCGCTTGGCGGCGCGAGCAATCCCTCGCCCGCACCCGGGAACGCCGCCCGGACCTGCTCGCGGACCCGGACATGCCGCAGGGGCCCGGCCGGTAGACCGGGATGCCTGCTCGGCGCGCCCAGGACGAATCCTCGGGCGTTGCTCACGACCCCGGTTCGGAGTCGGTGCCGCGGAGCGCTGCCCGACCGGGGCGGTCGCCGCAGCGTTGCGCCGGTCCGGATCGCGGTCCACGCAAGCCTGCGTCGAGTAGCGCCGGGAGCCCACTTCGCTGAGCGAATGCCGCCTGACACTCGCTCCGCGCTGCTCGATTCGGCGATCCGGCTGCTGGACGCGGGCGGTGTCGAGGCGGTGACCCTCCGCGAGGTCGGCCGCGGCGCGGGCGTGTCGCACAACGCCCCCTATAAGCACTTCGCCGACAAGGAGGCGCTGCTCGCCGCGATCGCCGCGCGCGAACTCACCGAGCGCGCCGCGATTCTCGCCGGGCTCTCGCACAGTCAACCGACTCCTGTCGCGCTGCTTCGCGAGGTTCTGCACACCTATATCGCCTGGGCGCTGACCTATCCTGTCCGCTTCAGGCTGGTCTTCGGACCGTGGACGGTCGACTCTCCGGAACTGGGCGAGGCCGCCGACGCCGCGCAGGACGCGTTGATCGACGTCGTCGCCCGCTGCCAGGCCGCTGGCGAGCTTCCCTCAGGCGACCCCGTCCGCCTGGCGGCCCTCCTGCGCGCATGGGCCCACGGCGCCGCCGACCTGTCCGCGGCGGGCCACCTCGCCGCGGACGGCAAAGGCCATGCCGATGCCACCGACCTGGTGGACGACCTGCCGGCCTATCTCCGTCCTGCGGCGTGACGGGGAAGGCTGCCGAGGCGCCACTTCCGGTGCGTTGAGGACTCGTCCTCAGGGCAGCAAGCCGTGGCGGCGGGCCGCTACCACCGCCTCGTGCCTGGAGTGGGCGTCGAGTTTGACCATCGCGTTGCGCAGGTAGCTCTTGACGGTTTCCGGGCCGAGTGAGAGGCGTTGCGCCGCTTCTTGATTGGTGCAGCCCAAGGCGATCTGGGCGAGCACGTCGAGTTCGCGGCGGGACAGGCGCGGGCTGTCGGGGTGCGGTTCGCCGGCCAGGACCCGGGTGAGTCGTTCGCACACCGCGTGCAAGCGTCCGCGCAACCGGTCGTCCTCCGCGGAACGCGCCATGCCGCGCAGCTCGGCGTGGATATCGCGCAGCTCCTCGGTGACGGCCGGGGCGGCCGGGGCCGACGGGGCGGCCAGCTCCAGCATGCGCACGCGACGGTCGACCTCGTCGCGGATGGCGATCTCGGAGGCCAAGCGGCGTCCGGCCTGGACGACGAGATCGGCGGTGCGGTCGCCCAGCGGGCTGACGCCCCTGGTCGCGGCGTAGAGCACCGCGCGTGCGCGCTGGTCCACCACCACGGGGACGGCGAGCACGGAGCGGATGCCCTCACCGGAGACCGGCCCGTCGTAGTCGTGGGTGATCGAGGAAGCGCGGCGATAGTCGGAGACCGCGGCGGGCCGTCCGGATTCCATCACCCGGCCTCCCAGCCCCGAAGTCCGCGCGACGGCCAAGCCGCGCAGGCCGTTGGTCAGCGTGCCGACGAATTCCGACAGCAACAAGGCGTCACCGTGCACTTCGCCGCCGAAGGCCACCGGCACACCCGCGGTGCTCGCCACCCAGCGGATCTCGGCGCGCAGGGCGTCGCTGTCGCGGGGGCGCAGCAGAGCGGTGTGGGTCACGAGACTCACCCCTTTTCGGGGGTAGTGGACAGCGGGATGTGACCCACATCCTATTGCACACCCGGGTTGCGCTGGATCACAGAACGAGGAGAACCGAAGATGGGCACCGATCCGAATCAGCGGGTGCGCGAACTGCTGGACTGTTACGACCGCGGTGACGCGTCGGCCGCCGACCTGCTGTGCGATCGGCATCCCGCCGACCGGGTCGCCTTCACGATCGTCGAGGCCGACCTGTCCTCGACCGACCTCACCTACGGCGAACTGCGCGAACGCTCCGCCCGCTGCGCCGCCGCGCTCGCCGAACTCGGCGTCGAACCCGGCCACCGGGTCGCGACGCTGATGGCGAAGTCGGCCGACCTGGTGGTCGCTCTGCTCGGCATCTGGCGCCGCGGCGCGGTGCATGTTCCGCTGTTCACCGCGTTCGCACCACCCGCCATCGCCCTGCGGTTGAACGCGAGCCGGGCCTCGGTCGTCATCGCCGACGCCGACCAGGCGCCGAAGCTGGCGCCAGGGCCGGATCTGCCCGCGGACCCGCCCTGGCGCTTGATCGTCGCCGGCGCCGAGGCCCCCGGGGCGGCCGTGGCGATGGACGAACTGCTCGACGCCCATTCGGCCACCCACCCGAGCGCCCGTCCCGTCGCGGTGGGCGGCGACGGACTGCTCGTCCAGCTGTTCACCAGCGGCACCACGGGCACGCCCAAAGGCGTCCCGATTCCGCTGCGCGCGCTCGCGTCCTTCCACGCCTACCAGGAACTCGCGCTGGACGTGCGGCCCGCCGACGTCTTCTGGAACGCCGCCGATCCGGGCTGGGCCTACGGGCTCTACTACGCCATCCTCGCCCCGCTGGCCACCGGCGTCCGCAGCATCCTGCTGCACGCGCCGTTCTCCGCCGCGCTGACCTGGCAGGTGCTGGACACCTTCGGCGTCACCAACTTCGCCGCCGCCCCGACGGTCTATCGCGCGCTGCGCTCCGACAGCGCCACCCCGCCCGTGCATTCCAGGTTGCGCCGCGCCTCCTCGGCAGGGGAGCCGCTGACCCCCGAGGTCGTCGCTTGGTCCGTCGAGTACCTGGGCGTCGCGGTGCGCGACCACTACGGCCAGACCGAGCACGGCATGGTGATCTGCAACGCCTGGCACGAAGACCTCGACACGGAGACTCCCGCCGGATCGATGGGCCGTGCGTTACCGGGCTGGACCTGCGCCGTGCTCGCCGACGACGCCGACGTCGCCGCTCCCACCGGCGAAGTGGGCCGAGTCGCGATCGACACCGAACGCAGCCCGCTGCTGTGGTTCCTCGGCTACCTCGACGCACCGGAGCGCACCGCGCAGCGGTACACCGCCGACGGTCGCTGGTACCTGACCGGGGACGCGGGATCGCAGGACGAGAACGGCTTCTTCCGCTTCTCCGCCCGCGACGACGACGTGATCATCATGGCGGGCTACCGCATCGGCCCGTTCGAGGTGGAGAGCGTGCTGGTGCTGCACGAGCAGGTCGCGGAGGCGGCGGTGGTGGGCGTGCCGGACGAACTGCGCGGCGAAGTGCTGGAGGCGTTCGTCGTGCTGCGCGACGGCCCGACGGGAAGTCCCGGCCTGGAAGCCGAGTTGCAGTGCCTGGTGAAGAAGAAGTTCGCCGCACACGCCTACCCGCGCAGGGTCCACTTCGTACCCAACCTGCCGAAGACGCCCAGCGGCAAGGTGCAGCGATTCGTGCTGCGGCAGGGCGGTGCGCGATGACGTCGGTCGCGCGGCCGCCCGTGCCCAGCTACGCCTGCGGGGTGTCCGACATCCCGCTGCTCGGTGACACCATCGGCGGCAATCTCGATCGGACGGTGGCTGCGTTCCCGCAGCGAGAAGCGCTGGTGGATTGCCCGACCGCACGTCGCTGGACGTATCGGGAACTCGGCGCGGCGGTCGATGCCCTGGCCTGCGGCCTGGCCGGACAAGGCATCGGCAAAGGGGACCGGGTCGGCATCTGGGCGCCGAACTGCGCGGAATGGTTCGTGCTGCAATACGCCACGGCGAAGATCGGCGCGATCCTGGTCACCGTCAATCCGGCCTACCGCACCAGCGAACTGGAGTACGTGCTGCGCCAGGCGGGCGTCCGGTTGCTCGTCGCGGCCGAGCGGTTCAAGTCCTCGGACTATGTCGCGATGATCGAGCGGGTCCGGCCGAAGTGCCCGGGACTGGCGCAGGTGCTCGTGCTGGGCACACCCGAGTGGGAGGCGCTGGCCCGCACCGAGATCGACCCCGCCCGGCTCGCCGCGCTCGGCGCGCGACTGTCCGCCGACGACCCGATCAACATCCAGTACACCTCCGGCACCACGGGTTTCCCCAAGGGCGCCACGCTCAGCCACCACAACATCCTGAACAACGGCTATTTCGTCGGCGAGCTGTGCGGATATACCGAGCAGGACCGGATCTGCGTGCCGACCCCCTTTTATCACTGTTTCGGCATGGTCATGGGCAATCTCGCGAGCACGAGCCACGGTGCGGCCGTCGTGATCCCCGCGCCGTCGTTCGATCCGAGAGCGACCTTGGCCGCGGTCGAGGCCGAGCGATGCACCTCCCTCTACGGCGTGCCCACCATGTTCATCGACATGCTCGCCGAACTGGATGCGGCCACCGTGGAGCTGTCCACGCTGCGCACCGGCATCATGGCGGGTTCACCCTGTCCGGTCGAGGTGATGAAGCGGGTGATCGACCGGATGGGCATGCGCGAGGTGTGCATCTGCTACGGCATGACCGAGACGTCTCCGGTCAGCACCCAGACCCGCCGTGACGACGGCATCGACCGGCGTACCGCCACGGTCGGCCGGGTCGGGCCGCATCTGGAGGTCAAGATCGTCGATCCCGCAACGGGACTGACGGTGCCGCGCGGGGAACCGGGCGAGCTGTGCACCCGCGGCTACTCGGTGATGCTCGGCTACTGGGACGATCCGGAAAAGACCGCCGAGGTCGTCGACGCCGCCCGCTGGATGCACACCGGCGACATCGGCGTGATGGACGACGAGGGATACCTGGCCGTCACCGGCCGGATCAAGGACATGGTCATCCGCGGCGGCGAGAACATCTACCCCCGCGAGATCGAGGAATTCCTCTACACCCATCCCGACATCCTGGACGCGCAGGTGATCGGGGTGCCCGATCCGAAGTACGGCGAGGAGCTGATGGCCTGGGTCCGGATGCGGGAGGGCGCAACGCCGTTGGACGCGACGGCGGTGCGCGAGTTCGCCACCGGCAAGCTGGCGCACTTCAAGATCCCGCGCTACGTGCACGTGGTCGAGCAGTTCCCGATGACGGTCACCGGCAAGATCCGCAAGGCCGAGATGCGGCAGCTGTCGCGGCGGCTGCTCGGGCTGGGCGACAGCTGAGGTTCGGAGGTTCACCTGGGTGTGGATCGCCTGTCAGGCGGCGACGGTAGTGTCTCGGTCGTGACGACAGCGCCCGAGACTGCCAGTGCAGAGTCCACACCCGCCGTGCCACGCTCCGACGCCGCGGGCCCAGCCAGCGTGAACCGGCGCATCGCCGAGGAACTCGCGGTGCGCGAGACCCAGGTGCGCGCTGCTGTCGAGCTCCTCGACGGTGGCTCGACGGTGCCGTTCATCGCCCGGTACCGCAAGGAGGTCACCGGCGGGCTGGACGACGCGCAGTTGCGCGTGCTCGACGAGCGTCTGCACTACCTGCGCGAGCTGGACGAGCGCCGGGCCGCGATCATCGAATCCATCCGGGGCCAGGGCAAACTCGACGACGCCCTGCACCGGCAGATCCTGCTCGCCGAGACCAAGGCCCGGCTCGAGGACATCTACCTGCCGTACAAGCCGAAGCGGCGCACCAAGGCGCAGATCGCGCGCGAGGCCGGGCACGAGCCGGTGGCCGACGCCCTGATCGAGGATCCGAACACCGATCCGGCGCAGTACACCGCCGAGCAGCTCGACGGCGCGCGCGCCATCCTGGTCGAACGCTTCGCCGAGGACGCCGACCTGGTCGGCGAGCTGCGTGAGCTGATGTGGAACCGCGGACAGGTCACCTCGACCGTGCGGGCGGGCAAGGAGGAGGCCGGCGCGAAATTCGCCGACTACTTCGATTTCAGCGAGCCGTTCGACAAGCTGCCCTCCCACCGCATCCTCGCGCTGCTGCGGGGCGAGAAGGAGGAGGTGCTCACGCTGCACCTCGAGCCGGACACCGAGGAACCGCAGCCGGGCGAGTGCACCGTCTACGAGGGCCGCATCGCCGCCCGTTTCGGCATCGCCGACCGGGGCAGGCCCGCCGACTCCTGGCTGCTGGACACCGTGCGCTGGGCCTGGCGGACCAAGCTGCAGGTCAGCCTCGGCATCGACACCAGGATGCGGCTGCGCCAGGCGGCGGAGAAGGACGCGGTCGACGTGTTCGCCGCGAACCTGCGCGACCTGTTGCTGGCCGCGCCCGCGGGCACCCGCGCCACGATGGGCCTGGATCCCGGCTACCGCACCGGCGTGAAGGTCGCGGTGGTCGACGCCACCGGCAAAGTGGTCGCCACCGAGGTGATCTACCCGCACAAACCGCAGGGCCAGACGGAGAAATCACTGGCCGTGCTGGGCGCGCTGGTCGCACGATTCGGCGTGGAGCTCATCGCCATCGGCAACGGCACCGCCTCGCGCGAGACCGACGCACTCGCCGCCGAACTGATCGCCCGCATCCCGGAGAACAAGCCGACCAAGATCGTGGTGTCCGAGGCGGGCGCCTCGGTGTACTCCGCATCGGCTTACGCCTCCCAAGAGCTGCCCGAACTCGACGTGTCGCTGCGCGGCGCGGTGTCCATCGCGCGGCGGCTGCAGGACCCGCTGGCCGAGCTGGTGAAGATCGACCCGAAGTCCATCGGTGTCGGCCAGTACCAGCACGACGTGTCCGAATCGCTGCTGGCCCGCTCGCTGGGCGCGGTGGTCGAGGACGCGGTGAACGCGGTCGGCGTCGACGTGAACACGGCCTCGGTGCCGCTGCTGTCGCGGGTGTCCGGCATCGCCGGTTCGGTGGCGGAGAGCATTGTGGCGCACCGGGACCAGAACGGCCCGTTCCGCAGCAGGACCGCGCTGCTGGACGTGCCGCGCCTGGGCCCGAAGGCGTTCGAGCAGTGCGCGGGCTTCCTGCGTATTCGCGGCGGCGACGATCCGCTGGACACCTCCGCGGTGCACCCCGAGGCGTATCCGGTGGTGCGGCGCATCCTGGAATCGACCGGTCGCGGTATCGCGGAGGTCATCGGGAACACCACGGTGCTGCGCTCGCTGCGCGCCGGGGATTTCACCGACGAGCGTTTCGGTGTCCCCACCGTCAGCGACATCATCGCCGAGTTGGAGAAGCCGGGCCGTGACCCGCGCCCGGAGTTCAAGACCGCGGAGTTCGCCGCGGGTGTGGAGAAGGTCGCCGACCTGAAGCCCGGCATGGTGCTCGAGGGCGTGGTGACCAATGTGGCGGCGTTCGGCGCGTTCGTCGACGTGGGCGTGCACCAGGACGGCTTGGTGCACGTCTCGGCCATGTCGCACAACTTCGTCAAGGACCCGCGCGAAGTGGTGAAGTCCGGCGACGTGGTCAAGGTGAAGGTGCTCGAGGTGGACGTGGCCCGCCAGCGCATCGGCTTGACCCTGCGCCTGGACGACGAGCCCGGCGCGCCCGCCAAGGGCGGCGACAACCGGCAGCGCGGCCAGGGCGGCCAAGGCGGCCGGTCCGGGGGCGGCGGCGAGCAGCGGCAGCGGCAGAATGGTCAGAAAGGTCAGCAGGGCCAAGGCCGCAATCAAGCACAGAACCGCGGCGGCAATCAGCGCCGCAACGCGCCCGCGCCGAGCGGCGCGATGGCGGACGCGTTGCGCAGGGCGGGCTTCGGCCAGTAGTCCGGCGCGCGGGAGGGAGTAGCGGCCATGCGACGGTGGCTCCACGAGGACGTGATCGCCCAAGGGCGGCTGCCGTTGCTGTGCTTCCTGCTCGGGTTCATCGTCGGGTTCCTGTTCATCCGCGTCAGCGTGCGGCTGATCCGCGCGCGGGTGCGCTGGTGGCCGGGCAACCTGCGGGCCGGTGACACCCACGTCCATCACATGGTCTTCGGGGTGATCCTGGTGCTCGTCTCGGGCATCGGCATGGTCACGGAGTACCAGAGCACCGACACGACCACGGCCAGTGTCCTCGCGGCCGCCTTCGGCGTCGGCGCGGCACTGGTCCTGGACGAATTCGCGCTGATCTTCTACCTGCGCGACGTGTACTGGGAGGAACAGGGACGCACGTCGGTGGACGCGGTGTTCGTCGCCCTCGCGGTGACGGGGTTGCTGCTGCTTGGCTTCCACCCGCTGTGGCTGCTGGACATCAACGACTTCCGGCGCGACCCGAGCGTCGAGGTCCGTCTCTTCGTCGTCGTGTTCTCCGTGGTCAACCTGGCGCTGGCCGCCATCGTCATCGCCAAGGGCAAGATCTGGACCGGCCTGTTCGGCATGTTCTTCCTGCCGCTGCTGGTCGTCGGCGCGCTGCGACTGAGCCGCCCGGGTGCGCCCTGGGCACGCTGGCGTTACGGCGATCGCAGGCGCCTGATGTACCGGGCCATCGTCCGAGAACGGCGCTATCGCCGACCGGTCATCCGCGCGAAGATCTTCGTGCAGGATCTGGTCGCCGGCAAACCGGACGTCGAACATGTCCGCACCGCGGCGGAGGCGGAACTCACCCGCACGGTGGTGCCCGCGCCGCCCGCGCCGCACCGGCCCCATTCGCTGTGGCATTCCGATCACGGTCCGCTGCACGCGCCCAGCCCGCCGCCCGAACAGGACGCCATCTCCGGCGAACGGAACCACTGAGGGGCCGATTTCTTCCGCAGCGCGCCGATCTGGCACAATGCACAGGTTGCCCTGGGTGATTGTCGACCCGGCGCACCCCATTGATCGGAGCATGAACCGGCCGAGCACGTCCAGTGCCGCCAGGGTCCTCTGTTCGCGCGAAACCATAAGGATGGAAATGAACACCCTTGACTTCGTCGACGAGAAGTCGCTGCGCAGCGACGTCCCCGACTTCCGGCCGGGCGACACGCTGAACGTGCACGTGAAGGTCATCGAGGGCTCGAAGGAGCGCATCCAGGTCTTCAAGGGCGTCGTGATCCGTCGCCAGGGTGGCGGCATCCGGGAGACCTTCACGGTCCGCAAGGTGTCGTTCGGTGTCGGCGTGGAGCGCACCTTCCCGGTGCACAGCCCGAACATCGACCACATCGATGTCGTGACCCGCGGTGACGTCCGCCGCGCCAAGCTGTACTACCTGCGCGATCTGCGCGGCAAGGCCGCCAAGATCAAGGAAAAGCGCTGAGCTAGCCTCTCGGCACACAGATTTTCCCCAGCCCGGCATCGGACCTCGGTTTCGCTGCCGGGCTAATCTGTTCGGCGTGGCAGACGAAAGTGGGTCGGTGTCGGTGTCCGAATCGGGCGACGAGAAAACGCGGGCCGGTCGCGCGAAGCGGCGGGCGAAGAAGAAGCAGCGGCCGTTCTGGCAGGAATTGCCGATCCTCATCGTGATCGCGGCGGTGATCGCCGCGCTGATGGTCACCTTCGTCGGCCGGCCGTACGTGATTCCGTCGGAGTCGATGGAGACCACGTTGCACGGGTGCGCCGGATGCACCGGCGACCGCATCTACGTGCAGAAGCTGAGCTACTACTGGAGCGACCCACAGCCGGGCGACGTGGTCGTGTTCGTCGGCCCGCCCTCGTGGAACACCCACTACAAGTCCATCCGCTCGGACAATGCCGCCATCCGCGGCGTGCAGAACTTCTTCTCTTTCTTCGGCCTGGTGCCGCCGGACGAGAACGATCTGGTGAAACGAGTTATCGCGGTCGGCGGTCAGACCGTGGAGTGCTGCGATCCGCAGGGCCGGGTGATCGTGGACGGCAAGCCGCTGGACGAGCCGTACGCGCGCTACCTCGCCCCGTACGTGCCGGGCCAGCCCTACAACTCCACCGGCGGCCGTGAGTTCAAGCCCGTGAAGGTTCCCGAGGGGCATCTGTGGGTGATGGGCGACAACCGCAACCAGTCCGCCGACTCCCGCGCGCACATCAACGACGAACTGCAGGGCACCATCCCGGTGGACAACATCCGCGGCAAGGCGGTGTTCAAGATCTGGCCGCCGGGCCGGATCGGTCCGGTGCACACGGAGAATCCCCAGCGGAACTGATCACGCGGGGCGCGGGATAATCGGACGGTGGGGCAAGGGCGAGTGCCGGTGGGTAATGGTTGGCCGCCGCGCGTGGTGATGCGCAGGGCCGGAGGGTTGCGCACACTCGAGGCGGCGTTGATCCGCAGTGGTCTCGGGCCGGTCGCCGGAGTAGACGAGGCGGGCCGGGGGCCGTGCGCGGGACCGCTGGTCGTGGCGGCGTGTCTGCTCGCCCCGAAGGCCTACGACAAGCTGGCCGGTCTCGACGACTCCAAGAAACTCACCGAGGCCACCCGCGAGGAGCTCTACCCGGTGATCATCCGGCTCGCGCTGGCCTACCAGGTCGTCGTCATACCGGCCTGGGAGATCGACTCGATCGGCATCCATGTCGCCAACATCGAGGGCATGCGCCGCGCTGTAGCCGGGCTCGGCCAGGAGCCCGGTTACGTGCTGACCGACGGGTTCCGCGTTCCCGGCATTCCCGTGCCTTCGCTGCCCGTGATCGGCGGCGACGGGGCCGCGGCCTGCATCGCCGCGGCCAGCATCCTGGCCAAGGTCACCAGGGACCGCATCATGGTCGAACTGGACCAGCGGTTCCCCGGCTACGGCTTCGCCGCGCACAAGGGCTACAACACGCCCGAGCACACCGCCGCGCTGCACCGCCTGGGACCGAGCAGTGAGCACCGTCGCTCCTGGCGCAATGTCCGCGAGGCCGCCGGGTTGCGGCCGGTCGCGGCGGCGGCGGACACCGCGGACGCGGTGCTGGCCGAGGGCCTGGACGAGGCGCTGTCCGAGCAGTTTCCGAACGGGCGTACGGCTGGCCGAGTGGCTACCGACGCAGCGCATGCGCGATGATGTCATCACACGACGCGATGCGGCGAGAAGGAGGACGTCCCACCCGATGAGTGCCGAGGACCTCGAGAAGTACGAAACCGAGATGGAGCTCTCGCTGTATCGCGAGTACAAGGACATCGTCGGTCAGTTTTCGTACGTGGTGGAGACCGAGCGCCGCTTCTACCTGGCCAATTCCG
The DNA here is from genome assembly GCF_000308415.1 of Nocardia asiatica NBRC 100129. Taxonomy (GTDB): domain Bacteria; phylum Actinomycetota; class Actinomycetes; order Mycobacteriales; family Mycobacteriaceae; genus Nocardia; species Nocardia asiatica. Next base: position 25,644 of record NZ_BAFS01000193.1, on the reverse strand, counting down.
TGGAGCTGCGGCCGCAGAACGCGGACGGTGAGGTGTACTTCGAGGTGCGGATGAGCGATGCGTGGGTGTGGGACATGTATCGCCCGGCGCGCTTCGTCAAGCACGTCCGGGTCATCACCTTCAAGGACGTCAACATCGAGGAGCTGGAGAAGCCCGACCTGCGGCTGCCGGAGTAGCGGCCGGAAAGTTCTGCACAGCGGCCCGGTTGTCCACAGGTTTCCTGTTCTCCCAGGTCGGCGGCGCTGACCTGATTCGGAGTCGGTGCACGCTGACCGGGTGACGGACAAACAGGCGCTCGGCGCGCACGGGGAGGAACTGGCGGCGGAATTCCTGCGCGCCGCGGGGATGGAGATCGTCGCGAGGAACTGGCGTTGCCGATACGGCGAGCTGGACCTGATCGCACGCGACGGGGACGTGACCGCGTTCGTGGAGGTCAAGACCCGTTCCGGCCTCGGTTACGGCACACCGGCCGAGTCGGTCACCTTCGCCAAACAGCAGCGTATTCGCCGTCTGGCGCTGCTGTGGCTGGCCGAGCAGGACGGTCCGTGGCGGCGCATCAGGTTCGACGTGGTGTCGGTGCTGGCGGTGCGAGGTCGCGCGCCGGTCATCGACCATCTCGAGGCGGTGTTCTGAATGGCCCTCGGACGGGCGCACTCCGTCGCGGTCACCGGCGTCGACGGTTTGCTCGTCGAGATCGAAGCCGATATCGGGCAGGGTCTGCCCTCGGTCCACCTGGTCGGGCTGCCCGACACCGCGTTGCAGGAATCTCGCGACCGGATCCGTTCGGCGGTGGCGAACTCGGGGGAGAAGTGGCCCGACGGCCGGGTGGTGCTCGCGCTGTCGCCCGCGACCTTGCCGAAACTGGGCAGTGTCTACGACTTGGCGCTGGCGGTCGCGGTACTCGAGGCGTCGGGGTCGGTTCCCTCCGAGCGGCTCGCGAAGACGGTGCTGCTCGGCGAACTGGCGCTGGACGGGCGGGTGCGCCGGGTGCGAGGCGTCCTGCCCGCCGTGATCGCGGCGCGCAAGGCCGGTTGGTCGACTGTCGTGGTACCGGCGGCGACCATGGCCGAGGCCGGGCTGGTCGAGGGTATCGAGGTCTTCGGGGCGCGCAATTTGCGTGGGGTCGTGGCGTGGCTGCGCGGCGAAGGCTCGCTCGACGAGCCGGACAACGCCCTGCCGGACACCGTGCGGCAAGGCGGCGATCTGAGCGAGGTGGTGGGGCAGGAAGAAGCGCGCTGGGCCTTGGAGGTGGCCGCCGCGGGCGGCCACCACCTGCTGCTCACCGGCCCGCCCGGTATCGGGAAAACGATGCTGGCACAACGGCTTCCAGGACTGCTGCCACCGCTCACCGAGACCGAGGCGCTGGAGGTGACCGCGATCCACTCGATGGCGGGCACGCTCGCCGGTGACCAGCCGCTGATCACCGTGCCGCCGTTCGTCGCGCCGCACCATTCGACCTCCGTCACCGCGATGATCGGTGGCGGGTCGGGGACTGCCCGGCCCGGCGCGGTCAGCCGGGCCCACCGTGGCGTGCTGTTCCTCGACGAATGCGCCGAACTCGGCACGAAGGTGCTGGAAGCGATGCGAACACCGTTGGAAGAGGGCGAAGTACGCATTGCCCGGCGCGACGGTGTGGCGCGGTACCCGGCGCGCTTCCAGTTGGTGCTCGCCGCGAATCCATGCCCGTGCGCCCCGGCCCGCGACGTCGACTGCATCTGCGCGCCGCTGGCTCGCCGCCGCTACCTCGGCAAATTGTCCGGACCGCTGATCGACCGGATCGACATCTGGGTACGGATGCACGGGCAGTCCGGCGCGGCGTTCAGCACCGACGCCGCCGAGAGCAGTGAAGTGGTGCGGGGCCGGGTCGCGCTCGCGCGGCACGCCGCCGCCGAGCGCTGGCGCGAGTACGGGTGGCTCACCAACGCCGAGGTCCCCGGTCACATCCTGCGCCAGGGGTTCCGGCTACCCCGCGAGTCCCTGGCTCCCGTCGAGACGGCGTTGCGTCTCGGCCGCATGTCCGCGCGCGGCGCGGACCGCGCCATCCGGGTCGCGTGGACCATCTGCGATCTACGCGGCGGCGAACTACCCGCGGCCCAGGATGTCCTGGCCGCGTTGAACTTCCGTCAGAGGGGTGCGCAATGAGCGCGCCGGTGCCGACCGAGGGTGCGGCGAATGTGCCCACGGTGGACCTGCCCACCGCGGTGAGCGGATCTGCGGCCGCCCACGTGCCTGCGGTGGTGGACGCATGTGTGCCTGTGTCTGCGGTGGAAGGCGTGCCTGTAGCCGCGAATCGGGTCGCGATGGATGTGCCTGCGGCCGTCAGCGTGCCTGTGGCGATGAACGTGCCAGAGCGCGTGTCGGTGGTGGACGTGCCCGTGGTGGATGTGTCCGTGGTACCGACAGCTGCGCTGAGTGAATCTGCGGCCGCCGATGTGCCTGCCGTGGCGGACGTGCCTGTGGCGAAGGGTATGCCTGCGGCGGCGAATGTGCCCACCGTGGATGTGCCTGCGGTGGACGCGCCCGCCGCATCAGCTGCCCCGGAGATACGAGCGGCCGTCCACGTGCCTGCCGTGGTCGACATGTGGGCGGTCGAGGACGCGCCTGTGGAGGTGAAGGTGCCTGTGGCGGTGGACATGCGAGCGGCGGGTGGCGTGCGGGCGGCGGATCTCACTGCGGGCGTCGACGCGCTTGGGACCGGGTCGCCGTCCGGTGCAGGCGATTCCCGGCGGCTCGCGTGGGTGTACTTGTCGCGGGTGGTGCAGGGGCCGTGCGCGCCGCTGTCGGCGCTCATCGAGTCGGTCGGGGTGGTCGAGGCGGCGCGTGCCGTGCGGGAGTGCGCGCTGCCCGAACCGCTGCGCGGGCCGACGGCGCAGCGGCGGGAGATCGATGTGGCGGCGCGGGATCTGGAGACGATCGAGCGGATCGGCGGACGGGTGGTGACGCCGGACGATCCGGAGTGGCCCGCATGGCGCATGCTCGGTCTCGCGCAGCTCGAGCCAGGACGGGATCGCGACGGAGCCGTTCCGCTCGTGCTGTGGGCGCGCGGCCCCCGCTCGCTGCTGGAATCCAGCGAGCGTGCCATCGCGGTGGTGGGATCGCGGTGCAGCACCGGGTACGGAAACCGGGTGACGGGGGAGATCGCGGGCGATCTCGCCGCGCAGGGGTGGACCATCGTGTCCGGTGCGGCATTCGGGATCGATGGTATGGCGCACCGGGCGGCGCTGGCGGTGGAAGGTCCGACGATCGCCGTGCTGGCCTGTGGCATCGACCGGCCCTACCCGGCGCAGCACGAGCGCCTATTGGCGGACATCGCCGAATCCGGCTTGGTGGTCAGCGAGTACCCGCCCGGCGTCACCGCGCAGAAGCACCAGTTCCTAGCCCGGAACCGCTTGATCGCAGCTCTGGCCGACGGTGTGCTCGTCATCGAGGCGGGGCTGCGCAGCGGCGCACGCAACACCGTCAAATGGGCACGCCGCCTCGGCCGTCCGGCCCTGGCCGTGCCGGGCCCGGTCATCTCGGCCGCGTCGGTCGGCTGCCACCGCATGATCCGTGACGGGGAAGCCCTTTTGGTGACCCGTGCCGAGGAAGTCGTCGACGAGGCGGGGCCGTTGCGATTGTCGCTTCCCGCGGCGGGGGCGGGCGGTAGCCCAGAGGATCAGCTGACCGGTGACGAGGCGCTGACCTTCGCCGCCCTGCCGAGAGTGGGATCGCGGTTGCCTCTCGAGGTGTCCCGGCAGTGTGGCTTGTCCCTACCGGTGGTACGTGCGGCATTGGCCGCCCTCGAATTGGCCGGCCTGGTGGCCAGTGACGAAAGTGGCTGGCACCGAACGGCACGGCGCCGGTGAGCATTCGGCGCGGTGGCTTGCCATCCGGGGTGCGGGCCGGGACGGTGGAAGGATGGCGGAACTGCCCGAAGATCTGGAAGCGCTGCTGGTGGAATACGGCAGGCATCTGCGGCTCGGGCGCAACCGCTCGGAGCACACGGTGCGGGCGTATCTGGGAGACGCTCGGTCGCTGCTGGAGCACCTGTACACGCGGTCGGCGGATTCGGCCATCCGCGAGCTGGACCTGCTGCTTTTACGGTCGTGGCTGGCTCAGCAAGCGGCCGCGGGCGCGGCGCGAACGACTGTGGCGCGGCGGGCGTCCTCGGCACGCACCTTCACCGCTTGGCTCACCCGCACCGGCCGATTGCCCACCGATCCGGGGCTGCGGCTGGGTTCACCGAAAGCACATCGTGTCCTTCCCGCCGTGCTCGGGCGCCAGCAGGCGCTGGGGGCCATGGACGCGGCGGAATCCGGCGCCGCCCAGCGTGACCCGATGGCGCTGCGGGATCGGGCGATCGTGGAACTGCTGTACGCCACCGGCATCCGGGTCAGTGAGTTGTGCGGGCTCGACATCGACGACGTGGACCGTGAGCGGCGGGTGGTGCGCGTGCTCGGCAAAGGCAACAAGGAACGATCGGCGCCGTTCGGCGCCCCCGCCGACGAGGCGGTCGCCAACTGGCTCAGCCACGGGCGTCCTGCCTTCGCCACCGTCGAATCCGGCCGAGCGCTGCTGCTCGGCCGCCGCGGCAGGCGGCTCGATCAGCGTCAGGCCAGAACCGTGGTGCACGACGTCGTCTCGGCCATCCCGGGCGCCCCCGACATGGGTCCCCACGGCTTGCGGCACACCGCCGCGACCCACCTCCTCGAGGGTGGCGCCGACCTGCGTGTGGTCCAGGAACTTCTCGGCCACGCCAGCATGGCCACCACCCAGCTCTACACCCACGTCTCCATCGACCGCCTCAAGAAAGTGCACGACCAGGCACATCCCCGTGCCTGACACGGCTCACGCGGCGCGGTCATCAATCGGCCAGGCGCCGATCGACCGGGCGTAGATCCCGGCGCCAGGCACGGTGCACGACCGCGGAATCATCGCTGCCGCCCGGACGGTCTTGTAGCCGCCGTGGAGGCGAGTGAGGCATGTGCAGGTGGCGTGTCCGGGGTGAGATGTGTGCAGGCGGGCGTGTCCGGCGTGAGGTGTGTGCAGGTGGCGTGTCCGGGGTGAGGTGTGCAGGCGGGCGTGTCCGAGGTGAGGCGTGGGCACGAGGCGTGTCCCGGGTGAGGTTTGTGCAGGGCTGCGGAACGGCGGCTGCACCATGGCGAGGGCAAATAGTGGGGCGGTGTCGGTGGCGTCGGCGTTGGTGTCGGTGGCCCCTGTAGGCGTCGAGTCGCGGAGTTACGGCCGTTGTCCTCAATCCCGGCGCAACGCCGAGACGTGCGCCAGGGGGCTTCAATTTCCGCAAGTAGGCAGCGGTGCGGAAACCGTCGGACAAGCGCCGCCGGAAACGCACTAGCTCACGGACTCATGTAATGGCGCACCTGAGCGTCGTGTCCATCCGTGGTGCGCCAGCCGCCGGGCCCGGTGTGCACGTGCCGCCATCCGAGTCGCTCGTACATCGCGATCGCCGCCGCGCTGTCGGACGTCACCGTGAGAACCGCGCGCCGCCCGCGGTCTGTGGCCATGCCTACGGCCGCCGTCAGCAGGCGCGTACCCGCTCCCGCTCGCCGCGCGGCCGGGACGACATACAACCGGATCACCGAGACGACAGCCTCCGTACCGGCCGATTCGCGAACCCCCTCCGGTGTTCCGCTGCTCGCACCCAGTCCGACGTGTCCGACCACGCTGCCGTCGCGGACGGCGACGACGGCCGCGAGGAGCTTGGGGGGCGAGAGCCATGCCGCCGGGTCCGTCGGCCAGGTTTCCGGATAGTGGTCGACCTCGTGGACTATTCGCAGGGCGGCAGCGCAGGCGTCGAGGTCGACGCTGGTTCGCGGTCGGATGAGGACGCTCATCCGACGATCCTGTACCGACGCCTCGTCAAGGGCGCGCACTTGATCCTCCGCCCGCCCCGGTCAGGCACCGAAGTAGGCGAAACCGCGTGTGATCGCCGCCGAGGAAGCGCACTCTGAAGGTAGCGAATCGGTGCCCGCAGTTCATGACGTACTTCGATGGGAAAGACGGACGATGTCTACGTCCACCGGACCACAGGCCCTGCGTCGCGGAACCTACCCATTGGCAGGACAGTCCGCGTGGCGGCGGTCGGCCGCAATTTCTACCACCACCCGGCCCGTCGGCGGGGAAACGGTGCGCGAGATTTCCCTGGATGGCGGAGTGTCGACCGTGACCATAGGACGCTCCGCCGCAGCCGATATCGTCTTGACCGACGCGACTGTATCCCGCCTGCACGCGATTATCGAGCGGGTGTGCGGATGTTGGGTGATCGTCGACGACGGACTGTCGAAGAATGGCACATTCGTCAATGGCGAACGTGTCGGCGGGCGGCGAAAACTCCACTCCGGCGACACTGTTCGCGTGGGTCGATCGGTATTCGTGTTCAGGGCCGCGGCACCCTCCGACGAGGAAATGACGCTTGCTCATTCGCCGCTGCTCAACCGGAATTCGCTGACGCCGGCCCAGCATATGGTTCTCGAGGCGCTGTGCCGCCCGTACGACGCGCGAAACGCGTATTCGTATCCCGCGTCCAACGGTGAGATCGCCGAAGATCTGTGCCTGAGCATTTCGACGGTCAAGACGCATATGCGGGCGCTTTTCCGTATATTCCAGGTCGAAGCCTTACCGCCGAACCAGAAGCGATTGTTCCTGGTCGAGCGCGCCATCGAATTCGGTGTCGTCACCGACCAGGAAAGGTAAGGCTCCGGCTGGATGGTGGAAGGCTGTCCGGTCAGATCGGCTGGAAGCCGGCCCCGGCGCCACCGCGCGCGTTCGCGTCGGCGACCACCGCGTTGATGTCCGTCCCGAGCTGCGGTCCGAGGCAGGGGACGACGAGGTAGCCGTTGACCATGCCGACGAGCGTGGTCCCCACGACGACCGGCCCGCCCGAATCACCTTCGACGACACACGTCCCGGTCCAGGTCGCATTGCCGGCCGTGAACACGTCGCCGAAAGCGGGCCCGCAGGTCCGGCCGGTTGTCCTGCCTTCTTTGCAGACGACGTCGGGGTAGCGGGCGGGTCCGCCCAGGCCGGTGATCGTCGTTCCGCCCACTTGGTTCACGGGGACGACCTTCCCCGGATCGAACACGATCACGGCGTAATCCAAGCCGCTGTTGGCGTAGTCGACAGTGCCGACGACACCGGCGTCGCGATTGCTTTCTGCGACGACCGTGGCGTTCGCTTCACCGCAATGAGCCGCGGTGAACCCGACCAGCCGACCGCCGGAGTCACGCCCGATCGTGGTGAGGGTGCAGATGTTCTGACCGCCGACGACGATGCCCGAGCCGCCGCCCAGAACGGACGGAGTCTCGGCGTGTGCGGCCCCGGGTGCCCCGAACAGCGCCGTGCCGGCGGCAAGTGCCGCGGCAGCGCTTACGAGTTTCCTGAACTTGGCCATCCGGTAATTCAACCGCACTTATCCGCACCGCATGTTCGATTTGCAGAAGTTCCCCGACCGGGTGCGTCGATGGAACGGCGACATATTCGGTCCGCTCCATCGACGGAGAACCCGGTCGGGGTATGTACGAGACACTCGCGACGCAGCCCGAGGCGCGCCGCATCACGTTCTGGCCCTCAGCTTCTTCTAGGGAGCGTGGTCAGGCGGCGCAGACGAATACGGCGACCGCGTTGACGACCGGAGGAAGGAGCAGCAAGGGAGCGCAGAAAATGCCCAGCGGCCAAATCAGGCCCAGCGTCGCGGGCTCGACCTGTGCCGGGATCGGTGTGGAATTATCCGTCACGGGTCCCGGGGTTACGTCCGGGGCAGCGGAAGCAAAACCTGAACCGAGTGCGATGATCGGTGCGAGCGCTACCGCCGCTGCCGTTGCGCGCATTTTGTTCGTGGTCATGATGTCTCCAGGGGATAGGTTGCTTCACTAGCCCTCGTTGCTTGAAGGCCGTTGTCTGTGAACACTTTCAACTCTGCTCGGAGCATGCGCGCGAGACCATCAGCCCCCGGGTTGGAATCATTCATACCGGGGATCCGAGAAGGACTGCTGTCGCGTCCCGGAACCCCGTAACCGCCGGGTCGGCGGCGCCGCGACGGATGCGATGACCACTCCCGCGCCCGTCACGGCCCCGACGACACGATCACCCGTTCGCGACCGGGACGGTTTCCGGCTGCTCGGCCGCCTGCGGCCGCCGCGCGCAGCAGGATCGCGCCGAGCAGGGCGGCGGCGATGCTGAACCCCGCGCTGATCCACGCGCCGGCGGACATGGCGGCGGTGAAGGCGTCCTTGGCCGGCTCCAGGTAGCCGAGCTGGAAGGCGGCTCCGATGGATTCGCGGGCCGCGTCAGGGGCGTCGGCGGGCATGTTCGAGGTGAACACCCCGGCCAGCACACTGCCGAGGACGGCGATGCTGATCGCCATGCCCACCTGCTGCAGCGTGTCGTTCATCGCGGAGCCGACACCGGCGTGCTGCAGCGGGATGGCGCTCATGATGGCCGCGTACGCGGCCGGTCCCGCCAAGCCGCCGCCCACGCCCATCACCAGCATGCTGACCAGGATCCACAGGTATCCGCCTGCGACGGCGAGGATGCCGAAAGCCGCGCCCATGACGAGCAGGCCGGACACGATCAGCGTCTTGTTGCTCAACGTCTTGCCGAGCGTCGCGCCGAGCCCGTTGCACACCGCGGCGGCCAGGGCGTACGGCAGCAGCGCCAGTCCGGCCTTCATCGGGCCGTAGCCCAGGACGAACTGCAGGTACTGCGTCAGCATGAGCATGACCGCGCCCATGCCGAAGACCATCAGCAGCAGGGTCAGACAGGTGCCGGTGAAGTCGCGGCTGCGGAACACCGCGAGCGGCAGCATCGGATGTGCCGATCGGCTCTCCCACACGACGAAGGCGGCTGCCGCGACGACGGCCAGCGCGATCACGCCGACGTTCCACTCCCGCTCGATGATCACGTAGACCGTCGCGCTCAGCGCTACCACGGACAGGACCACCCCGACGAGGTCGAGCGGCCGTTGCTCGCCGGTGGTCTCGGGCATCAGCACGACCGCCGCCGCGATCGCGAGCACGGCGACCGGGACGTTGAGCAGGAACACCGACCCCCACCAGTAGTGCTGGAGCAGAAAGCCGCCCAGCGTCGGCCCGGCGACGATGCCGACCATGGAGACCGTCGACCACGCCGCCATCGCAGTTCGCCGCTCGTCCTCGGCGAAGGTGGTCATCAGGATCGACAGTGTCGAGGGCATCAGCAGTGAACCGCCGACGCCCATCGCGGCGCGCGCGGCCACGACCTGCCACGGCTCGGTCGCCAGCACGGCGGCCAGCGATGCCACGCCGAACACCGCCAGTCCGGTGATCAGCGCTCGACGCCTGCCGAAGCGGTCGGAGAGGCTTCCCGCGGTGAGCAGCAGCCCGGCGAAGACCAGCACGTAGGCGTCCAGAATCCACTGCACGTCCGACGGCGTGGCGCCGAGCTCGGTGATCAGCGACGGGATCGCCAGATTGAGCACGGTGCTGTCGAGCATGAGCACGAGCAAGGACAGACAGAGGACCCCCAGAATCCACCAGCGGCGGGGGTCTCGTACAACGTTCGATTCCACTCGCACAGTGTACGAAAAACTCGAACAGTGTTCGAGCAATTATAAGATCGTGTTGTGACCAAGCAGTTCGACTCGGTATGGACCAAACAGCCGCGCCAGCCCAAGTCCGCGGGGCTGCATCGCGAGCAGATCATCGGCGCGGCCGTGGAACTCCTCGACGCCGAGGGGCTGGAGTCGCTGAGTATGCGCAAACTCGGCGCGAAGCTCGGTGCGGGCGCGACGAGCCTGTACTGGCACGTCGCGAACAAGGACGAACTGCTGGAGTTGGTGCTCGACCAGTTCTGGGGCCTGGTGCGGACTCCGGAACCCGAACAGGCATCCTGGCGCGAACTGCTGACCACCTTCGCCTACAGCTTCCGCGCGAGCATCCGGGAGCATCCCTGGATGGCGACGCTGGTGGGGCGATTGCCCAGTATCGGCCCGAACTCGCTGCGTCTGAACGATCGGCTGCGCCGCGCATTCGTCCAGGCCGGATTCCAGGGCATCGACATCTACTTGGCCAGCGGAACAGTGCTGTGTTTCGTCCTCGGTCAGGTGTTGCCCGAGATCGCCTGGGACTCGGCGTACAAGGGAGCCGAGATCGACACCGACGGCATGCTGCGCGTGATGACCGAACTGGCCGGCGACTACCCCGAAATGCTCGCGGACTACCAGGCGGCCGTGCCGACGGATCCGGAAGTCGCGCGCGCGATGGCCTTCGACTTCGGCCTGCTGTGCGTCCTCGACGGCTTGGAGGCCCGCCTGCGGGGCGCGGAGCGATCCCAGGAGTCGTCCCAGGCTCGCAATCAGGGGGAGTGAATGGTCGTAACTGAAACAAGTTCCCCTGGTGTGAATATCTGATGGTGAACCTTATTGTGTCGCTAAACTGATACGCGTTATATGGACGCGTAACCCGGTGGGTGTCGCTCCCCGGGCAACGCGGCGCACGGGCGCCGATGCGTAGAAAGGCGTCGACGTGAGCACGCATACCGTTCTCGGCCGCGAGGTGCGAATGCCGGTCCGTATCCGGCTCGCGCGCGCGTTCATGGCCACCTACCTGGTGCCCGCCGCGGCGGCCCAACGTCTCATCGACTACTCCGGCCTGCGGATTCTTCGGTTGCCCGCCGGGCGGGCCATGTGCACGCTGGTCTTCGTCGACTACGTCGACGGTGATCTCGGCCCGTACAACGAGTTCGGCGTCTCGTTCATGGTGCGCCACCACACCGCGGGCGCGGCCTCCCGATTCGGCGATCTGCGTGCGCTGCGGACCGGGCAGGCCGGCGTATTGATCCACCGGCTGCCGGTCGACGGCGACTTCACCCTGGCCGCCGGGCGCGGTATCTGGGGATTCCCCAAGGAACTCGCCGATTTCGCCGTTGACCACAGCGGCCGCACGCGCAGCGGTGCGCTGCACCAGAACGGTCGGCTCATCGCCGACCTCACGCTGCGGCCAGGATTCGCGACCCCGAACGGCCGCGCCGCCGCGTCCTCGTTCGACGCCTACTCCCACATCGACGGCGTCACGCGCTGCACGCGCTGGCAGATGCAGTCCTCCGGCATGCGAGCGCGAATCGGCGGTGCCCAGTTGCGATTGGGCGATCACGAGATCGCCGCGGAACTTCGGTCGCTGGGTCTGCCGCGCCGGGCGCTGATGTCCTCGTCCGTCTCGCGGCTGGCCATGACATTCGAGGACGCCATCGCTATCTGACGGCGCTATCGCCCGCGCATAACCACCCGGTCACGGGCGGGTGGGAATGTGGGACGGTCCCGGAGCCTGCGGCTACGCTTATGTAGCGGATCGTTTGCCAGCCAGCAGCGACGGAGTGATGCGCGTGATCGTCCCCGACCGGACCCGTTCCGCCGCCGAGCACTGCGAACCGGCTCGATCACGCGATTCCGGATCGCGAACACGAGCCGTTCGATGGTCGATGCGTCTGTCGCGAACCTGGTTGCCGAACCATCTACGCATGGTCTGGCTTCCGCTCAGCTATCGGGGCAACGTGACCGTGCAGGTGCCCGCCCGCGCTGAGCGTCAGTCGCGTCCACGAACACGAAACGGGTTCTCGCGGTCGGTGACGGCCCGCCGCGAGTTTCCGCGATCCGCACTAGCGTGGTGTGTCGTGACAACCGTGCAGTCCGGCGTCAACCCCCGCGACGAAACGAGTGATCGTGTGAGCCTCCGTCCTCGGGCGGTCGCGCGGCGCCTACCGATCCGAGCCGAGGCGGCGTGACGCTGCCGAATCCCGAAGCCGAATCCGACGAGGGCGAACAGGAGCTCGACTACCGCTTCACGCTCGCGAACGAGCGCACCTTCCTCGCCTGGATGCGGACGGCGCTGGGGCTGCTGGCAGGCGGTGTCGCGGTGCACACCTTGGTGCAATCGTTCCGTATCGCGGGACTGCGGCGCGCGATCGCGCTCAGCTGCCTGCTGCTGGCGTCGGTCGTCGCGATCGGCGCGTACGCGCACTGGCGGCGTGTCGGCGTGGCCATGCGGCGCGGCGATCCGCTGCCGGACACGGTGCTGGTACCGGTCCTGTCGGCGGGCATCGCGATCGTCTCGGTGCTGGCGGCGGTGGCGGTGCTGCTGCGGTGAGCGCGCCCCATCTGGCCGCCGAACGCACCGCCCTGGCGTGGCGGCGCACCGCCGCGGCCGCGATGGTCGTCGGCACGCTGCTGCTACACCAGGCGCTCGAAAGCGGGTGGCGTGCGGCCGCGGCCGCGCCGATCGGCGCCGCGATCGCGATGGCGGCGCTTGCCGTGGCCTGCTACCTGCGCAACCGCGGTCTGCGCCGAGGCCGCTTCGCCCATGGTGGCCGCATCGTCGCCGCGACGTCCGCGGCGGTGGTCGTGGTGGCGGTGACCGCCGCGGTCGCCGGTTCCCTCGAACCGCTGCCCTGAACGGGCGGCGGCCCAGCAAGGTTGGTCGAGACGACAGGAGGACGACAATGAGCACAGCGAGCGAGCCGAGCGGCTTCATCGTCGCGGAAAACCAGCGTGCGGCCGCCGCACTGCCATTCGCCGACACGACCGACATGACCGACGCCGAGCGCGGGTTCATCGCCGCGCTGGCTCCGGGCGTGGTCACCTCCGAAGACGGAACCGTCGTGTGGGACAACGACTCCTACGCGTTCCTGCGGGAACCCTGCCCCGCCTCGGTCCATCCGAGCCTGTGGCGGCAGTCCGGCCTCGCGGTGCGCCAGGGATTGTTCGAGGTCAGCGCGGGCATCTATCAGATCCGCGGTCTCGACATCTCCAATATGACACTGGTCGAGGGCGACACCGGCGTCTTGGTGATCGATCCGCTGATCTCGGCCGAGACCGCGGCGGCCGGGCTCGCGCTCTACCGCGCCCACCGTGGCGACCGTCCGGTGACCGGGCTGATCTACACGCATTCACACGCCGACCACTTCGGCGGGGCGTACGGGGTGACCACCATCGAGGCGGTCGAGGAGGGGCGCTGTCCGGTGCTCGCGCCGGCCGGTTTCGTCGAACATGCGGTGGCCGAGAACATCTACGCGGGCACGGCGATGGCCCGCCGCGCCGGGTATATGTACGGCGCGGTGCTGCCACGCGGTCCACTCGGGGCGGTGGGCTCCGGGCTCGGCCAGACCACCTCGGTCGGCACGGTCACCCTGATTCCCCCGACCGTCGACATCACCGCGACCGGCCAGGAGGAGACGATCGACGGGATACGGATGATCTTCCAGCTCACGCCCGGCACCGAAGCGCCCGCGGAGATGAACTTCTACTTCCCGGATCGCCGCGCGCTGTGCATGGCGGAGAACGCGACCCACACCCTGCACAATGTGCTCACTCTGCGGGGTGCCTTGGTGCGCGACGCTCACATCTGGGCGAAATATCTCACCGAGGCGATCAACCTGTTCGCTCACGAATCCGACGTCGTCTTCGCCTCGCATCACTGGCCGACCTGGGGCACCGCGCGCTTGGTGGAATACCTTGCGCTGCAACGCGACCTGTACGGATACCTGCACGACCAGACCGTGCGCCTGCTGAACCAGGGCTATGTGGGCGCGGAGATCGCCGAACTGGTGACGCTCCCGCCCGCGCTCGAGCACGCCTGGCACGCGCGGGGGTACTACGGTTCGGTCAGCCACAACGTGAAAGCCATCTACCAGCGCTATATGGGCTGGTTCGACGGCAATCCGGCGCATCTGTGGGAGCACCCGCCGGTCGAGGCCGCGCGACGGCACGTGGATTTCATGGGCGGTGCGGACGAAGTGCTGCGCAAAGCGCAGGTCTCCTTCGACGCCGGGGACTACCGCTGGGTGGCGCAGGTACTCAACTATGTGATCTTCGCGGATCCGGACAACGATGCCGCGAAAGCATTGCAGGCCAGCACATTCGAGCAGCTCGGCTATGGATCGGAGAACGCGACCTGGCGCAACTTCTATCTCAGCGGGGCCTACGAATTGCGCTACGGCTCGTTCGGCACGCCGACCAAGTCCGAATCGTCCACCATGGTCGCGGCGCTGAGCATCGATCAGATCTTCGACGCCTTGGCGTTGCGCGTCGACGGCCCCAAAGCATGGGACCACCGGCTCGTGACGGACTGGGTCCTCACCGACCTGGACCGCACGCACCGGCTCGAACTGCGCAACGGCCGCCTCACGCACTTCGACGTCGGCCCCGGAATGCGCCTGCCGCAACCCGACGCCTCGTTCACGTTGGCCAAGACCACGCTGATCCGGGTGTTGCTGGCCGGCGACGATTTCGGCGTCGCGGCGGCCGCGGGCGACATCGTCATCGAGGGCGACGTCACCAAGCTCGCCGAACTGGTCGACATCTTCGACGTTCCCGACCCCGATTTCCCGATCGTCACACCGTAGGCATCGCATGCACGCCGAAGTGCACGTACTGAGCGACTTGCCGTAGGCCGTGCGACAGGGCTGTCGTGCGCGCCGTCGATGTTCAGGCGGATGTCGGCAATGCCGCGATGTATCTGCCCGCGACGAAGCGCTGGATGACCCGCACTGCTGGTCCGCCGAGCCGGGTGTACCAGGTCGCGGGGCGGGAGAACGCGACGATCAGTCCGTACACCGTCTCGTCGGCGGGGTCGTACTCGACGGCGAACAGCTCTTCCCCGGACGCCGGATGTCCGGGCAGGGTGCCGTACGCGAAGCCCCGCCGGTCGGGTTCGTCGAGGACGTACACCACCCGGCACGGTGCGGTGATCCCGATCGGGCCGAACCCGAGCCGCACCGTGATGGCGGTGCCGGGCTCGGCTACCGGGGTGTCGGCGGAGCGGAAGATTCCGGTGCCTTTCTGAATCCGGTAGGCCGCGATCTCCGCGCCCGCGTGTTCGAACAGCGCGCGGCCCCGGCCGATCCGCCGCCGCAGCCGGAATCCGTGATATCCCTCCGGCAGTACTCCCCGGGTCGCGCCGACCTCGGAATACGTGAACGACCGCCCTGACCCATCCGCCATGCACCCGATGATCGCCCCACCGCGTACGCTCGCGCCACCGCCAGCTGCCGACACGCCGGTCCCGATCGTCGAGGCGTCTGCGAAGACCCGGACGGCCGCACTTCCGCTGCCGGATTCATTGGTGTACCGGTTTGAGCCGCAGGGGAGTGAGCTGCAGGAGTCCGAGGGGATCGAGATACTCCCGGTCGCGGCGACCGTCCTCGGCGCGGGCTCCCCAGTGCAGGCATGCCGTGGCGCATCCCGGGTGCCCGGCCTCCAGTGTGCCGATCCGGGTGCCGCGCCCGACCCGTCTGCCCACGGGCACCTCCGCTCGAACGGGCTCGTACGTGGTGCGCACGCCGCCGGGGTGGTCGATGGACACGACCGGCTTGCCTGCCACGGTTCCGGCGAACACGACGATTCCTGCTCCGGCGGCGAGCACGGCCTGCCCCTGCGCGCCGGCCAGATCGACCCCGCGATGCCCCGGCAGCCAGTTCTGCGCGGGTTTGTCGAAGCGCTGCACGACCGAGGGGCGTGGTTGCAGCGGCCAGCCGAACCGCCCCTCGGGTGCGGCGGTCGCCACCGGCTCCATCGCGACGATCGCGGTGATGCCGAGGCCCAGCATCCAGAACAGCTGCCGAGGCATCCGCCCGGCGAACGAACTGGTCATTCGGGCTGCGGCGCAAAATCGGGCTATGACCCGCACAGGGGCATGGGCGGTGAGCACAGGTCGTCATCGGAGGCCGGATTGGTGTTCTCTCGATCGTCCTCACCGGCGTCGCGACCGGATTGCCGGAAGGGAACCGGCGCGCGCCGCAGGAGTTGGGAGAGGGACGGCAGGCATACCGACCCCGTGCACGCCCCGGGGTCGGACTTCACGGCAGGCGTCCCGGCCACGGCCGGCGGTGCGGCAACCACACCGAGCACGAAGAACAGCGGAACGAGGAAGGTCATCGTCGTAGAGATCGGTTTCATGCCTCCACCCTCCTGCGATTCCGGGGTCACCTGCGGCTCGGCTCGCGGAATGGGGATAAAGCCGTCGTCTGTGAAAAGTCGCCGTTCCGCCTGGTCGAGCCGCTCCGACCGGCTCGATTTAGGTCTGCGTGCCCGGAGGTCGTAAACTGATCGGGCGGTCCGTGCCTGCATGGACCGACTTCGCGCGCCACCCGTGCTTGTTCGTAGCGGCGCTGTTCGAATCGGGCTCGAATCATCCGGGTTCGCGGCAGCGTGTTCGGAGCAGGGAATCGCCGGCTGGTCCCCACCTCGTGGTCGGGTCCGGCGATTCGGCGGCGCCAGGGCAGTGGATCGCCGATTCGCTGCGTCAACCGGCAACGAAAGAGAGATACGGGAGCCATGGCTGTCGTAACCATGAAGCAGCTGCTCGACAGCGGCGCGCACTTCGGACACCAGACCCGGCGCTGGAACCCGAAGATGAAGCGGTTCATCTTCACCGACCGCAACGGCATCTACATCATCGACCTGCAGCAGACGCTGACCTACATCGACAAGGCCTACGAGTTCGTCAAGGAGACCGTCGCCCACGGTGGCACCGTCCTCTTCGTCGGCACCAAGAAGCAGGCCCAGGAGTCGATCGCGGCCGAGGCGACTCGCGTCGGGATGCCGTACGTCAACCAGCGCTGGCTGGGCGGCATGCTCACCAACTTCTCCACCGTGCACAAGCGCCTGCAGCGCCTCAAGGAGCTCGAGGCCATGGAGCAGACCGGTGGCTTCGAGGGTCGCACCAAGAAGGAAATCCTCATGCTGACGCGTGAGATGAACAAGCTGGAGCGCACCCTCGGCGGCATCCGCGACATGCAGAAGGTGCCCTCGGCCATCTGGGTCGTCGACACCAACAAGGAGCACATCGCCGTCGGCGAGGCGCGCAAGCTGAACATCCCGGTCATCGCGATCCTGGACACCAACTGCGACCCCGACCTGGTCGATTACCCGATCCCGGGCAACGACGACGCGATCCGCTCCGCCGCTCTGCTGACCAAGGTCGTCGCCTCCGCGGTGGCCGAGGGTGTGCAGGCCCGCGCCGGTGTGGCGGCGGGCGACGAGAAGCCCGAGGCGGGCGCGGGCGAGCCGCTGGCGGAGTGGGAGCAGGAGCTGCTCGCGCAGGCCGCCCCCGGCGCCGAGGCCGCCGAGAGCTCGGCCGAGGCCTGAGGCTCGTCCTGACCACCGCGGCGTGAGCGACGGGCGAGGAGGCGGTAGCCTGCGTAACTGCGTAGGGCCCGCGAACGCCGCAGATCGGGCACAGTTTCGGCGGCGATCACGAGTGAGTTCCATCGTGGTCGCCGCTGCCAACACTCACACTTCTCCAAAGGAGGCTCGCCGAGAATGGCGAACTACACCGCTGCCGATGTGAAGCGGCTCCGGGAGCTGACCGGCTCCGGCATGATGGACTGCAAGAACGCGCTGGCCGAGACCGACGGTGACTTCGACAAGGCCGTCGAACTGCTGCGCATCAAGGGCGCGAAGGACGTCGGCAAGCGTGCCGAGCGCACCACCGCCGAAGGCCTGGTCGCCGCCAAGGACGGCGTCATGGTCGAGATCAACTCCGAGACCGACTTCGTCGCGAAGAACGCTGAGTTCCAGCAGCTCGCCGAGCAGGTCGTCGCCGCGGCGGCGGCCGCGAAGCCCGGCGACCTGGAGTCGCTGAAGGCATTGGACCTGGGCGGCAAGACCGTCGACGAGGCCGTGCAGGCACTCGCCGCGAAGATCGGCGAGAAGCTCGAGCTGCGTCGCGTCATCTCGCTGGACGGCCCGGTCGCCACCTACCTGCACAAGCGTGCCTCGGACCTGCCGCCCGCCGTGGGCGTGCTGGTCGAGTACACCGGTGAGGGCGACGCCGCGGCCGAGGCCGCTCGCGCCGCCGCCATGCAGGTCGCCGCGCTCAAGGCCAAGTACGTGACCCGCGACGAGGTTCCGGCCGACATCGTGGAGAACGAGCGCCGCATCGCCGAGCAGACCGCTCGCGAGGAGGGCAAGCCCGAGGCCGCGCTGCCGAAGATCACCGAAGGCCGCGTCAACGGCTTCTTCAAGGACGTCGTACTGCTGGAGCAGCCGTCGGTCACCGACTCGAAGAAGACCGTCAAGGCACTGCTGGACGAGGCCGGTGTCACCGTCACCCGCTTCGCCCGCTTCGAGGTCGGCGCCAACTGAGGCGCCGCACCCCCAGCGTGCAGGCCCCCCGCCGACCGAACGAACGCCGGTTGACGGGGGGCCTTCTGCTGCCGCTCGAACCGAATAGGGCAGGATGGATGCCGCTCTGCCTTGCTCTATGTCACAGGCGCCTGCCGTGAGCTACGAATCGCCGGAAGAACCACAATCCCTCGCCGAAGGAGACTGGAGACCCATGACGGACCCGGGGACCGACCGCCCAGGATATCGCCGGGTACTGCTGAAACTCGGCGGCGAGATGTTCGGTGGAGGCAAGGTCGGTCTCGACCCGGATGTCGTGCAGACGGTCGCCGAGCAGATCGCCGAGGTGGTCGCCACCGGCGTCCAGGTGGCCGTGGTGATCGGCGGCGGCAACTTCTTCCGCGGCGCCGAGCTCGAGGAACGCGGGATGGAACGCGCCCGCAGCGACTACATGGGCATGCTCGGCACGGTGATGAACAGCCTTGCGCTGCAAGACTTCCTGCAGCAGCAAGGCGTGGACACCCGGGTGCAGACCGCGATCACCATGGGCCAGGTGGCCGAGCCCTATCTCCCGTTGCGCGCCAAACGGCACCTGGAGAAGGGCCGCGTGGTCATCTTCGGCGCGGGCATGGGCATGCCGTACTTCTCCACCGACACCACCGCCGCACAGCGCGCGCTGGAGATCGGCGCGGACGTGGTGTTGATGGCCAAGGCGGTCGACGGGGTGTTCACCGCCGACCCGCGCGTCGACGAGACCGCGACCATGTACTCCGAGATCACCCACAAAGAGGTCATCGAGCGCGACCTCAAGGTCGCCGACGCGACCGCCTTCAGCTTGTGCATGGACAATCAGATGCCGATTCTGGTGTTCAATTTGTTGACCAAGGGCAATATCGCCCGCGCGGTCGCCGGTGAGAAGATCGGCACACTGGTTCGGTCCTGATACCCGTGGACCGCGGATCATGACATGACGACGCTGTGGAGGAAACGGTCGTGATTGAAGAAGCGCTCTTCGACGCCGAGGAGAAGATGGAGAAGGCCGTCTCGGTGGCGAAGGACGATCTCGGAACCATTCGTACCGGTCGGGCGACTCCGGGGATGTTCGCCCGGGTCGTCATCGACTACTACGGGTCGCCGACCCCGATCACCCAGGTGTCCAGCATCACGGTGCCGGAACCGCGCATGGTCGTGATCAAGCCCTATGAGGCGGCTCAGCTCGGGGCGATCGAAACCGCGATCCGCAACTCGGACCTCGGCGTCAACCCGACCAACAACGGTGACATCATCCGGGTCTCGGTGCCGCAGTTGACCGAGGAGCGTCGCCGTGACCTCGCCAGGCAGGCGAAAGGCAAGGGCGAGGACGCCAAGATCGCCATCCGCAATGTCCGCCGCAAGACGATGGACGAACTGTCGCGCATCCAGAAGGATGGCGAGGCGGGGGAGGACGAGGTCGGGCGCGCCGAGAAGGAGCTCGACAAGACCACCGCCAAGTATGTCGGCCAGGTCGATGAACTGGTGAAGCACAAGGAAGCCGAACTGCTCGAGGTCTGACGCGGATCGGTCGGCAGGCGGGACGGGCCCGGAGGAGGCCGGGTCATCGCGAGTGCCGCCGACAATCAAGCGGAGGGCCCGCCCGGGCGGGGGACGAACGGAACGACGAGTTGAGCGACGGGACAATCGTGGCCGAGAATGCCGCCGCGACCGGTGCGGCAGAGGAGCCGCCGGTGAACGGGACAGCCGATGCGATGCAGCAGCGCGCGCGCGATGCTGGTGCGTCCGGTTACGAACCGTTGAGCGGCCCCGCGGTGGCCGGGTCCGACGCGCCGCCCGCCCACACCGCTCCCGCGTCGGGTGGTTCGCGCGCGGGCCGCAATCTGCCTGCCGCGCTGACCGTCGGATTCGGACTCGGCCTCTCGCTGATCGCGATCCTGCTGTTCGTGCCGAAAGTCTTCATCGGCGTCGCGGCGGCCGGTGTCGGCGTGGCGACGTGGGAGGTCGCCAAACGGCTGCGTGAAGCCGACGTGCTCGTCCCGCGCGTTCCGCTGATCGCGGGCGGCCAGGCGGTCTTCTGGCTCGGCTGGCCCTACGGCGCCAGCGGTGTCGCGGGTGCGTTCGCCGCCACCACGCTGATCTGCATGGTCTGGCGGTTGTTCGATCACGGTCTGCGGACCGCGCCGCGAAACTTCCTGCGCGACACCGCCATCACCGTGTTCACGCTGGCCTGGATTCCGCTGCTCGCTTCGTTCGCCACATTGCTGCTGCTCGAGTCGGACGGCAACCTGCGGGTGCTCACTTTCATGATCCTGGTGGTGTGCTCCGATGTCGGCGGTTACGTGGCCGGCGTGCTGTTCGGCAAGCATCCGATGGTGCCCTCGATCAGCCCGAAGAAGTCGTGGGAGGGTTTCTGCGGCTCGCTGGTGTTCAGCGTGATCGGCGGTCTGCTCACGGTGACGCTGCTGCTGGAGGCCAACTCGATGATCGGCGTCGTGCTCGGCGTCGGCCTGGTGCTGGTGGCCACCTGCGGGGATCTGATCGAATCGCAGATCAAGCGCGAACTCGGGATCAAGGACATGGGCACGCTGCTGCCGGGTCACGGCGGCATCATGGACCGCCTCGACTCCATGCTTCCCTCGGCGTTCGTCTCCTGGCTGGTGCTCTCGACGCTGATCTGATGGCGTGCGTCAGCTCTTCTTGGCGGCGCGGCGCAATTGCAGGATGCGGACGCCGCCCACCGACGCCATGACGAGTGCGCCGCCGATCATCGACAGCAGCACGGTGACGCCGAGCGGCAACGCGAACTCCCAGAAGAAGAAGTGCACTTGGACCTGCTCGAGGTTCTGCACGATGAAGATCAACAGCAGGACCAGGATCAAGACGCCGGCGACGAGCCCGGTCCAGGCATAACCGGTGCGCGTCGACAGCGACTTGTTCGGCACCGGCGTCTTCGGTGCAGGCTCCTTCGGCACCGGCGCGGTGGGGGCGCCGGGCTGCGGCGCCCGCCCGCCGTGCGACAGATCCGGATCCGGTTCCCGAGGGTGTTCGGCATGCGTGGACATGGTTCGATCATGGCCGACCGCTATCACCGCCGCAGGCATTTGCCCATGACGAACCGGGCATGTCGGACCGTCCGCAGGTAGTCGAATGCGCGGCCGGTTCCCGCGGATGGGAGAATGGAGCAACTATGACCGTCTCCCTCCCCTTGGTTTTCGATGCTCCGCGCCGTGGCATGCCCCCGCGCCATCTCGCCGACCTCGACGCCGAGGGCAGGCGCGCGGCCGTCGAGGAACTGGGTCTGCCGAAGTTCCGGGCCGATCAGATCGCCCGCCAGTACTACGCGCGTCTGCAGGCCGATCCCGCGCAGATGACGGATCTGCCCGCCACGGTGCGGGACAAGATCGGCGCGGCGCTGTTCCCGCCGCTGCTGAGCGTCGTCAAACACGTGGCGTGCGACGAGGGGGAGACCCGCAAGACCCTGTGGCGAGCGGGCGACGGCACGCTGCTGGAAAGCGTGCTGATGCGCTACCCCGACCGCGCGACGCTGTGCATCTCCAGCCAGGCGGGTTGCGGTATGGCATGTCCGTTCTGCGCCACCGGGCAGGGCGGGCTGAACCGCAACCTGTCCACCGCCGAGATCGTCGACCAGGTGCGCGCCGCGGCCGCCGCGCTGCGGGACGGGGAAGTGGCGGGCGGGCCGGGCAGGCTGTCCAACATCGTCTTCATGGGCATGGGCGAGCCCCTGGCCAACTACAAGCGAGTGGTCGCCGCGGTCCGCCGGATCACCTCGCCCGCGCCGGACGGTCTCGGCATCTCGCAGCGCAATGTCGTCGTCTCGACCGTCGGCCTGGCTCCGGCCATCCGCAAGCTGGCCGACGAGGGATTGTCGGTCACGCTCGCGGTCTCGCTGCACACGCCCGACGACGAACTGCGCGACACCCTGGTGCCGGTAAACAATCGCTGGCCGGTCGCCGATGTGCTCGACGCGGCGCGCTACTACGCCGACCGGACCGGTCGCCGTGTCTCGGTCGAATACGCGCTCATCCGCGACATCAACGACCACCCGTGGCGCGCGGACATGCTGGGCGAGAAGCTGCACAAGGCGCTCGGCTCCCGCGTGCACGTCAACGTCATCCCGCTCAACCCCACCCCGGGCTCCAAGTGGGACGCCAGTCCCA
The DNA here is from genome assembly GCF_000308415.1 of Nocardia asiatica NBRC 100129. GTDB lineage: Bacteria > Actinomycetota > Actinomycetes > Mycobacteriales > Mycobacteriaceae > Nocardia > Nocardia asiatica. The sequence continues at coordinate 3,381 of NZ_BAFS01000193.1, read as the reverse complement.
AGCCGGTCGAGCAGGAGTTCGTCCGCCGCGTCAACGCCAAGGGCGTGCCCTGCACGGTGCGCGATACCCGCGGTCAGGAGATCGCAGCCGCCTGCGGGCAGTTGGCCGCGGAGAACTGAGAACGCTACCCGCGGTTCTTCGCCGGGCGGTTGGTAGCGGCGCGGCGTTCGGCTTCCTGAGCCTTGATCCGGGCGTTCTCCGCGCGCACCGCCGCGAGGTTCTCGCGTTCGCGGACGAGCCATTCCGGCGGGTCGGCCAGCAGCGTGCCGATCTCGTCGGCGGTCAGGGCGTCGGAGACCTCGGCGCGGGCCAAGCCGGTGTTGGAGACGCCGAGCTTGCGTGCCACCACATCGCGGGGAAACGGGCCGGTGCGGCGCAGCTCGGTGAGCCATTCGGGGGGATTCTCGCGCAGCGCGTCGAGTTGGGCGCGGGATATCGGCGCGTTGCGGAACTCCTCGGGCGCTGCCGGAAGGTAGATGCCGAGCTTGTTCGCCGCGGTCAGTGGCTTCATCATCTGCGGGTTCTTGTCCGGGCTCACCCGCACAGCTTACTGGGCGGCGCGGGATGCCCCGACCGCGCGGTGGCATACGCTTCCACGAATGAGCCGGTTGGAGTCGATCGATGTGGTGCGCCTGCGCTGGTTCGTCGCGGTCGCGCAAGAACTGCACTTCGCGCGCGCAGCGAAGTCGCTGCACATCTCACGGCAGAAGCTGAGCCACACGGTCATCGACTTGGAGAACGAATTGGGCACGAAGCTTTTCGTGCCCGGGGCACAACCGACCCAGCTCACCGAGGACGGGCGTGCGGTGCTCGAGCAGGCACGCGAGATGCTCACCAGGGCGGACTCGGCGGCCGAGAAGCAGCCGGAAGTTCCCGCGGGCCTGCGCGTGGGGTTCGTGCCGGGCGTCACCGTGTCGAAGTGGACCCGGATCTGGGGTGAGCGGTTCCCGCAGACCCCGCTCGAGGTGATCGCGCTGGCGCAGGCGGACCAAGAAGCGGCATTGCGCGAGGAACGGGTCGACATGTGCTTCGTCCGGCTGCCGATCGACCGCGAAGGCATGAGCGCTATTCCGCTCTACCGGGAGGTCCCGGTCGTGGTGGTGCAGAAGGAACACCCGCTGGCGGTATACGACGAGGTGCGCATGGCCGACCTGGCCGACGAGCGCCTACAGGATGCCTCGGACCTCGACACGGTCGCCGACGCCCTGGAACTCGTGGCGGCGGCCGGAGGCGCGGCGATCGTGCCGCACTCGCTGGCCCGCCTGCACCACCGTCGCGACCTGGTGTACCGGCCGATGCTCGACGTCCCCGACACGGAGGTGGCGCTGGCCTGGCCGGTAGGTCACACGACCGACCTGGTCGAGGATTTCATCGGCGTCGTGCGGGGACGTTCCGAGCGCAGTTCACGCGCTCCGGCTCGCGCCGAGGATCACGAGCCGCGGAAAAAGAGGACCGCGGTCGAGCGGGCGAGCGGTCGTCCGGCTCCGGCGAAGAAGAAGCCCGCCCGGCGGCGCGGGCGCTAGCCGGTCCGGCGGCGGCGCGAATCGCGGCCGATCCGCGCCGCCCGTTCGTCAGCCCTTGCAGACCCGGTTCAGTTCGTCGGTCGCCGGGTCCATGCTCGCGACCTTGTCGTCGGTGAGAGCGCGGGCGTAGGCGGAGATGGCGTCCTTCTCCGGACCCTCGGCCTCGATGGCCGAGAGTTCGGCGGCCAAGGACTGCTGCACGGTCGGGTCCAGGTTCCCGCCCGACTTGTCGATCGCGGCGTTGATCGCGTCGATGGCCGCGCCGCACGCCGGTGACTGGGCGTGCGCGGGGGATGCGGGCAGCAACAGCAGCGAACCGAACGCGCTCGCGGCGATCAGGGCGGCTGAACAGGTCTTGATCATTGCGTCCTAAAGGTTGTGCGAACAGAAACCGAGGTCCGCGACCTGGCTGGGACGCGGACCCGGACGCACACGGTACCGGGCTGCTGCCGCCCGGTACAGGACGAATGAGATTGTGCGAGTGGACTTTCCGGAAAGGAGACTAGCGCGGCTTGCGCTGCAGCACCGAGTCGCGGATCAGGATGCCCGCGATGAGGGCGGCGAAGCCGACCAGGAAGATGTCCTCGACCTTGCCGCTGTGGTTGCCGATCAGCATGGCCAGCAGGATCAGCGCGACGATCCAGCCCGCGATCCGGAAGGTGCGCCGCGACTCGCCGCTCCAACCCCAGGCGGCGGAGGGAACTTCGGCGGGATCCACGCGAGTGACGACGCGCTCGGTGTCGGCGTGTTCGAGTTCCGTGGCGGCCACGATCGCTCCTTAGCTGTTACTTGTACCGCGATTCCGGTACGCACTCGGTGAGCTGCTGCCGCATATCGTGACATACGACGGTGTGTCGTTGTAAGTCGGCCCGCGCCCGTCGGACGCGTCCGGCCGGGTAGGAGACAATGATGTCGTGTCCGACATCGTGAGAGTCCTGCTGCTGGGCAGCACCGGATCCATTGGCACCCAGGCGCTCGAGGTGATCGCCGCCAATCCCGACCGCTTCGAGGTGGTCGGACTCGCCGCGCGCGGCGGCAACACCGAGCTGCTCGCCGCCCAGATGACCGCCACGGGCACGCGCAATGTCGCCGTCGCCGATCCGGCCGCGGCTCAGCGGTTGGACCTGCCGCTGGGCGGCCCGGGAGCGGTGACCGAGCTGGTGCGCCGCACCGAGGCGGACGTCGTGCTCAACGCTCTGGTCGGCTCGCTGGGGCTGGAGCCGACGCTGGCCACCCTCCAGTCGGGCACCCGGCTCGCCCTGGCCAACAAGGAATCGTTGGTCGCGGGCGGTTCCCTGGTCACCCGCGCCGCCGCTGCGGGGCAGATCGTCCCGGTCGACTCGGAGCATTCCGCGCTGGCGCAGTGCCTGCGCGGCGGTCGCGCCGACGAGGTCGACCGGCTGGTGCTGACCGCCTCGGGCGGCCCGTTCCGCGGCTGGACCGCCGAGATGCTGGATTCGGTGGAGCCCGCCGAGGCCAAAGCGCATCCCACCTGGTCGATGGGCCTGATGAACACCTTGAACTCGGCCTCGCTGGTGAACAAGGGCCTCGAACTGATCGAGACGCACCTGCTGTTCGGGATTCCCTACGACCGCATCGACGTCACCGTGCACCCGCAGTCGATCGTGCATTCCATGGTCACCTTCACCGACGGTTCCACCCTCGCCCAGGCCAGCCCGCCGGACATGAGACTGCCCATCGCGCTGGCCCTCGGCTGGCCGGACCGGGTGCCCGGCGCCGCCGCCGCCTGCGATTTCGGCACCGCGTCCACTTGGACGTTCGAGCCGGTCGACAACGACGTCTTCCCGGCCGTCGAGCTGGCCCGCGCCGCCGGTCAGGCCGGTGGCAGCGTCACCGC
>NZ_BAFS01000194.1 GCF_000308415.1 Nocardia asiatica NBRC 100129 | reverse complement strand
CCCAGGTCGCCGCCCGCGCCGTCGACGCGGTCCGCGAGGCCGCGTCACCCGCCGTCGTCGCCACCTTCGACCTCAATTCCGATGTGGTCGAGGCGATCCGGGCTGGAAGACTACTGTTCGCGGTCGATCAGCAGCAGTACGAGCAGGGGTATCTGCCGATCGTGCTGCTGCGGCTGTACCGGACGAACCTGAACACCGTCGGAGGCGGCGCCCCGGTGCAGACCGGCCCCGGCTTCGTGGACGAGAGCAATGTGGACGCCGTCGCCGCGCTCGTCGCGCAGGGCACGCGCTGAGGTCTGGAGTGGATGAAATGATCGTCGCCGCGAAGACCTCGACGCAGGACCGACCGGGACTCTCGCCGTGGCAACGCCTGGCCGTGCGGCCGGAGAACGGCGCGGCGCTCGGCGCGCTGCTGGTGTTCGTGTTCTTCGCCCTCGTCACCGACCGCTTCCTGAGCCCGCTCGGCGTCGCGACCTGGCTGGACGACGCGTCCACCCTGGGCATCATGGCGGTGGCCGTGGCGCTGCTGATGATCGGCGGCGAATTCGACCTGTCGGCGGGCGTGATGACCGCCTCCACGGCCCTGGTCACGGCGTTGCTCGCGGTGCACGCCGGATGGAACGTCTGGTTCGCGCTGCTGGCTTCGCTGGTGTTCGCGCTGGCCGTCGGCGCGTTCAACGGCTGGGTGGTGATGCGCACCGGCCTGCCCAGTTTCATCGTGACGCTCGGCACCTTCTTGGCCCTGCAGGGCCTGAACCTCGGCGTGACGCGGCTGGTCACCGACACGGTGCAGGTGTCGGGTGTGCGCGGCGCGGACGGCTACCAGTCGGCGGGCTGGGTGTTCGCCTCGACGCTCGACATCGGCGACGCGCACCTGCAGGCGTCGGTGGTCTGGTGGATCGTGCTGACCGCGATCGCCGCGGTGGTCCTGGCACGAACCCGGTTCGGCAACTGGATCTTCGCCGTCGGCGGTTCTTTGCCGAGCGCTCGCGCGGTGGGTGTGCCCGCGGACCGCACCAAGATCCTGCTGTTCATGGGCACCGCGTTCGCGGGTTGGGTGGTCGGCTCCTGCAACATCCTGCGGTTCGCGAGCGTGCAGGCCAACCAGGGCGTCGGGCTAGAACTGCACTACATCATCGCCGCGGTGGTCGGGGGGTGCCTGCTCACCGGCGGCTTCGGCTCGGCGGTCGGCGCCGCGATCGGCGCGCTGATCTTCGGCATGGCGCGCCAGGGCATCGTGTTCGCCCGCTGGGACAGCGACTGGTTCATGCTGTTCCTCGGTGTGCTGCTGCTGGCGGCGGTGCTGGTCAACAACAGATTCCAGAAACGAGCCGAAAGGGTGCGCCGATGACTTCCCTCATCGAGGCCGTGGACCTCGGCAAGAGCTACGGCGGCGTCGTCGCCCTGCGTGAGGTGTCCACGGTGGTGCGCGCGGGCGAGGTGACCTGCGTGCTCGGCGACAACGGCGCGGGCAAGTCGACGCTGATCAAGATCCTCGCGGGCGTGCACCAGCACGACCGCGGCGCACTGCGGGTCGAGGGTGCGTCCGTCCGGTTCGCCTCGCCGCGCGAGGCGCTGGATCGCGGCATCGCCACGGTCTACCAGGATCTCGCGGTGGTGCCGCTGATGAGCGTGTGGCGCAACTTCGTGCTCGGCTCCGAACCGACTTTCGGATACGGCCCGTTCCGGGTGCTGGACCGCAAGAAAAGCTGCGAGATCGCGCGCACCGCCCTCGCGGACATGGGCATCGAGATCCGCGATATGGAACAGCCGGTAGGCACGCTGTCCGGCGGGCAGCGGCAATGCGTCGCGATCGCGCGGGCCGTGCACTACGGCGCGAAGGTGTTGATCCTCGACGAGCCGACCGCGGCGCTGGGCGTCAAACAGGCCGGGGTGGTGCTGAAGTACGTCGTGCGGGCGCGCGAGCGCGGGCTCGGCGTCGTGCTGATCACGCACAACCCGCACCACGCCTACCCGGTCGGCGACCGATTCCTGCTCCTGAAGCGAGGCGCGATGCTCGGTTCCTACGAGAAATCGGAGATCGACCTGCCGGAACTGACCCGTCAGATGGCGGGCGGCGCGGAACTGGAGGCGTTGCAGCACGAACTGCGGCGGGTGGTGACGCCGTGAAGACGCCGGGCAACGAGCTGGAGGCGTTGACCATCGGGCGCGTCGGGGTGGACCTGTATCCCGAACAAAGCGGGGTCGCCTTGGCGCAGGTGCGCAGTTTCGCCAAGTTCCTGGGCGGCACCGCGACCAACGTCGCCGTGGCCGCCGCTCGCCTCGGCCGTCGCTCCGCGGTGCTGACCAAGGTAGGCCCCGACGGCTTCGGCGACTTCGTGCGCACGGCGCTGGATGGCTTCGGCGTCTCTTCCCGGTACGTGCGGACCGCGCCGGATCTGCTGACGCCCGTGGTCTTCTGCGAACTCACGCTGCCGTCCGATCCGCCGCTGCTGTTCTACCGCGCGCCGATCGCGCCGGATCTCACCATCGCAACGGACGAAGTGCCCTGGGAGCTCGTGGACTCCGTGCCGCTGCTGTGGGTCACCGGCACCGGCGTGAGCGCCGAGCCGAGCCGCGGTACGCACCGTGCGGTCCTGCTGCGGCGCGCACGGCGCGGGCACACGGTGCTCGACCTGGACTACCGGCCGATGTTCTGGCCCGACCTGGCTACCGCGAGGGCCGAGATCGGATGGATGGTCGACCACGTGAACGTGGTGGTCGGCAACCGCACCGAAGCCGAGGTGGCGGTGGGCACCGCCGATCCGGACGCGGCGGCCGATCGGCTGCTCGCCCGCGGGGTGCGTCTGGCGGTGATCAAGCAGGGCGGCGACGGCGTCCTGGTGGCCACCGCCGAGGAACGCTGGACGGTGCCGCCGTGCCGGGTAGAGGTGGTCTGCGGGCTCGGCGCGGGCGACGCGTTCGGCGGCGCGCTGATCCACGGCCTGCTCAGTGGCTGGGACCCACGGCGCATCGCCACCTACGCCAACGCGGCGGGCGCGCTGGTCGCGGCGCGTCTCGCCTGCGCCGACGCCATGCCGACAGGCGCGGAGATCGAGGAATTGCTGTGCGGTTGAGTCAGCCGGTAGGCCGGGGAGTCGCGATGCGGTCGGGTCGGCGCGGAACTCGGGGCGCTGCCGAGCGGTTGGGCCAGGTTGGAGGTCCGGGAGCTGCCGAGCGGTTGAGTGGGGGCGGTACTCGGGCCGCTGTTCAGCGGTTGGGCCGGGCTGGAAGTCCCGGAGTTGCCGAGCGGTTGAGTCGGGGCGGCACCCCGGGCGCTGGTGAGCGGTTGGGCTGGGCTGGAGGCAGCGAAATCGCGATGCGGTCGGGTCGGCGTGCGGCTCGTGGTGTTTTCGAGCGGTTGAAGCCGGGCGGTACTCGCGGAATTGTCGAGTGGTCGAGCGGACGCGGAACGGAGGAGCTGCCATGCACGTGACCGACGAACGCTGGCGCGAGTTGTTGCGCGTGCGCGCGACCGACCCCGCCGCCATCGAACGGGCCTACGCGAAACGGGTGCGCCGCGCCGACCTGCTGGCGGGTAAGCAGACGTTGTTCCTGGTCGCCGCCGACCATCCCGCCCGTGGCGCGCTCGGCGTCGGCGCGGACCGCACGGCCATGGCGGATCGGCGCACGCTGCTGGAACGGTTGCTGATCGCGCTGGCCAACCCGGACGTCGACGGCGTGCTCGGCTCACCGGACGTGGTCGAGGAACTGCTGCTGCTGGAAGCGCTGGACGACAAGGTCGTGATCGGATCGATGAACCGCGGCGGACTGGCCGGCGCGGAATGGGAGATCGACGACCGATTCACCGGATACGACGCCGAAGCTCTGGCGCGGTTCCGGCTCGACGGCGGCAAGATGCTGCTGCGCCTGGTCGACTCCGACGCGGGCACCGTGCCGACGCTGCAGGCCTGCGCGCGGGCGGTCTCGGAACTGGCCGCGCACGAACTGATGGCGATGGTCGAACCCCTGCCGTATCACCGGGACGACAATGGCGCGCTGGTGATGAGCAAGGACGCGCTGTCGCTGTCGCGGGCGATCACGGTGGCCTCCGGCCTGGGCGTCACCTCGGCCTACACCTGGCTGAAGATCCCCGCGCCGCCGAACATCTCGGTACTGGACGCGACCACGCTACCGGTGCTCGTGCTGGGCGGCGCCCCTTCCGGTGACCCGGCGGTGGATCGCGCGCTGTGGGGCGGGGCGCTCGGCCACGATGTGGTGCGCGGTCTCGTCGTCGGGCGCACTCTGCTGTACCCACCGGACGGTGACGTCGCCCGCGCGGTGCACACCGCAGCTCGCCTGCTGAAGGACACGCGATGAGGCGCGAAGCGGCCACCGCGCACCTCCATGAAAGTAGGGCGCGATGACGACAGACCATCACCGCGCTGCCCGCCTTCACCGCACGACGTTGCAGAGGCGGCGGGCAGGTGGACCCGGCCGATTCTCCGGTGTCCGCAAACCTTGTACGGAGGAGGCACGATGACACTGCACCGGCCGGCAGGGACGTTGTGCCGTGACGGCGACCCGATCCTGTTGACCCCCGAGCACGCCGGATGGACTTACGCGGGGCTGCGCGTCCTGCGGATCGGCGCCGGGGAGTCACGGACCGTGCGGACGGGGGAGTTCGAGGCGTTCGTCCTGCCGTTGGCCGGAGCGTGCACGGTGCGCGTCGACGGCGCGAGCTTCACCCTGGCCGGTCGCGAATCGGTCTTCACCCGCGTGACGGATTTCGCCTACGTCCCCCGAGACGCCGAGGTGGAGTTGGTGGCCGAAGGCGGCGAATTGGAGGTCGCGCTACCGATGGCTCGCTGCGCGAGACGGCTGGAGCCGCGATACGGCCCCGCCGAGCAGGTGCCGGTCGAAGTTCGCGGTGCGGGCAGCGCGACACGCCAGGTCACCAACTTCGGCGTACCGGGCGTGTGGGAGCACGCCGACAAGCTCAACGCCTGCGAGCTGATCACCCCGGACGGCAACTGGTCGTCCTACCCGCCGCACAAGCACGACGAGGCGAGCGACTGCGAAGTCGTCAACGAGGAGATCTACTACTTCCGCATCGCCGGACGCGACGGGATCACGCCGTCCCGCGAAGGATTCGGCATGCACCGCACCTACACGGCCGACGGCGCAGTCGAGGAGAACGTCGCCGTCCGCGACGGTGACGTCTTCTTGATTCCGCGCGGCTACCACGGGCCGTGTATCGCGGCGCCCGGCTACCCGATGTACTACCTCAACGTGCTGTCCGGTCCGGCCGCCGAGCGATCGATGGCCTTCTGCGACGACCCCGCCCACAGCTGGGTGCGGGCGCGCTGGGACGCCGAGCCGCTCGATCCCCGCTGCCCGGTCACCTCGCACGAAGGGCGGATCGGATGCGACTGACCACTGCGCAGGCGCTGGTGGCGTGGCTGATCGCCCAGCGCTGCGAGATGCTCGACGGCCGCGAGGCCCCGTTGTTCCCCGCCGTTTTCGCGATCTTCGGCCACGGCAACGTGCTCGGCCTCGGCACCGCGCTGCACGAGCGGCGCGACGAACTGCCGGTTTGGCGCGGGCACACCGAAGAGGGGATGGCGCTCGCCGCAGTCGGCTATGCCAAGGCTGCCCACCGGCGTCAGGTCGGTGTCGCGACGTCGTCCATCGGGCCCGGCGCGCTGAACATGGTGACGGCGGCAGGGGTGGCGCACGCCAACCGGCTTCCGCTGCTTCTGCTGCCCGGCGACACCTTCACCGGACGCGCGCCGGACCCGGTTCTGCAACAGGTCGAGCACTTCGGCGACCCGACCGGCACGGTGAACGACGCGTTCCGCGCGGTGAGTCGGTACTTCGACCGCGTCACCCGTCCGGAACAGCTGATCGCGACCCTGCCGCAGGCGGTCGGGGTGCTCACCGATCCGGCCGAAGCCGGTCCGGTCGTCTTGGCGCTGCCGCAGGACGTGCAGGCCGAGACATACGACTTTCCCGACGCGCTTTTCCACCCCGTAGTGCACCGGCCCGCGCGGCCGCGCCCGGACCTACGGGCGCTCGCCGACGCCGTGGCCGCGTTGCGCGGCGCACAGCGGCCGTTGCTGATCCTCGGCGGCGGTGTTCGCTATTCGGGCGCGGGGCCCACGGCGCTGGGGTTCGCCGAGTCGCACGGCCTTCCGGTGGTGGAGACCACCGCGGGCCGCACCCTCGTACCGCACGACCATCCCCTGTACGCGGGGCCGCTCGGCATCACCGGCTCGGCGTCGGCGAACGCGATGGCGGCCGAGGCCGATCTCGTCCTCGCGATCGGGACCCGATTGCAGGACTTCACCACGGCGTCCTGGACGGTCTTCGCGCCGGACGTCCGGTTGGTCACGATCAACGTGGCCCGGTTCGACGCCGTCAAACACGGCGCCCTGGCGGTGGTCGGCGACGCCGAGGCCACCGTGCGGGAGCTGGACGGGCAGGTGGGGCAGTGGCGCGTAGATCCCGAATGGACAGCGCGAGCCGCCGCGCTGCGCGACACGTGGGACGCGCACGTCGACGCACTGCGCGCACCGACTCCGGGGTTACCGAGCTACGCCCAGGTGGTGGGCGTGGTGAACGACCTCAGCGGACCGGACGACTACGTGATGACGGCTTCCGGCGGCCTGCCCGGGGAACTCGTGGGCGGTTGGCGGGCGATCGGCGGCGCACCGACCATGGACGTGGAGTACGGCTTCTCCTGCATGGGCTACGAACTCGCGGGCGCGTGGGGGGCGGCCATGGCGCACCCCGACGGTGTGGTGACCACCCTGCTCGGGGACGGCTCGTATCTGATGCTGAACTCGGAATTGTTCTCGGCGGCGTTCGCCGGGCATCCGTTCGTCGCGGTGGTCTGCGACAACGACGGCTACGCCGTGATCGCCCGGCTACAGGAGGGACAAGGCGGCGAGCCGTTCAACAATTTCTATGCCGATTGCCGGAGCCGTCACGAGCATCCCCCTCGGGTCGATTTCGCCGCCCATGCCGCCGCCCTGGGATGTTCGGTCTTCACGGCTACCGACCTGGACGGTTTCCGGGACGCGTACGCGAAGGCGCGCGCGGCCGCGCAGGCCGGATGCCGCCCGGCCGTGCTGGTCGTGCGGACGCAGCCGGCGGTGTGGACCGAGGCGGGCGCCTGGTGGGAGATCGGCGTGCCGGAGCATCTGGCGGGTCGCGCCGCCTACGACGAGAAGAAACGGCGTCAGGTGCGCTACCTGCGCCCGTGAACAGAACTTAACGAACGGTGCGCACCGGGGGCGCCGGACGTAGGCTGAACTATCGGAGTCTGCGTGCGGTACACTGAAACCAGTTGGGGCACAAGGAAATTGGTAGCGGCTGTGCATCGCTGCCGAACCGCGTCGAAGAAGGAGTCCATGATGCCGGGCGCGGTGGCCCCTGCGAGAAAAATTCGCTCGTCCGGGGTAGGCGGCGGACGTTATCCGACGCGACTTGCGGGTACCCGCCCGATGGGCCCGGCGACTGTCGCTGGATCGGGGCCCGGCCGAGCGTGGGAGGTGACAGAAACGACCCGCCACTGAGCGAGCGTCGCGAGTGAACCCCGTGTGCACTCGCGCACGACGGAGCCGAGCGTCGTCGTGAGCGTTAGCTCACAGTTGGTGGTACGGAACGTGAGTAATTCGTCGGATCATGGCATCGTTGATCTACGAGACCAGGGCATCTCATAACACCTACCTGGCTCGTCTACAGAAAGTATGAAATGGCTCAAGGCATTGTGAAGTGGTTCAACAGCGAGAAGGGCTTCGGCTTCATCGCACAGGACGGCGGGGGGCCCGACGTCTTCGTGCATTACTCGGCTGTGAGCGGCTCGGGTTTCCGGTCCCTCGATGAGGGGCAGCGCGTGGAGTTCGAGATCGGCCAGGGACAGAAGGGTCCGCAGGCCCAGGACGTCCGCGTTCTCTGATCGCGACTTAGCTTCCGAAAGGCTCCGCACCAGGATGGTGTGGGGCCTTTCCCCTGTTCGGGGTCGGGTGCGGAACGGGCGGATCGCCCGGAGGGTGCCGTGGAAGCGAGCTGGCCGGCGCGCACCGATTTTCGTTCGGAGATGCGCGCTCGCCGTGGGCGGATGGGGACGGAGGACGAGCGGCTCGGCGACTGACGAGTATCTGATTGTATATTGCAATCAGTAGGTGTCGAGCGACGGGAGTGCCGGATGCGCGAGGACGGACGTTCGGGGTGCCCGATCAACGCGACGATCGAGGTGATCGGTGACCGGTGGACGCTGCTCGTGTTGCGCGACGTGATGTTCGGCGACCGACGCCACTTCCGCGAGCTGCTGGCAGGCTCGGAGGAAGGCATCGCCTCGAACATCCTCTCCGATCGGCTCAAGCGCCTGGTGGCGGCGGGTCTGCTCAGCCGGGAGGACGCCAGGCCAGGGCAGAAGGCGGAATACCGGCTCACCGAACCCGCGATCGAGTTGGTGCCGGTCATGGCGCAACTCGGCGCGTGGGGCCTACGGCACCGTCCGACCACCAAGAGTCTTCGGGTGCGGGCCGAATTGCTCGAGGCGGGCGGTCCGGCATTGTGGGCGGAGTTCATGGACGAATTGCGCGAGAGCCATCTCGGCGTCCCCCGCCCGAATTCGGACCGCCCGTCCGCCACGCAACAGCTCGCGCGGGCCTACGCCGACGCGGTCGCCGAGTCTGCCGACGCGGACGAGCGGGCGACCGGAGCGATCCTGGGGTCCTAGGGGTCAGCCCGCCGATGCCTCGGAGCGGAAGAACTCCGCGGTGATCGCACGGGCCCGCGTGAGATCGCGGTGGCCGGACTTGGCGAACGCCTCGGCCGCGCAGGCGAATTCGGCGGTGATGAACGCGGTGATCGGCGCGGGCACCGCACCGCTGCCCATCTCCCGGGTCCGTGATTTCAGGTCGGTCAGTTCGGTGACCGCCGACGGCAGTTCGGCGGGCAGATCGCATTCCCGCAGCAGCGTCGGCAGATGCATCGGCGCCACGGCCGCCGCGGGATGCTCGCGCAGCCATCGCAGCGCCATCGCCGGACGCAACGCGTAGAACACCTTCTTCAGCGACCCGGTGCGCTCGAACAAGGCCCACTGCTTGCTGCCCAGGTGCAGATAGTGCCGAGCCACCTTGTCGCGGTCGGCGACTTCGCCGGCCACCGTGCGCAGCCGGTCCCGGAATGCCGGGTCGCCGCGGTAGACGATCGGCGACATCAGCCATTCGATGAGCACCGCGTTGCCCTGCACCAGCAGCCGCAGCGCTTTGGCCAGATCCCAGCCGCTCACGTCGAGCAAGTCGGTGAGCGGCGTCTCCACCACGTCCCGGGTGCGCCACGGCGACAGATAGGTCTCCAGCGGCGCGACGTACACGAACCGGCAGTCGTAGTCCGAGTCGGGAGACGGGAAACCCCAAGCGCGGCTTCCACTTTCGATCGCCAGCCGGATCGACACCCGGTGCTCCCGCTCGATCCGATCCAGCTCGTCATCGATCGCCCCGACCACCGCCGGGTCCATCGAAGCCGGAATCGCGCGCAAGGACATGACCGTGATCGTAGGTATCGGAAAACGTTGCCGCAGCTGCTTTTCCCTGACGCTGCCAATAAGCGCCGCTACTGCCCGCCGCCCGTCCGCCGATCGATGCCCGTTCCGAACGCGGCGACGAGCACGGCCACGAGCGCCAGCGCGCCACCGAGCCACAGCGCGGCGGCGAGGCCCATCCCGTCCGCGGCCAGCCCGCCGATCAGCGACCCGAGTGCGATCGCGGCATTGAAGACCCCGGCGAACAGCGCCGACGCACCCTCCTTCGCGCGGGGCGACGCGGCGAAGACCCAGACCTGCGTGCTCACCGATACACCGCCGTAGGACAGCCCCCACACGATCATCAGTACCAACGCCGGTGCGGGCGAAGCGCCGAGCACCGGCAAGGCGATCGCCGCGACGGCCAGGATCGAGCCGATCACGATCAGCGTCCTCCGTGGCGTCCGTGCCGCCGCCGCGCCCGCACCGAAATTGCCCGCCACGCCCGCGATCCCGTAGACCAGCAGCAGCGCGCCGATCGTCTCCGCGCCGACGCCGGTCACCTCCTCGAGCACCGGCCGCACGTAGGTGTAAGCCGCGAAGTGGCCGGTGACCAGGAACGCGACCACGAGCAGGGCGACCCGCAGGCCCGGCTGCCCCGCCAGCCGCAATACCCCGCCCGCCGCGGCGGTCTCCGTCGCGGGCAGGCGCGGAAGCGCGGCGGCCATCGCCGTGAGCACCAGCACCGCCAGCCCAGCTGCGGCGACGAAAACGATCCGCCACCCGGCGAGCGCGCCCAGCATGGTTCCCGCGGGGATGCCGAGCACCGAGGCGACCGCGACGCCGGAGAAGACCAGCGAGGTCGCCGCGGTGGCCGACCGCGCGGGCACGAGCCGTGCCGCCAGGCTCGCCGCGATAGCCCACACACCGCCCATGCCGACGCCGACCAGCACCCGTGCCCCCATCAACACCCCGAAGGTCGGCGCCCAGGCCGCGCCGAGATTGCCCAGCGCGAGCACCGCCATCAATCCGCACAGCGCCGTCTTGCGTTCGATCCGGCCCAGCGCCGCGGTGACCAAGGGCGCCGACACCGCGGCGACCAGGCCGGTCACCGTCAACGTGAGGCCGGCGCTGCCTTCGCTCACCCGCAGCGCCGAGCCGATCGGGGTGAGCAGCCCGACCGGCAGCATCTCGGAGGTGACCACCGTGAACGTGCCCGCCGTGACGGCCCCGACGCCGAGCCAGCCCCGCTGCGCCGAAATCGGCGGCGGGGCAACGTCTTCCTGAACCTGTGTCATGTCCTCCAGCCAAAGGCTCGCGACCGGGGGAAACAACGGCGAAGCTCTCATAGTTCTATGAGCTGGACTCATTGATCGTGAAAGGAGCCTGATGGGCGGGCTGGAGGTCCGTGAACTGGAGGCGTTTCTCGCGCTGGCCGAGGAACTGCATTTCGGGCGGGCGGGCGCGCGGCTGTATGTGTCGCAGAGCCGGGTGAGCCAGTTGCTGCGCTCGCTGGAGCGGCGCATCGGCGGGCGGCTGGTGGAACGCACCAGCCGCACCGTCCGGTTGACCCCGCTCGGCACGGACTTCCTCGCTGAACTGCGGCCCGCCTATGCCGCGCTGCGCGCGACGGTCGACGGCGCCCGCGCCGCCGCCAGGGGTATGGACGGCACCGTGCGCATCGGATTCCAGGGTGCGGGCAACGATCACCTGATGGCCGCGCTCGAACTGTTCGGGCGGTCGCACCCGGATTGCTCGGCCGAGCTGGTGGAGATCCCGCTCGCCGATCCGTTCGGCGCGCTGCGGCGGGCCGAGGTCGACGCCGCGGTCGTGCTGCTGCCGATGGGCGAGCGCGACCTCGTGCTCGGATCGGTGTTCGCGGGCCAGCCACAGACCCTCGCGGTGGCCCGCTCGCACCCCCTCGCGGGACGTGCTTCGGTGTCGGCGGAGGAAATCGCAGACTTCCCGCTGATCGGAGTGCGACCGCCGGCCCCGGAGTACTGGCGCAGAGCCCAAGCGCTGGACGTGACGCCGGGCGGACGACCGGTGCGCACCGGACCGGAGGTCGGCACGCTGGAGGAGGGGCTCGCGGCGGTGGCGGCCGGTCGCGGGGCGATGCTGCTGTGCCATCCGACCGCGGAATCACACCGCAGGCGGCCGGTGGCCTTCGTGCCGGTGACCGGGCTCGCCGAGTCGCGGCTCGGGCTGGTGTGGCACCGCTACCGCGAAACGCCGAGCGTACGCGCGTTCTCTCGTGCCGTGGCCGCGACGAAGGAACCGGCCGATGTGCGGTCGGTCCCCGTCGAGGCGTCCTGACCGCCCCTCACCGGTGCCGCTCCGGTCGCCGGATATCGGCGCCCATGTGGCGTCACTGCCGATATGCGATCTGAGAATTCACGCCGACGAAGGTGTGACCGAGCGGCCCCGCACCATCCGGTGCGGGGCCGCTCGTTGTGTCGGGCCGCTCGTTGTTCGAGGCCGGTCGTTGTTCGGAGTCTGCCGTTGGGCGGGGCCGGTCGTTGGGCGAAGTCTGCCGTTGTGCGAAGTCTGCCGTTGGGCGACGTGTGCGATTGCCGATCCTGCGCTGACGTGGCTAGCGATGCGTGGTCCGGCGTGGCGTCGAAAGGGCGGGGCCCGGTCAGCCGCGCGCAGCGAGGGCCGAGACGCGGGTGAGTTCGGCTGCGAGCAGTGCGGGATGGGTCAATTGCGGGTAGTGGCCCGCGCCTTCGATCGAACTCGAGTCCCGGGAGGTCGCGACTGTGAGCGGGTCGGCCGAACCGGCGACGATCCGCACCGGCACCGGAATTCGCTCGAGCAGTCCGCGCAGCTCCGCACGCCGCGTGGCGGCGCTCGCCCGGCGCAGGGCGGCGACGGTGCGAGCGGCGACGCCGCGCCTGCGCAGATTCGCGGCGGCGCTCGCGATCGCGGCGCTCTCCGGCACACCGAGCCGACCGGCCAGCCCAGCGGCCGACATTCGGCGCATCGCCACCGTCGTCAGCGGCGAGCGCAGCAGCGCGCTGGAAGGCGGCTGCAGGAACGCGGGCGCCACCAGCACCACGCCCGAGACGCGCTCGGGATGCTCCGCCGCGTACCGCAACACCGGACCGCAGCCCAGCGAGTGGCCGACCAGGACGGGACGGGTGTGCACCCGGGAGAGCAGCTTCGGCAGCATCGCGTCGTGATCGCCGGGCGCCGAGCGTCCGAGACCGGGCAGGTCGGCGGCCAGGCTCAGCCCGTCCAGCTCAGCGCGCACCGCGTTCCACGACTCGCCGTCGAGCGGAAGGCCGTGCACCAGAACATAATCCGGGCGTTCCCGTTCGCCGCTCACCCAGACGCCGTCGGCGAAACCGGCGGTCGGATCGTCGGTCACCGCGCCGAACCGGCTGGCCACGAGATGATCGGCCCACGCGAGCACGGTCGCCTCGGTCGGCGGCATGGTGAGCCCGGCGCGGCGGGCCACGTCCTGCGCCGCCGACGTGTCGTAGCGGTCGTCGGCGATGAAGGGAAGCGACTCCGGATCGGCGCCGGTCAGCGCGCGCGGAAGTCGCGAGATGACGCCGACCGGGATCGAGAACCGCGGCGCGCGGACCCCCAGGTGGCGAGCCAGCAGTCGAATCAGCTCGGGCAGCACCGGAGTCCGGTCGTCGAGAACCGTGTAGGACCGGCCCCCGGTATCGGGCAGGGCGGGCAGGCTGATCAGGAAATCGGTGAAGTAGTCCAGGTCGACGATCGGCACGAACGTCCGCGCGCCACCGGGAGTCGCGGCGAGTCGTCCATCCCAGAGTTGCTCGACCACGGCGGCGAGCCCGACATATTGGCCCGGCCCGATCACGCTGCTCGGGTTCGCGATGGTGAGCGCGACGCCGAGTTCGGCGGCCCGCCGGCGCAGCAGCGGATCGGATTCGAACTTCGAGGCGCCGTAAGCGCCCTTCTCGTAGTGCTGTTCCTCGGACTCCTCCACCGTGATCCGGTACCCCGTGATGTGCACGACGCGGCGCAGGCCGGGCAAGGCGGCGGCCCAGTCCAGCACGCGCAACGCGCCGGTGACGTTGACCGCGTAGGCATCCTCGCGTGCGAGCCCGAAGGCGAAGCGGGCCGCGCAGTTGTACACGTCGCGGATGCCGGACGGGTCGAATCCGGCGGGCAGGCCGAGGTCGGGTGCGGTGACGTCACATCCGACGATCTCCAGTCCGCCCGAGTCCACGCCGCGCCGGTCGAGCCAATCGGTGAGCCGCGCCTCGGTGCCCGGGCGCAGAGCGGCGGTGACGGAATGACCCCGCTCGAGCAATCGGGCGACCGCGTTGCGGCCGAGGAACCCGGCGGCTCCGAACACGATGCTGTCGGACATGTCCTACTCCTTACTAGACCGGTCTACATATTTTGTGGACGCGAGAAAGGCGCGGCCGGCGAGGGATCGCCGGCCTCAGATCAGGGCGCGCAATGTGCGTTCGACCCGTTCCAGCGGTTCGCGACTGCGCTGCGCGCGGGCCATCAGCAGCGCGCCTTCGACCATCGCGAGTATCGCGGCGGCGAGATCGTCGGCGTCCTCGCGGCCGTCCGCTCGCAGGCGCAGGCGCAACGCCTGTTCCCACGCGCTGTACGCGGCGGCGCACTCGGTTTGGATCGGGTCGTTCGCGGCCGCCACGTCCAGGGCCACCGTGGCGACCGGGCAGCCCTGTTGCCAGCCGGACGCCTCCAGTCGGTCGCCGAACGCGTGGAGCAGGCTGCTCGCGGCCGCGGCGGTGTCGCCCGGTTCGATCGTGTCGATCAGCGCCGTGATCTCCTTGCCCGCCTGCGCGATCGCGGCGGCGACCAATTCGTCCTTCCCGCCGGGGAAGTGGAAGTACAGCGAGCCGCGCGGCGCACCGCTGGTGGCGAGGATCTGGTTGAGCCCCGCGCCGTAATAGCCGTGCCGCTCCATCAGCGTGCGGGTCGCGTCGACGAGTTTGCCGCGAGTCTCGGTGCCTTTGACGCCCATGCGGCAACTGTAGACCGGTCTTCATATTTTTACCAGCCGGGGAGTGACGACGGCCGCCTACCAGGTGGTAGCGGAGGCGGAAATCGCGCGCACTAAGCTTGTCGGCGGTAATTGCCGACCCCATCCCCAGGAGTACTCCACGTGAGCCAAGCAGGCCGTCCTGTAGTTCTGATCGCCGACAAGCTCGCCCAGTCGACCGTCGACGCGCTCGGTGACGGTGTCGAGGTCCGGTGGGTCGACGGACCCGACCGCCCGGCGCTGCTGGCCGCGGTGACCGAGGCCGACGCGCTGCTGGTGCGGTCGGCGACCACGGTCGACGCCGAGGTCCTGGAAGCCGGGAAGAACCTGAAGATCGTCGCCCGCGCGGGCGTCGGCCTGGACAACGTCGACGTGCCCGCCGCCACCGAGCGCGGCGTCATGGTCGTGAACGCGCCCACCTCGAACATCCACACCGCCGCCGAGCACGCGGTCACCCTGCTGCTGGCCGCCGCGCGTCAGGTCCCCGCCGCGGACGCCACCCTGCGCGAGCGCACCTGGCAGCGCAGCAAATTCAACGGCGTGGAGATCTTCGACAAGACCGTCGGCGTCGTCGGCCTCGGCCGCATCGGCCAGCTGTTCGCCGCGCGGCTGGCCGCCTTCGAGACCAAGATCGTCGCCTACGACCCCTACGTGTCGCCCGCGCGCGCCGCGCAGCTGGGCATCGAGCTGCTGACCCTCGACGAGCTGCTCGAGCGCGCCGACCTGATCTCGATCCACCTCCCGAAGACGCCGGAGACCAAGGGCCTGATCGGCAAGGAGGCCATCGCCAAGACCAAGCCGGGCGTGATCATCGTCAACGCCGCCCGCGGTGGCCTGGTCGACGAGGCCGCCCTGGCCGAGGCGATCAAGTCCGGCCACGTGCGCGCCGCCGGTCTGGACGTGTTCGAGACCGAGCCGTGCACCGACAGCCCGCTGTTCGACCTGCCGCAGGTCGTGGTGACCCCGCACCTGGGCGCCTCGACTTCCGAGGCCCAGGATCGCGCGGGCACCGATGTCGCGAAGTCGGTGCTGCTGGCCCTGGCCGGTGAGTTCGTGCCCGGCGCGGTGAACGTCACCGGCGGCACGGTCGGCGAAGAGGTCGCCCCCTGGCTGGACATCGTGCGCAAGCAGGGCGCCCTGCTCGGCGCGCTGTCCAACGAGCTGCCGGTCAGCGTCGAGATCCAGGTGCGCGGCGAGCTGGCCGCGCAGGAGGTCGGGGTGCTGGAGCTGTCCGCGCTGCGCGGCATCTTCTCCGCGCTGGTCGAGGACCAGGTCACCTTCGTCAACGCGCCCGCGCTGGCCAAGGACCGCGGCATCACCGCCGAGGTCACCACGGTGTCGGAGAGCCCGAGCCACCGCAGCCTCGTCGACCTGCGCGCCGTGTTCGGCGACGGCAGCACCCTGAACGTCGCGGGCACGCTGACCGAGCCGCAGCTGGTGGAGAAGATCGTCAACATCAACGGCCGCAACTACGACATGCGCGCCGAGGGCCTCAACCTGGCCATCCTGAACTACGAGGACCGGCCGGGCGCGCTGGGCAAGATCGGCACCAAGCTCGGCGAGGCCGAGGTCGACATCCTGGCCGCGCAGCTGACCCAGGACGTCGACAAGGAGGGCGCCACGGTCGTGCTGCGCGTGGCCCGTGAGGTGCCCGCCGACGTGCAGGACGCGATCGCCGAGTCGGTCGGCGCGGCCAAGGTCGTCCAGGTCGACCTGACCTGATCGGATCGCCGCTCGCGGCGTCCCCGAAACCCGCGGAATCGGCGCCGCGCACGAAGCCTCGTGCGCGGCGCCGGTCTCTCGGTCGGCACGCGGATCGGCGCGGGTACGCGCCCCGTCCGCGCGCCCGGTGCTCGGCGATCCGGCCGCTCCGAGTACCGTGACGGTGCTGCGGTCACCCGGCCGGAACGTCGCGCGCACTCGACGGTCGCCTCCGGGCCGCACGTTGGGGCGGCCGCGACCGGCAACATCGAACGGAGCATTTTCATGAAGCTTGCTGTCATCCCGGGCGACGGGATCGGGCCCGAGGTCATCGCCGAGGCGCTCAAGGTGCTCGACGTGGTCGTGCCCGGCGTCGAGAAGACCGAGTACGACCTCGGTGCGCGTCGCTACCACGCGACGGGGGAGATCCTGCCGGATTCGGTGCTGCCCGAACTGAAGCAGCACGACGCGATCCTGCTCGGCGCGATCGGCGACCCGTCGGTGCCCAGCGGCGTGCTCGAACGCGGCCTGTTGCTGCGCACCCGGTTCGCGCTGGACCACCACGTGAACCTGCGGCCGTCCAAGTTGTTCCCCGGCGTGACCAGCCCGCTGGCGGGCAACCCCGACATCGATTTCGTGGTCGTGCGCGAGGGCACCGAGGGCCCGTACACCGGCACCGGCGGCGCTATTCGCGTCGACACTCCGCACGAGGTGGCGACCGAGGTCAGCACCAATACTCGCTTCGGCATCGAGCGCGTGGTGCGCTACGCCTTCGCCAAGGCGCAAGCCCGGCGCAAGCACCTGACGCTGGTGCACAAGAACAACGTGCTCACCTTCGCGGGCTCGCTCTGGCAGCGCACCGTGGACGCGGTCGCGGCCGAGTTCCCCGAGGTCACCACGGCTTACCAGCACATCGATGCCGCGACCATCCACATGGTCAACGATCCGGGCCGGTTCGACGTGATCGTCACCGACAATCTCTTCGGCGACATCATCACCGACCTCGCCGCGGCCGTGAGCGGCGGCATCGGGCTGGCCGCCAGCGGCAACATCGACGCCTCCGGGACGAACCCCAGCATGTTCGAGCCGGTGCACGGCAGCGCCCCCGACATCGCGGGCCGGTCCGAGGCCGATCCCACCGCGGCGATCCTCTCGGTCTCCCTCCTGCTCAACCACTTGGGCGACGCCGAGGCGGCCGCGCGCATCGAGTCGGCCGTCGCCAAGGACCTCGAATCGCGCTCGGGCGCCGCGTCGACGGTGGAAATCGGCGACCGGATCGCCGCCACTCTCTGACCGTCGCGCAGGAAGGTCTCGTTCCCCCGGGGAAACGAGACCTTCCTGCGACCAATCGTCGGTGCGGGCAGCGCGCATCGGCCGTTGCATACGGCGTTGTCTGCGCTCAGCCGCGCGAATCAGGAGCGGAACCACGGAGGCGGCCGCGCGCTTCGGACTCGGCCGCCTACCACGACACCTCGGCGCGGCTCACCCTGGCTTGCGGCCCGAGTCCGGGCTTGGTCCTTGGTCGGCGTCGCGGGGGACGAGGGGGACTGCCGCTACGGCCGTGACAGCGGCGAGGAGAAAGGCGGCGGGAAAGCCGCTCACGGTGATCAGCGCGCCGAACACGGGCGGGACGGCGGCCAAGGCCAGGTTCTGCCCGGTGTTCTGGATGCCGAGGCCCCGGCCGCTCCAGTAGGGACCGGCGATCTCGGCGACCGCGGTGAAGGCCAAACCATTGTCCGACACGGTGATCACCGAGGCGGCGATCAGCAGCGGGATGGCGGCCCACCACCAGTGGGTCCACGCGGTCAGCGCCAGCGCGGTCATCGACAGCACGGCGGCGATCGCGACCGTCCGCAGCGGGCCGATCCGGCTGCCCACGCGATCCGACCAAGCGCCCGCCCCGACTCGGCCGAGTGCGCCGAGAACCTGGGTGACGGTCACCAGCGCGCCGGCGGCGGCGAGCGACCAGCCGATGTCGCGGTGCAGCCACAGCAGCGCGAACGTCCACACGGTGCCCTGCGGGACCACGAGCAGCACCGACACCAGATGTATGCGCCACAGCGTGGCGTCGTCGCGATAGGGATTGGCGCGCGATTCCGGATCCGCGGCGGAGCGGGCGGGCCGCGGTGGGTCGACGATGCCGATCAGGCACCCCACGGTCGCCACGCCCGCCATGAGCGCGGGAACGAGAATCGCGGCGGGCACCCCGTAGGCCGAGGCGACGGCCGGGATCGCCAACGCGCCGACGCCCACGCCCAGCGGTTGCGCGGTCTGCCGGATGCCCATGGCCAGCCCACGCCGGTGCGGCGGGAACCAGCCGACGATCACCCGGCCGCTGGCGCCGTTGGTGCTCGCCGCCCCGACGCCGCCGAGGAACAGCAGCGCGCCCAGCGCGAGGTCGTCGGTGGTGGCCGCCGCGGCGCAGCCGGCCGCCAGCATCAGTAGCGGTCCCCCGACCAGCACCTTGCGCTCGCCGATCCGGTCCACCAGGTAGCCCCAGCCGATCAGCGTGCAGACCAGGCCCACGGTGGGCATGGCGACCAGCAGGCCGGCGGTGGGCAGCGACATGCCGCGGTCGGTCAGCGCGGGCAGCAGGAACGGAACGCCGTGGATGAAGACCGCACTGGAAGCCTGCGCGAAGACGCCGAGGCCGAGCATGGACCAGCGCCGAACGTCGTCGATCTGGGTGACGGTCGCCATCGGCTCCACCTCTGCTCTGAAATCTCAATATTTGGGATTGGGCTCCCACTTTGTGAACTTCCTGCTCACCGTACACCCGAACCGCGCGGCTGCTCGACGGTCGTGGCTGTCGGACTGCTCACAGCGCGTCGCGCCGCTGCGGATACGCGGATTCCGTACCAGCCGGTCGGGCGCGTTCGGGCAGGTGGCGGCGGGTGGATAGACTCCGGGAATGCGTCTAGGTCGAGTTGCCAGTCCCGATGGGGTCGCCTTCGTCAGCATCGAAGGCGACGGAAGCGACAGTGTGGCCAAGGAGATCGCGGAACACCCGTTCGGCACACCGACGTTCACCGGCCGCAGCTGGCCGCTGGCCGACGTGCGGTTGCTCGCGCCGATCCTGGCCAGCAAGGTGGTGTGCGTCGGCAAGAACTACGCCGCGCATGCCGCCGAGATGGGCGGCCCGGCGCCCGAGGACCCGGTGATCTTCCTCAAGCCCAACACCGCGATCGTGGGGCCGAACGCCCCGATCATCCTGCCGCCCAGTTCGTCTCAGGTCGATTACGAAGGGGAGCTGGCCGTCGTCATCGGTCGTCCGTGCAAGGACGTGCCCGCCGCCCGCGCGCTGGACGTGGTGCTCGGTTACACCGCGGCCAACGACGTCACGGCCCGCGACCAGCAGCGCCACGACGGCCAGTGGACCAGGGGAAAGGGTTACGACACCTTCTGCCCGCTCGGACCGTGGATCGAGACGTCCTTGAACCCTTCGGATCTGGAGATCGTCACCGAACTCGACGGCGAGGTGCGCCAGCGCAGCCGCACTTCGCTTCTGCTGCACGATATTCCGAAGCTCATCGAGTGGGTCACCACCGTGATGACGCTGCTGCCCGGTGACGTCATCCTCACCGGCACCCCCGAGGGCGTCGGCCCGGTGCGCGAGGGGCAGCAGGTGTCGGTGACCGTCGAGGGCATCGGAACCCTCACCAATCCCGTTGCCGCCAAACGCTGAAAGAGAGCCATGACTGAAGTGCGGGTCCGATTCTGCCCGTCACCGACCGGAACGCCGCACGTCGGCCTGATCCGGACGGCGCTGTTCAACTGGGCCTATGCCCGCCATCACGGTGGCGCGTTCGTCTTTCGTATCGAAGACACCGATGCCGCACGCGATTCCGAGGAGTCCTACCGCGCGATTATCGACGCGCTGCGCTGGCTCGGCCTCACCTGGGACGAGGGGCCGGAGGTCGGCGGGCCCTATGAGCCATATCGCCAGTCGCAGCGGAAAGATCTGCATCTGGACGTGGTTCGGCGTTTGCTGGAGGCCGGTGAGGCATACGAGTCGTTCTCCACGCCGGAGGAAGTGGAGGCCCGCCATCGCGCCGCGGGACGCGATCCGAAGCTCGGTTACGACAACTACGATCGCGATCTGACGCCCGAACGGATCGCGGCCTACCGGGCCGAGGGCCGTCCGGCCGTGGTCCGGCTGCGGATGCCCGACGCCGATCTGTCCTGGCACGATCTGGTGCGCGGCGAGACCACTTTCAAGGCGGGCAGCGTCCCGGACTTCGCGCTCACCCGCGGTACCGGCGAGCCGCTGTACACGCTGGTCAACCCGGTCGACGACGCGCTCATGCGGATCACCCACGTGCTGCGCGGCGAGGATCTGCTCTCCTCGACCCCCCGCCAGCTCGCGCTCTACGCCGCCCTGCGCCGGATCGGGGTCACCGATTTCACGCCGGAGTTCGGTCACCTGCCCTTCGTCATGGGGCAGGGCAACAAGAAGTTGTCCAAGCGTGATCCGGAGTCGAATCTGTTCGCCCATCGCGACCGCGGATTCATCCCTGAGGGTTTGCTGAATTACCTCGCGCTACTCGGCTGGGGCCTGTCCGAGGACCGCGACGTGTTCTCCATGGCGGAGATGGTCGAGGCGTTCGACATTTCGAAAGTGAATTCGAATCCGGCGCGTTTCGACCAGAAGAAGGCGGACGCCCTCAACGCCGAGCACATCCGATTGCTGGCGCCGGGTGATTTCGCCCACCGGCTGCGCGAGTATCTCACCGAGCACAACCGTGTCGGCGCGGAAATCGATGAGAAGATGTTCGCCGCGGCGGCCGAACTGGTGCAGACCAGGATTGTCGTGATGTCCGACGCCTGGGACCTGTTGCGTTTCTTGTTCGCGCCCGCGGACGAGTTCGCGATCGACCCCGCGGCGGGGGTCAAGAATCTCGGTTCCGGCGCGACCGAGGTATTGCAAGCCGCTATTACCGCCTTGGAGCCGCTGACCGAGTGGACCACCGAGGCGATCGAAGCGGCGCTGAAAAAGGCACTGATCGATGATCTCGGGCTCAAACCGCGCAAAGCCTTCGCCCCGGTGCGGGTCGCGGTCACCGGATCGCATATCAGCCCCCCGCTGTACGAATCGCTGGAACTGCTCGGCCGCGGCCTCACCCTGGACCGGCTGCGCTCCGCGCTGGACTGGAAGGAGCCGGGCCAGGCCACGCCAGAAGGCTGAAAAT
Source organism: Nocardia asiatica NBRC 100129 (assembly GCF_000308415.1). Lineage (GTDB taxonomy): Bacteria > Actinomycetota > Actinomycetes > Mycobacteriales > Mycobacteriaceae > Nocardia > Nocardia asiatica. The sequence goes on along the minus strand of NZ_BAFS01000194.1, from coordinate 40,614 downwards.
AGGGCTTTGACCAGGCGATTTGTAGTTAACCCGTAGCCGTTTGGTACTCTTCTTCTCGGCCCGGAACACGGTCTCGAGTCACCCAGACTTGCAGATGAACGACCTGGTCATTGGGGTATGGTGTAATTGGCAACACAGCTGATTCTGGTTCAGCCATTCTAGGTTCGAGTCCTGGTACCCCAGCGGAGAGTGTTGAACGACTTCGGTTCGCGGCCGAAATCAATCAGCACCTGGCGATTTGGTCGCCAGGCCTCGGCCGGTTAAGCTAGCCGAGCCTCCTGATCGAAAGATCAACCACGGCGCTTCTCGCGACAGCGAGAAGCAGTCCTGGCCCCGTCGTCTAGCGGCCTAGGACGCCGCCCTCTCAAGGCGGTAGCGCGGGTTCGAATCCCGTCGGGGCTACACGAGAGAAAGGCCCATGCTCATGGAGCATGGGCCTTTCTCGTTTCGCAGGGTTCTGTGGAAGTACAACCTGCACGCCCGCCCGAAGGGCTTCGCCCTTGCACCCGGGCGAGGGCTTCGCCCAGCTTGGTCGTTGGTGGTCCACTGCGGCCACGAGACTCGATGAGCGTCCTCCGACCACGCCGGGCGACCGGAGAACTCGCCACCGCGCGGATGCGACGATCAGAACGCCGTAGCTTGTCGGTCGCCGGAACGCGACCGGTCGCGCCTCGCCCATGACGTGCTCGACCGGCCACGGGAACGCAGCCGGTCGCGCATTGCCCGCGACGTGCTCCACCGGCCGGTGGAGCTGGGTCGAACGCCCTCGACCGCGAACACGAGCCGACGCGGTTCGGCCGCGAATGGCACCTGCGCGGCGTAACCAGCGGCAGCACCGTGCCGGGCGACTTGGGTAGCGCTGTGGCCGGATTGCAGGCGCCGGGTAGCACGGCTCATCGACTGTCGAGCTACTCCACCGAGGTCGGGCGGCCCGGCCACACCGGCTGGCCGAGGCAAAAGGAAAGGCCCTCCAGCGATCTTGCCGGAGGGCCTCGGCGGCTGCGCGGACTAGCCGCTCTTACGCCGGAATTCCCGCTTGTGGCCGACCGCGGAGTGCGCCGCGGACGCCTTCGACCGTCCGTCGAGGTGGTCGGCCGCGCGTGCGTTCTGCTGGTTCTTGCGCTCCAGTGCCTCCCGGAACTTGCGCTTCACCTCGTCGGCGCCGTTGGACTTACCCGAATCCGCCATCGCTGCTCCTCGTCGTCGCGGCCGCGCGGCGCGTCCTCGCGGGCGCCGGTGCCCGGCCGGTTGCTGTCGAACACCCCGACGCTAGCCGGTGCGAGGCGGTTGTGTCAGTTGCATTTCGGCGCGCCGCGCGGCCGGCGCGCGCCGAGGTCAGTCCAGCGCCTGCGCGGTGCTGCCCGCGAGCGGCATGGCGGGCAGGCCGAGTTTGCGATGATCCCAGCTGCGCAGGCGCTCGGGCACGACCCGGACGGCGACCCGTTTGTGCAGCATGGCCTCCACCATCGGCCGCACCTGCTCGCTGTAGGGGCCGTTGTAGCGCTCCCAGACGCTCACCCCGACGGCGAAGAGTTTCTCGGCGTCCTCGATGATCTCGGCGCGGCCCTCGATCGACACGCCCCGGAGCTGGTCATAGGTTCGGCCCGCCTCGACCATGCAGGTGACCCGGGGATCGCGGCGCAGATTCACCGCCTTCTGCGATTTGGCCTTGGTCTCGAACCAGATCTCGCCGTCGATGAGCGCGTACCACATCGCGGTCAGGTGCGGCGTGCCCTTCGGGCCGATGGTCGCCAGCGTCGCGATCCGGCTGCGCTGCAAGAACTCGGTGATCTCGGTGTCGGACATCACGATCTGTGCCCGTTGATTGACTCCCATGGGCCCACTGTAGAGAGTCCGAACTGAAACATGTTACAGGCGCTTGTGCAGGGCCTCGGCGGCCGCGACCAGGTCCGCCGCCCATCGGGCGCCGGGCCTGCGGCCCATCCGATCGATCGGCCCGGACACCGACACGGCCGCGACAACGGCGCCCCCGGCATCGCGCACCGGCGCCGAGACGCTGGCCACGCCGGCCGCGCGCTCGGCGGCGCTCTGCGCCCACCCGCGCTTGCGTACCTCGGACAGCGCGCGCTCGCCGAACACCGCGTCGGCCAGGATGGTGCGCTGCAGTTCCGGGTCGGCCCACGCCAGCAGCACTTTGGCCGCCGAGCCCGCGGTGAGCGGCAGCCGCGCCCCGATCGGCACCGTGTCGCGCAGTCCGACCGGGGGTTCGAGCGCCGCGACGCAGACGCGGGCGTTGCCGTCGCGGCAGTAGAGCTGAACGCTTTCGCCGGTGATCTCGCGCAGCCGCGGGAGGATGACCGACGCCGCCTCCAGTAGCGGGTCATCGGCGCTGGTGGCGAGTTCGGCGAGGGCGGGGCCGGGCCGCCAGGTGCCGTTGCTGTCGCGAGCGAGCAGGCGATGCACTTCCAGGCCGACGGCGAGGCGGTGTGCGGTGGCGCGGGGCAGGCCGGTGCGCGCGCACAGCTCGTTGAGACCCGAGGGATGCTCGGCTACGGCGTACAGGACCGCCACTGCTTTGTCGAGGACGCCGATGCCGCTATGCTGTCTCATAGAACGATACTAGCGTCTCGAATGTTGAGAAATCCACAGTAGCGGATCACCCTCTTCAGCGTTCCGACCAGGCGCAGTCATCACAACCTGTGCAACCGTCGCCGCGTCGGAGTCCAGATCGCGGAACGGCTGCTTCGTCCGAAAGGTGATCGAACATGGCCCAACCGCGCACGCTGGCCGAGAAGGTGTGGGACCAGCATGTCGTCGCTCGCGGGGAGGGCGAGGGTGCCTCGCGCGAACCGGACCTCATCTACATCGACCTGCATCTGGTGCACGAGGTGACCAGTCCGCAGGCCTTCGACGGGCTGCGTGCCGCGGGCAGGCCGGTGCGCAGGCCGGATCTCACGATCGCGACCGAGGACCACAACGTGCCGACGATCGACATCGACAAACCGATCGCCGACCCGGTCTCGCGCACCCAGGTGGAGACGCTGCGGCGCAACTGCGCGGAATTCGGTGTGCGGCTGCACCCGATGGGCGACCTGGATCAGGGCATCGTGCACGTGGTCGGGCCGCAGCTGGGCCTGACCCAGCCCGGGATGACGGTGGTCTGCGGCGACAGCCACACCTCGACGCACGGCGCGTTCGGCGCGCTGGCGATGGGCATCGGCACCTCCGAGGTCGAACATGTGCTTGCCACCCAGACGCTCTCGCTGCGCCCGTTCAAGACCATGGCGATCACCGTGGACGGCGTCCTGCCCGCGGGCGTGACGAGCAAGGACCTGATCCTGGCTGTCATCGCGAAGATCGGCACCGGCGGCGGCCAGGGCTACGTGCTGGAGTACCGCGGCGAGGCCATCCGGGCCATGTCGATGGAGGCCCGAATGACGATCTGCAACATGTCCATCGAGGCGGGCGCCCGGGCCGGCATGATCGCGCCGGACGAGACGACCTACGAATTCCTCGAAGGACGGCCGCACGCCCCGCAGGGAGCCGACTGGGACGCCGCGGTGGCCGCCTGGGAGGCGCTGAAGACCGACGAGGGCGCCGCTTTCGACGCCGAGGTGCACATCGACGCCACCCAGCTCACCCCGTTCGTCACCTGGGGCACCAACCCGGGCCAGGGCGCCCCGCTGGGCGAGGCCGTGCCCGACCCGGCCGCCATCGCCGACGAGGTGGCCCGCGAGTCCGCGGAGAAAGCTCTGCGTTACATGGACTTGGAGCCGGGTACTCCGCTTCGGGAAGTACCGATCGACACCGTATTCGTCGGTTCGTGCACCAACGGACGCATTGAGGATTTGCGTGCGGTGGCCGGGATTTTGAAGGGACGTCATGTCGCCGACGGCGTGCGAATGTTGGTTGTACCGGGGTCGATGCGGGTTCGCGCACAGGCGGAAAAAGAAGGACTGGGTGAGATTTTCACCGCGGCGGGCGCCGAATGGCGGCAGGCGGGCTGCTCAATGTGCCTGGGAATGAATCCGGACCAGCTCGATCCGGGCCAGCGTTGCGCGTCCACCTCGAACCGCAACTTCGAGGGCAGGCAGGGCAAAGGCGGCCGTACGCACCTGGTTTCTCCCCTTGTAGCGGCCGCGACGGCGGTCCGCGGAACACTGTCCTCGCCTGCGGATCTGGCCTGACGGCCCCCTGATTCCCGCAAACAAACCCAGGAGATTCGTAATGGAAGCCTTCACCGTGCACAAGGGCATCGGGGTGCCGCTGCGCCGCTCCAATGTCGACACCGATCAGATCATCCCGGCGGTCTACCTCAAGCGGGTGACCCGGACCGGATTCGAGGACGGGTTGTTCGCCGCATGGCGGGCGGATCCCGACTTCATTCTCAACGTGGCGCCGTACAACAGCGGTAGTGTGTTGGTGGCCGGCCCGGATTTCGGTACCGGATCGTCCCGTGAGCACGCTGTTTGGGCGCTGTCGGACTACGGCTTTCGGGTGGTCATCTCATCCCGGTTCGCCGACATCTTCCGCGGCAATGCGGGCAAGGGCGGTCTGGTGGCCGCTCAGATGTCACAGAACGATGTCGAAATGCTCTGGAAGTTGCTCGAGGAACAGCCCGGCTTGGAATTGGTTGTGGATCTCGAGGCGCGCACAGTGACGGCCGGAACCGTCGTGTTGCCGTTCGATATTGATGACTACACCAGGTGGCGTCTGCTGGAAGGATTGGATGACATCGGGCTGACCCTCCGCCAGGAGGACGCGATCTCCCGGTTCGAAAAGGCAAGGCCAACATGGAAACCCACCACCCTCCCGGCACATATTTCGCAGACGTAATCACCCTTGGCGGTTAGCTGAGTGACTGTAGTGGCGGTAGCTGGACGTGTGCTAAACCACATGAATTTTGGCGTGGCACATAGACTCTTGCCCAAAGTGGGTTTACCGTGGTACCTAGTCGGTCCGACGACGGGCCATTAGTCTGCGGAGGATTCAATGAACAAGGCGGAACTGATCGACGTTCTGACCGAAAAGTTGGGTACGGACAGGCGCACGGCCACCGCGGCAGTCGAGCATGTGGTCGACACCATCGTGCGCGCGGTGCACAAGGGTCAGAGCGTCACAATCACCGGATTCGGTGTGTTCGAACAGCGTAAGAGGGCGGCTCGCGTCGCTCGGAATCCGCGTACCGGCGAAACCGTGAAGGTCAAGCCCACTTCGGTGCCCGCGTTCCGCCCCGGCGCTCAGTTCAAGGCGGTGATCGCGGGTAAGCAGAAACTGGCCGCGACCGGCCCCGCCGTCAAGCGTGGGGTGAATGCGCCGGTGGCCGCGAAGAAGGCGGCGGCGAAGAAGACGGCGGCCAAGAAGACCGCCGCCAAGAAGTCGACGCCGACCAAGGCGCCCGCCAAGAGCACGGCCCGCAAGGCCGCCGCCAAGGCCCCGGCGAAGACCACCGCGCGCAAGACGACCGCCACCAAGACCGCTGCGAAGAAGGCGCCCGCGAAGAAGGCCGCGGTCGCGAAGAAGGCTCCGGCCAAGAAGACGGCCACCAAGGCCACGGCGGCCAAGTCCACCGCCGCCAAGAAGACCGCCGCCAAGAAGGCACCTGCGAAGAAGACCGCGGCCAAGAAGGCCCCGGCTCGTCGAGCCCGCTGATCTCGAGCCACCGCCGGATCGGCGCCGAATGCGCGGCCCCACGACTGGGCCCATTCGCTGAAACGTCGAGACGGCCCCGGGAGACACCCGGGGCCGTTTTCGCCTGCCCGCCTATCGTGACCGCACGGCCGCGGCTCGCCGCGGTCGATCGACGTGTGCGGCCGCCCGCCGACGCGCGGGGTGACGGCCCCGCTGCCCGAGTATCAGGACGGCGCGACGTAGGCTGACAGCGATCTATCCAGATGGTCGGCGGCCACCAAACGCTGGCCGGCGAACGACAGCACCCACACACTGCCCTTGCGATTGCGCGCCGACGGCAGCGCGAGGCCGTCGCGTTCGGCCAGCCCCTTCAGCAGATCCGGGATCACCTTGCCCTGACTGCAGACGACGCGAATGGCACTGTCGGACACCAGGGCTCGAAGACGTTCCCCGGCCTCGCCGGGGTGTTCGGCGTACCCGGACTCGGAAAACAAAGGCTCCATGCCGATTTCGACGCCGAGCTTGTCCGCGAGTGGCGCTACGGTCTGCACGCAGCGCAGCGGATCCGCCGAATAGACCTCGGATGCGCCGAACGCCAAGAGATTCGGCACCAGTGCCCGCGCCTGTACCTCGCCGTCGCGGTCGAGCGGACGCTGGTCGTCGTCGGGACCGTTGTAGCGGTCCCTGCGGCCGGCTTTGGCATGCCGCACGAGCAGCAGCGTGTCGGTGCGGGCTGGCAGCCGGGTGAAGGCGCGCACCACCTGACGATCCATCGGATACGACAGCTGGTCCATCACCCGGTCCAGGGGGTGCCAGGTGAGTAGGTCGACCTCGGAATTGGCGGTGAACTCCCCGCCCACCACCTCGGCGGCCCAGTAGTCGACCCGCTTCAGCTTGCGGTGTCCCGGAATCGGGTAGGTCACGTGACCCAGGTAGCGGCCCAGCCTGGACTCCAGCCCGGTCTCCTCGCGGACTTCGCGGACCGCGGCCAGGATCGGTGTCTCACCCGGGTCGAGCTTCCCCTTCGGCAATGACCAATCCGCGTACTTGGGCCGGTGGACGAGCGCTATCTCGATCGCGCCCCCGGCCGACGCGCGCCACAGCACTGCGCCCGCGGCGTGGATGTTTGCGGTGACGCGGGGATCCCAGAACGGGCCCCCCGCCTGTTCGAACCCCGTTGTGGCGTTCACTGCTGCTCGGGCCTCCGCAGCCGCATCAAATGCTCCTGGTGGTCTCTGATCTTGTCCCCGTCACCGGACGGACCCGGCGCTGCCTGCCAGGTCCCGTCCGGCTGCAGCACCCAGCACCGCGTGGTGGGCGAGAGCGCCGAGTCGAAGACCCCGCCGAGTCGCTCGGTCAACCGCGGATCCTTCACCTGCGCCATCACCTCGACCCGGCGATCCAGGTTGCGGTGCATCATGTCGGCGCTGCCGATCCAGTACTGGTCCTGCGCCTGGAAGTGCAGGATGCGGGAGTGCTCCAGGAACCGGCCGAGGATGGAGCGGACCTCGATGTTCTCGCTCATGCCCGGCACGCCGGGGCGCAGCCCGCAGATGCCGCGCACCACGATCTGCACCGGCACGCCCGCCTGCGAGGCCCGATACAGCGCGTCGATGATCTCCTCGTCGACGATCGCGTTGGCCTTGAGCCGGATTCGAGCGTCCTGCCCCTCGATCGCGAGCTCGGTCTCGCGCTGGATGCGTTCGATGATGCCCGAGCGCACGCCGTGCGGGGCGACCAGCAGATTCCGGTAGTTCTCTTTCCGCGAGTAACCGGTGAGCGAATTGAACAGGTCGGTCAGGTCGGCGCCGATTTCCGGTGCCGCGGTGAGCAAGCCGACGTCCTCGTAGAGGCGCGCGGTCTTGGGATTGTAGTTGCCGGTCCCGATATGGCAGTAGCGGCGGATGGTCGCGCCCTCGCGGCGCACCACCAGGCATGTCTTGCAGTGGGTCTTCAGGCCGATGAGGCCGTACACCACGTGCACGCCGGCCTGCTCCAGCGCGCGGGCCCACTTGATGTTGGCCTGCTCGTCGAAGCGCGCCTTGATCTCGACCAGGGCGACCACCTGCTTGCCCGCCTCGGCGGCGTCGATGAGCGCGTTGACGATCGGGGAGTCGCCGGAGGTGCGGTAGAGCGTCTGCTTGATGGCGAGCACCTGCGGATCGGCGGCGGCCTGTTCGATGAACCGCTGCACGCTGGTGGAGAACGAGTCGTAGGGGTGGTGCACCAGCACGTCGCCCTCGCGCAGCGCGGCGAAGACGTTGCGCGGCGTCTCCCGCTCGCCGAAAGCGGGCGGCGTCGCGGGAACGTACGGGGTGTCCTTCAGATTCGGCCGGTCCACGCCGTACACCTGCCAGAGGCAGGACAGGTCGAGCAGGCCGGGCACCTGGATCACGTCACCGGGATCGACGTCCAGCTCCCGCAGGAGCAGATCGAGCATGTGCTCGGTCATGTCGTCGGAGACCTCCAGTCGCACCGGTGAGCCGAACCGGCGCCGGGCCAGCTCGCGTTCCAGCGCCTGCAGCAGGTCCTCGTCGCGATCCTCGTCGACCTCGAAGTCCGCGTTGCGGGTGATCCGGAACGAGTGGTGTTCCACCACCTCCATGCCGGGGAACAGCAGATGCAGATGGGCGGCGATCAGCGCTTCCATCGGCAGGAAGGCGGCGATCGGAGAGACGGATTCGGTGCGGCGCACGCGGACGAACCGGTCGACGTTGTCGGGCACCTTGACGCGGGCGAAGTGCTCGCCGCCGGTGGAGGAGTCCTTCACCGTCACCGCGAGGTTGAGACTCAGGCCGCTGATATAGGGGAACGGGTGCGCCGGGTCCACCGCGAGCGGGGTGAGCACGGGGAACACCTGATCCTGGAAGTAGGCGGAGAGACGGCGGCGTTCGTCCTCGTCGAGGTCGCTCCAGTCGATGATCGCCACGCCCTCGGCGGTCAGCGCGGGCAGCACGCTGTCGAGGAAGACGCGGGCATGCCGTATCGCGATCTCCTGCGTGCGCACGGCGATCAGTTCCAGCTGTTCGCCGGGTGAGCGGCCGTCGGCCGAACGCACCAGCAGACCGGTCTCGGCGCGGCGTTTCAGTCCGGCCACCCGCACCATGTAGAACTCGTCGAGATTCGACGCGAAGATCGCCAGGAACTTCGCACGCTCCAGCAAGGGCAGCGAGGCGTCCTCGGCGAGGGCGAGCACACGGGCGTTGAAGTCCAGCCAGCTCAATTCGCGATTGAGGTAGCGATCACGTGGCAACCGTGGCGCCGACGAGTCGGCGGACAGGGGTGTCGCCGCCGGGGGTGGCGTGGGAAGCAACGGCTGCTGCTTGACGATTTCCGTATCGCTCACGCCACCGATCATCCCTTACCGGACACCCGGTGTGCATCCTGCGACCGTGATTGATGTGTGTCTCACGCCACCATGGCGACCTGCTAGCACACGTGTGGAACGGGTTCGTGAACGCCGCCCGGCCAGCCGATGTCGTGCAGGACAGCACGGGTGGCGTTCCCGGCTCCGAGCGCCACCGCGCGGTCCAGATCGTCGGCGGTGTCCACGTCCAGGCGCAGTCCCGGCCAGTCTCCGCCGAGATCGACCGCGCCCGCTTCCCTGTGGCTGCGCGCCGACCCGGGACCGAAGCGGGGGTCGAGCGCGGCTGCCGGGTCGCGCACCACGAGCGCGGCGGTGCCGCTGCCTTCGTGGTCGACCACGATCGAGCGCAGTCCGCGGGGAGCGGCGGCGAGCATGTCCGACAATTCCTCCGGACGCAGCGCGGGCAGATCGGCTTGCAGAGCGAGCAGGTCGATCGGGCCGTTCGCCCGGCGCAACGCGTCGGCGGTGGCGGCCAGGGCGACGTTCAGGCCGTCGGCGTGCGGCTGCCGCGGTTCCGGATGCACGTCGGCGCCGAGGGTGCGCGCCAGCTCGGCGACCGCCGGGTCGGGCGTGACGACGGTGACCGACACGACTTCGCCGACCGCCGCGGTGGCGGTGACGGTGTCGGCGAGCATCGCCAGCACCAGCCGGGCCCGGTGCTCCGGGCGCAGCCGGTCGGCCAGTCTGCTCTTGGCCCGATCGAGGCTCTTGACCGCGATCACGGCATGCACGGCGTGCGGGCGCATGCGAGCAATCCTTCCATGGCATATTGGGCTGATGACGAGGGCGGCAGTGCTGGGCGCGGGATCATGGGGCACCGCGTTCGCGAAGGTGTTGGCGGACGCGGGGACGGAGGTCACCATCTGGGCCCGGCGGCCCGAGGTCGCCGCGACGCTGGCCTCCGAACATCGCAATCCCGATTACCTGTCGGATATTCCGCTGCCGCCGATCGCCGCGACCCATGACCCCGCGGTGGCGCTGGAACGGGCCGACATCGTGGTGCTGGCGGTGCCGTCGCAGTCGCTGCGCGCGAACCTCGCGGAGTGGAAGGGATTGATCCCGGCCGATGCCACGCTGCTGAGCCTGGCCAAAGGGATCGAGACCGGCACGCTGCTGCGGATGAGCCAGGTCATCGGGGAGGTCGCCGGGGCCGACGAGAGCCGGATCGCGGTGCTGTCCGGGCCCAATCTGGCGCGCGAGATCGCGGTGGGCCAGCCCGCCGCGACCGTGGTCGCCTGCTCGGACGAGGCCCGCGCGGTCGCGGTGCAGCACGCCTGCGCGACCGGATATTTCCGGCCCTACACCAACACCGACGTGGTCGGCTGCGAGATCGGCGGCGCGTGCAAGAACGTCATCGCGCTCGCCTGCGGCATCGCGTCGGGAATGGGCTTGGGTGACAACTCGATCGCCAGCCTGATCACCCGCGGCCTGGCCGAGATCATCCGGCTCGGTGTGGCCCTGGGCGCGGAGCCGGTCACCCTGGCCGGACTGGCCGGCGTCGGGGATCTGGTCGCCACCTGCACCTCGCCGCTGTCGCGAAACCGGTCCTTCGGTCATGTGCTCGGTGCGGGCGGGTCCATGGAAGCCGCCCAGTCGGCCACTCATGGGCAGGTGGCCGAGGGTGTGAAGTCCTGCACATCGGTACGCGCGCTGGCCGAGCGGCACGGGGTGGAGATGCCGTTGACCACTTCGGTGCACCAGGTCTGCCACGAAGGGCTCTCCGTGCGCGAAGCCGTCGGCAACCTGCTCGGGCGGCGGATGAAGCCGGAGTGATCCGGCTCCGGCCGCCAGCGGCGCGGGCCGCACTGTCCGGGACGGTCAGCCGTGGGAGTGCGCACCGAAACGGGTACGGTTCGGAGCATGACGAACCGGATCAGGGTGGCTGTGGTGTTCGGCGGGCGCAGTAACGAGCACGCCGTGTCCTGCGTATCGGCCGGCAGCGTGCTGCGCCACCTGGATCCGGAGAAGTACGAGGTGGTGCCGATCGGCATCACCGCGGAGGGCCGCTGGGTGCTCGGCGGTTCGGATGTGGCCGAGCTCGGTATCCACGATCGCGCCCTGCCGTCGGTCGACGCCACCGGCACGGCGCTGACCCTGGCCGCGGACCCGAGCCGCTCGGGGGCGCTGATCGCGCTCGACGATCCGGGCGCCGCTCTCGGCTCGGTGGACGTGGTGTTCCCGATCCTGCACGGACCGTTCGGTGAGGACGGCACGTTGCAGGGGATGCTGGAGCTGGCCGGAATTCCGTATGTCGGACCCGGCGTGCTGGCCAGCGCGGCGGGCATGGACAAGGAATTCACCAAGAAACTGCTGGCTGCGGAGGGGCTGCCGATCGGTGTGCAGGTGGTGCTGCGGCCCGGCGCCGACACGGTCGCCGAACAGGACCGGCTGCGCTTGGGGCTACCGGTGTTCGTCAAGCCGGCCCGTGGCGGATCATCCATCGGCATCACCAAGGTGACCGACTGGGACGAGTTGGACGCGGCCATCGCCGTGGCGCGCGGGCACGACCCGAAGGTGATCGTGGAAGCGGGCATCGTCGGACGCGAAGTGGAGTGCGGAGTCCTGGAGTACCCGGACGGCCGGGTCGAGGCGAGCGTGGTGGCGGAGATCCGGATGCCGGAGACCGGCACCACCGCCGCAGGCCCCGAGTTCTACGACTTCGACACCAAATACCTCGATGACGTCTGCGAGTTCGACGTCCCAGCGAAGCTGGACGACGCGGTGTCCGACCAGATCCGGGAACTGGCCGTACGAGCGTTCGGAGCTCTCGACTGCCAGGGCCTGGCCAGGGTCGATTTCTTCGTCACCGAGCAGGGGCCGGTGATCAACGAGATCAACACCATGCCCGGTTTCACCGCGATCTCCATGTACCCGCGCATGTGGGAGGCCACCGGCGTCGATTACGCCGCGCTGGTCACCACCCTGATCGAAACCGCGCTCGCCCGCGGCACCGGATTGCGGTAGGACTCGAACGGCGCAACAGTTTCGTCAGTTGCTCCTCCGGGCCGACATCGCCGGTCACCTGAGACCTCGATGTGCTGTGCCGGACGGCCTGAGTTCCGCGTCAGTTCGGCAGCGGACCCGGGTCGATCGGCTGGGCCGGGAGGTGGGCGGTGATGGTGTCGGAAACCTCCTGCAGCGGCGTCGGACCGGAGCCGTCGGGGACGGTGAAAGCCACATAGGTCGCCCGGTCGACCGCGAACCAGGTGCTCACTTCGGCGGTTTGGTCGCGGACCTCGAACCACTGCACGCCGTTCACGACCTGCAACGGCGAAGCGCGATGGAATTCCAGTGGGCGATCCAGCCCGCAGCGCAGCACGATCGCGTCACCGCCCTCGGCGCGCTGCCACGCTCGGGTGGCGGGCGGAGCGGGCTCGACCAGCGTCGATTTGGTGAATTCACCGAGTTCCGCGGGCAGCGCGGGCAACAGGGCGGCGCAGGCCGGGCCGTCGGCCGCCGGGGCGGGGACCGGACCGAGCACCAGCGGTTCCCGTTCCACGGGAGCGCGACGCGCGAGCACGGCGGCCACGAGGACCGCGACGACGAGCACGACCGGAAGCGCCACGGCGGTCGCGATGATCGCGGGGGAGTACTGATGTGCGGGAATCGCTTCGGGCGGGTTGCCCGGCTCGTCGACCGAGTCCTCGGCGTCGCTCTCGTCGGCGGTCGGTTCCGTGGCGGTGCCCTGGTCGGCGGTCGGTTCTTCGGCCGTACTCTGGTCGGGGGTCAGTTCTCCGGCATTGCTCGGGTCGATAGTGGCGCCCCGTTCCTCGGCGTTGCTGTGGGGAGTCGCCGCGGCCGAGTCCTCGGCGTTGTTATCGGCGGCGGTCGGCTCTTCGGCGTTGCCGTCCGCGGCCGAGTCTCCGGAGGCGCTGCGCGATGCGGCGGCGCCGGAGGGAGCGGCGTCGGCGCTGCCCGCCGGTTGGTCCGTGCTCTCGGACTTGCGGGATTCGGTCGCGGTGTCCGGGGGTTCGCCCCGGTGCTCCGCCGATTCGCGGTCCGGCGAATCCGCCGCCATGCTCACCGATCCTTTCTCGTTCGCGCGTCGATGCCCCGGTCGGCGGCCGCGCGGCGGCGGCAACGGTGGACCGGCCCGGTGGCACTCGAGTGCCCTTGAAAGGGTACCGTCGGGCTCGTTCCAGCAAGCAGTGCGCCGGAAAGGATCGGTCATCAGCGGCGGTAGCGGTCCGAGGACAGTGCGTGAACTCGGGGAGTTCGCGCTGATCGACCGCATCAACGCGGGCCGGGTGCAGGCGCCGGGCGTGCTGCTCGGTCCCGGCGACGACGCGGCGCTGGTCGCGGCGCCGGACGGCCGGTTCGTGGTGACCACCGACATGCTCGTGCAGGATCGGCACTTCCGCCTGGACTGGTCCGCTCCCGAGGACGTCGGCCGCAAGGCGATCGCGCAGAACGCCGCCGACGTGGTCGCCATGGGCGCGACGCCGACCGCCTTCGTCGTCGCGCTCGGCTGCCCGGCCGACACCCCGCTCGAGGTGGTGGACGGACTCGCGGACGGCATGTGGGCCGAGGCCGCCAGGGCGGGCGCGTCCATCGCGGGAGGTGACCTGGTTCGCAGCCGCGAACTGGTCATCTCCGTCACCGCGTTCGGCGACCCGTGCGACGCGCCGATCACCAGGTCCGGAGCGCGCGCGGGCGACATCGTCGCGGTGGCGGGACGTCTCGGCTGGTCGGCGGCGGGCTTGGACGCCTTCACGGCCGGGGTGACCGGCCCCGAGGTCGCGGGAGCGCTTGCCGCGCATCGCGTTCCGCAACCGCCCTACGCGATGGTCCTGGATGTGCTGCGCGAAAGCCCGGCATCGGGCGGGCTCGGCGGCGCGCCCGATCGCGGGCTGCATTCGCTGACCGATGTGTCCGACGGCTTGCTCGCGGATCTCGGGCACATCGCCGCGGCCTCGGACGTCGGCATCGAGCTGGATTCGGCCGCGCTGCGCGACCCGGCGCTGGAACGAATCGCCGCCCGGCTGGATGCCGATGCGGCGCAATGGATCCTGACCGGTGGCGAGGACCACGCCTTCGCGGGCACGTGGGCCGCGGACCGCCCGCTCCCGCCCGGATGGGTCGCGATCGGGCGGGTTGTGGCCGGTCGCGGGCTCACGGTCGACGGCGTGGCCCCGACCGGTGGCGGCGGCTGGGAATCGTTCCGTGGGGCGGACTCGTCAGTTGACGGCCGACCACGCTAAGTTGTGCGGTCATGGGCGCGAAACCACTGTCGGAAATCATGGATCCGGGCTGGGCGAAGGCACTCGAGCCGGTTGCGGAACGGATCTCCGCCATGGGCGAATTCCTGCGCGCCGAGAACGCCGCGGGCCGCGGTTACCTACCGTCCGGTGAGAACGTCCTGCGCGCCTTCCAGCGTCCGTTCGACGCGGTGCGGGTGCTCGTCGTCGGCCAGGATCCCTACCCCACGCCCGGCCACCCGATGGGTCTGAGTTTCTCCGTGGCGCCGGACGTTTCGCCGATCCCGCGCAGCCTGGCCAATATCTTCGCCGAGTACAGCAAGGATCTCGGCCACCCCACGCCGTCCTGCGGCGATCTGAGCCCGTGGTCGGACCAAGGTGTGCTGATGCTGAACCGGGTCCTCACCGTGTCGCCCGGCAAGCCGGCCTCGCACCGCGGCAAGGGCTGGGAGGCGGTCACCGAGCAGGCGATCCGCGCCCTGGTCGCCAGGGACGAGCCCTTGGTGGCGATCCTGTGGGGCAAGGACGCCGCGACGCTGAAGCCGCTGCTGGCCGAATCCGAGATCCCGTATATCGAGTCCGCGCATCCGTCGCCGCTGTCGGCGTCGCGTGGGTTCTTCGGTTCCCGCCCCTTCTCGCGAGTGAACGAATTGCTCGACGAACTGGGCGCCGAACCGGTTGACTGGCGCCTGCCCTGAGTCGGGCGTCTGTGTGTGATCGACCTAGAGAAAACGAGTGAGGAGCTGTTCCATGCACAACACCACCCTCCGCGGCGCTACCGCGACCCTGGCCTTCTGTGCCGCACTCACCAGCGGCGCCGCTGTCGCCGGTGCGGCCCCGCTGCGGCTGGAGCCCGCCACGGAGAGCACGACGGCTCCGGTCGCCGAGGAATACACCTCCACCGGTTCCTCCACCATCTCCGCGTCGGTGAACGCGAAGATCGCCTGCCTGTTCTTCGTGGGCAATCTGGGCTGCTGAATCGCCGATTCGGCGGGTTCGCGCCGGCGCGAACCGGCGTTGTGCGATCCTACAGATCGTGAGTAATGCGAACAATCTTCTCGAACCGTCCCGGCTCCGGCTGCGCGGTTCGGGCGGAATCGAGCTGGCCGCCGATCAGTTCGGTCCGGTCGACGGCCCGCTCGTCGTCTTCCTGCACGGTGGCGGGCAGACCCGGCATTCCTGGAAGCAGACCGGCGCGCGGCTCGGCGCGTCGGGTATGCGGGTGGTTACCGTCGACGCCCGCGGTCACGGTGACAGCGCGTGGGCGCCGGATCGCGACTACCGGCGCCAGACCATGGTGGACGACCTGCTGCTGGTGCTGGAACAGCTGGGCGCGCCTGCGGTGGTCGTCGGGGCCAGCATGGGCGGGATCACCGGCTTGCTCGCCACCGCGCGGCCCGGCGGGGACGCGATCAGCGCCCTGGTGCTCGTCGACATCGTGACCAGGCCCGAGCCGGAAGGGGTGGCCCGGGTGATCGACTTCCTCGGCAGGCATCGCGACGGCTTCGACACCCTGGAACAGGCGGCCGACGCGGTCGCCGAGTATCTGCCGCACCGCCCGCGGCCGAAGAACACCGACGGCCTGCTGCGCAACCTGCGTGAGCGGGACGGTCGCTGGTACTGGCACTGGGATCCGGACATGCTCAGCGACCGGCCGGAAGACCCCTCGGCGATGATCGAGCCGATGGAGGACGCGGCGCGGGCGCTGCGCATCCCGGTGCTGCTGGTGCGCGGCATGCGCTCGGACGTGGTGAGCGCCGAGGGCGCCGAAGCGTTCCAGCGGCTGGTGCCGCACGCCCAGCTGGTGGAGATCGGCGGCGCCGCGCACACCGCCGCCGGTGACGACAACGACTCGTTCACCGACGCGGTGGCGAAATTCGTGCTCTCGACCCGGGAGTGACGTCCGGTCAGGCGAGCCCGGCGTAGTCGGGTTTGCGCTTCGCGACGAACGCGTCGACGCCCTCACGTCCGGCGGCCGAGCCGACGGCCGCGGCGATTCCCTCGCGCTCGCTGTCGAGCTGCTCGCTCAGCGTCGCGTTATCCGACTGCCGCAGCAATGCTTTGATGCTCGCATGGGTGGAACGCGGTCCGTTCGCGAGGGCGCGGGCCAGCTGTTGCGCCTGCTCGACGATCTCGTCGTCGGGGACCAGCCTGCTCAGCACGCCCGCGCGTACCGCCTCGTCGGCGTCGAGGATCGCGTCGGTGAGCAGGATCTCGCGGGCCCGCGCCCGCCCGACGACGCGCGGCAGCGTCCAGGACATGCCGCCGTCCGGGCTCAGACCGATGCCGGGGTAGGCCGGGCGCAGCTTGGTGCTCGCGCCGCCGAGGGCGATATCGGCCAGGCAGACCAGGCTCATCCCCGCCCCCGCCGCCCAACCCTGGACCGCGGCCACCACCGGCACCGAGACGGCGTCCAGGGCGCGGACGAACTCGTGCAGGTCGGTGGCCAGCGCGTGGATGTGCGCGGAGCGATCCCGCGCGGCGGCGAAGCCGCGCACGTCACCGCCCGCGCAGAAGTTGGCGCCGGTGCCACGCAGCAGCACCGCGCCCACCTCGGAGCCGAGCGAGCGCAGCGCGGCGGTGCCGGCGTTGATACCCGCGAAGTCCATGGACGTGCCGTTGGCGGACGTGGCGATGGTGATCTGGAGGACGCCGTCGACGGTCGTCACGTACCCGCCTTGCTCGGTGGAGGTCATGGTGTGCACCTTAACGGGCACAGCCGGACGGTCGGCTGGAGCGCGGTCGAAGCGCCGTCCCGGCCGTAGCCCGAGCCGGTCCTCCGATTATTCGTGTATGGCCGGAGCGCGGGTGGGGTCCCGCCGTTGGATGCGGCCGGACGTGCAGTTGGTCGTTCGCGGTGATCGGAGCGTTGGCGGAATTACGTCTGATTGATGTCTTCCGCGACGGAGTCCGCGCGCCTCGTCGGCGTGCGCACCATACGCACCTCCACCGCGGCGGTGAACGGTTCGATCTTGCGCGTGCCGTCGAGCACGAAACCATGCCTGCGGTAGAACGCCTGGGCGCGCCCGTTCTGCTCGAACACCCACAGCGAGCACGGAGCGGCCGGATCGAGGGCGGCGCGCATCAGGTCGTCGGCTACGCCGCTGCCGTGCCAGCGGGAGCGCACATAGAGGGCTTGCAGTTCGAGCGGTGTGACCGCGTCCGCGTCGCCGGGCGGGCCCGCGCTGGAAAAACCGATCACCACGTCGTCGACGATCGCGACGTGCGTGCGGCCCGGGTAGCGCACCCGATCGCGCTCCCACAGCTCGGCCCGCCGCCCGATGTCGAACGCGTCGAGCACGTGCGCGGGCACCAGTCCCCGATAGGCCTCGCGCCAGCAGGAGATGTGGCATTCGGCGAGGCGGTAGGTGTGTTCGGCGGCCAGTGGCTGGACTCGCCAGGGTCGCTCCGTCACCGCTGGCCCGCTCGCCGAGGCCCCGCAGTCATGACGACGCCCCGGACCACCCGAAACGGGTGCCGGGGCGTTCGGCGGTCAGCTGGGCGGATCAGCCGCGGACGACCTTGCCCGCCTTCAGGCAGGAGGTGCACACGTTCATGCGGCGGGTGTTGCCCGGGGCGACCTGCGCGCGAACGGTCTGGATGTTCGGGTTCCAACGACGGTTGGTGCGCCGGTGCGAGTGCGAGACCGACTTCCCGAAGCCGGGGCCCTTGGCGCAGACGTCGCAGACGGCAGCCATAGTCGCGAACTCCTTCATGTCAATGGTGGGGACCGCCGCTTTCGCGATGCGGCGCGCCCTCGTGCAATGTCGAGTGTGTGCCCTGCCGGCTGGGAAGCCGACCAGCGCTGACCGGTGACGGCCGCGCGAGGCAACCCTGCAAGGGTAGCTGTGCCGGTACCGATCCACCAAACCGGTCCCCTGGCAGGAGTGCCGGAGCGGTCGCCGGAGCACCTCCATTCTATGGCGCGGTCTTACCGGTCGTGTGTCGGGAGCGCCCGCTAACCTGGCGGGCGGTGGTGCGCAGGAGGCGGAAGGGAGCGCGGTGACGGCGTCGGGAGCGCGAGAGGTGCTGGACGGCACGGCTTTGCTGTGCTGGGGCCGCACCTGTCTCGCCGGCCTGGAACATCGGCGCGAGGAGATCAACGCACTCAATGTCTTCCCCGTCCCGGACGCGGACACCGGCACCAACCTGCTGGCCACCATGCGAGCCGCGGTCGAGGCGGGAGAAGCGGCCGCGGCGCGGGCGACCACCGGCGCGAGCGCGGCCCATGCCGTCGCCGTCGCGATGGCGCACGGCGCGACCACCGGCGCACGCGGCAACTCCGGGATCATCCTGTCCCAGGTGCTGCGGGGCGTCGCGGAGGCGGTGGACGGCGGTCCGTTCACGGCCGACAGCCTGCGCGTCGCGCTGGCCAGGGCCTCGGAGCTGGTGCGTGAGGCGCTGAGCGTGCCGATCGAAGGGACCATCCTCACCGTGCTGGACCGCGCCTCCGCGGCGGCGGCGGGATGCCCGGATCAGGCGCTGGCGGGCGTGGCGCTGGCCGCGGCCGACGGTGCGGCCGAGGCGCTCGGTGACACTCCGTTTCAACTGGGTGTGCTGCGGGAGGCCGGCGTCGTGGACGCAGGCGCCCGTGGGCTGGTCGTGCTGCTGGACAGCTTGGTCACGATGACGAGGGGCGAGGCACCCGCGCGGCCCGAATACCCACGGCCGCCCGCGGTGCGATCCGCGTCCGCGGGCGACGCCGAACCGCAGTACGAGGTGATGTATCTGCTGGCCGACTCGGACGAGTCGAGGGTGGCCGCGCTGCGGGCCCGGCTCGGCGAACTCGGCGACTCGGTGGTGGTCGTGGGTGACGGCGGCGGTTGCTGGTCGGCGCATGTGCACTGTGCCGACGCGGGCGCGGCCGTGGAGGTGGGCATCGCGGCGGGCACGCTCAGCCGGATCCGCGTCGAGAACGTCGCCTACGGGTCGCACCGAGACGTATGGTCCGGGCACCACCGCGATGGGGGAGCGGTCACCCGAAGCGACCCGAACTTCGCCGCCCGCGCCTGTGACGCGCGAACCTGGCCGACCCGAGCCGGAGACAGCGCGATTTCCGCCCCGGCCGCCGATTCGACCCAGGTGGTGGTCGGTGCGCTCGGTTCCGCCGCGGCGCGGCCCCCCGGCACTCCCGCCGATCGCGGCGTTCTCGCGGTGGTCGCAGGCGCGGGCGCGGCGGCTCTCTTCGAGGACGCGGGCGCCGTGGTGCTGGCGGGCGACGAGCCGGTCACCGCGACGACGCTGCTGGCCGCGATCCGCCGGATGCCGAACCGCGAAGTCCTCGTGCTGCCCAACGGAGCGCTGCCCGCGCACGAACTGGTCGCGGTCGGTGTCGCGGCGCGCGACGCCCACCGCGACGTGCTGCTGCTGCCGAGCGCGTCGATGGTGCAGGGCTTGGCCGCGCTGGCGGTGCACGACCGCGGCCGGATCGCGGTCGACGACGCTTTCGCCATGTCGGAGGCGGCGGCCACGACGCGCTGGGGAGCGCTGCGCGCGGCCACCGAACGCGCGCTCACCATGGTCGGCACCTGCGAGCCGGGCGACGGACTCGGGCTGGCCGGGCACGACGTCGTCGTGATCGAGCGCGACGTGCGCACGGCCGGACGGACGCTGCTGGACCGGCTGCTCGCCTTCGGCGGCGAGCTGGTCACCCTGTTGGTCGGAGCGGCCGCGCCGGAGGGGCTGGGCGACGAACTGGCCGCCCACATCGCGCTGCGGTTTCCCGGTGTCGAGGTGATCGTGTATTCCGGTGGGCAGCAGGGCGATTCGGTGCAGATCGGAGTGGAGTAGCGCATGGTGGCACTGGGCGACCGGCTCGACCACGTCCTCGGAGCGAAGGCGGCGGCCTCGCTGGCGGACGCGTTCGACATGCAGACCGTGGAGGACCTGCTGCGGCACTACCCGCTGCGCTACGCCACGCAGGGGCAGCCGCTCACCGAGGAGGCGCCCGAGGACGGTTCGCACATCACGGTCATCGGACGGATCACCAAGGCCGACCTGCGGCCGATGCGCAACCGCCGCGGGTCGCTGCTGAAGGTGGTGCTCGACACCGGGTCCGGGCGCGGTGTCGACGTCACCTTCTTCAACGGCGACAAGGTGAAGTACGTCGTCCGCGAAGGTCTGCGCGCGATGATGTCGGGCACGGTGAACTACTGGCGCCCCGGCCAGTGGAACCTCAGCCACCCCGGCTACCTGATCCTGCCGGAGACCGAGGGCGAGGACGACACGGTCGGCGCGCTGACGAAGGTGCGCGGCGGCGGCGACCTGCGCGGCTTGGCGCACAGCGCCAAAGGCGCGGGAGGAGTGGACACCTCGTTCATGGAGCGCGAGTTCATCCCGGTCTACCCGGCGACCGCCAAGGTGCAGAGCTGGGATGTGCTCGCGTGTGTGCGGCAGGTGCTCGACCAGCTCGATCCGCTCGATGACCCGCTGCCGGAGGACATGCGCGCCGAACGCGCGCTGCCGAACCTGTCCGACGCGCTGCGCCTGATCCACCTGCCCGAGCGCAAGTCCGACATCGATCAGGCCCGCGACCGGTTGCGTTTCGACGAGGCGCTGGCCCTGCAGTTGGTGCTGGCCGAGCGCAGGCACGAGGTGTCCGGGCGGCGCGCACGCGCCTGCGCGCCGCGCGCCGACGGCATCGCCGCCGCGTTCGACAAGCGCTTGCCCTTCGAGCTCACCGCGGGCCAGCGGCAGGTCGTCGCCGAGATCTCCGCCGATCTGGCCCGCGAGCAGCCGATGCATCGGTTGCTGCAAGGCGAGGTGGGTTCCGGCAAGACGATCGTCGCCTTGCACGCCATGTTGCAGGTGGTGGACGCGGGCCTGCAGTGCGCCCTGCTCGCCCCGACGGAGGTGCTCGCCGCGCAGCACTATCGTTCGCTTCGGGGCATGCTCGGTGAACTGGGTGCCGCGGGCGAGCTGGGCGCGGCCGACCACGCCACCCGCGTGACGTTGGTGACCGGCTCGATGTCGGCCGCGGCGAAGAAGGCCGCGCTGCTGGAGGCGGTGACCGGCGAGGCGGGCATCGTGATCGGCACGCACGCGCTGATCCAGGACAACGTCGAGTTCTTCGATCTCGGCATGGTGGTGGTGGACGAGCAGCATCGCTTCGGCGTGGAGCAACGGGACGCCCTGCGCGCCAAGGCGAAAGCGGGCGCCAGCCCGCATCTGCTGGTGATGACCGCGACGCCGATCCCGCGCACCATCGCGATGACCACCCTCGGCGACCTGGAGACCTCCACGCTGACCGAACTGCCGAGAGGCCGCTCGCCGATCGTCTCCAAGGTGGTGCCGCGCAGGCAGCATCCGAACTGGGTGGATCGGGCCTGGGAGCGCATCGTGGAGGAGGTCGCCGCCGGACGCCAGGCGTACGTGGTGTGTTCGCGCATCGGCGACGACGAGGAAGCGACGGGCAAGTCCCGCAACGGGCGCTCGAAATCCGCTGACGCGGAGAAAGACGGCCCGACCACCCAGGCCGTGCTGGACGTGTTCGAGATGCTGCGCGGCGGGCCGCTGTCGGGCGTGCGGGTCGGCCTGCTGCACGGCAGACTGCCCGCCGACGAGAAAGACCAGGTGATGCGCGCGTTCAACGACGGATCGGTGGACGTGCTGGTGTGCACCACGGTGGTCGAGGTCGGGGTGGACGTGCCCAACGCGACGGTGATGGTGATCGTCGACGCGGACCGGTTCGGCGTCAGCCAATTGCATCAGCTGCGCGGCCGGATCGGCCGGGGGCAGCACCCAGGTCTGTGCCTGCTGGTCACCGACGCCGCGCCGGGCGGGTCGGCCATGGCGCGGCTGGACGCGGTCGCGGCGACCAACGACGGCTTCGAACTCGCGGTGCTCGACCTGCGCACCCGCCGCGAGGGCGACGTGCTGGGGGCCGCCCAGTCCGGCACGGCCCGTTCGCTGCGGCTGCTGTCACTGCTGGACGACCTCGAGGTCATCACCGCCGCCCAGGATTTCGCGCGGGCCGTGGTGGCCGCCGACCCGGGACTGCGCGATCATCCCGGTTTGGCCGGGATGATGCACGCCGCCGTGGACTCCGAGCGACTGGAGTATCTGGCCAAGTCCTGATGCATCGCCGAGTCGCGGGTGCCACCGGCAGATAGCCGGCCTCGAACCGTGTAAATGACGTGGTCGCCAACACCGACGTGGCCGGAGCTGTCGGATTTCCGGCCGGCTCAGACCGTCGCGGTTTCGGTGGCCGATGCGCCGGCCCCGGCGTCTCCCCGCGCGTTGACGGTCCACAACCCCACGATCGCGGCGACCACCCCGATGACGCCACCGACGAAAAGTGCCCGCCCGAATCCCGCGTTCATCGCCTCGATCGGCGCGTGACCGGCCGCCAGAAGCGCGTTGGTGTGCGAGGTCGCCACGGCGGTGAGCACCGCCAGTCCCAGCGCCCCGCCCAGTTGCTGGCCGGTGTTGAGCAGCGCGGCGGCCAGACCGGCCTGCTCGGCGGGCACGCCCGCGTTCGCCGCGGTGGTGTTCGCGACGAAGACCGCGCCCGCCCCCACCGACATCACCAGCATCCCCGGCAGCAGGTCGGTGAGGTAGGAGCCGTCGACCGACATGCGCGACAGCAGCAGCACGCCCAGCCCGCACAGCAGCGACCCGAGCACGGTGAAGATCCGGGTTCCGGTCTTGGCGAAGTACTTCGTCGCCAATCCGGCGGCGACGCCGATCGTGCAGCTCACCGGCAGATAGGCGACACCCGCCTCGAATTCCCCGTAACCGAGCACGGTCTGCATGTACAGGGTGACGAAGAAGAACATCGAGAGCATGCCCGCGGCGATCACCAAGTGCGTCAGGTTGGCCGCGGCCAATCCGCGAATGCCGAAGATCGACAGCGGGACCAGCGGGTCGGCGGCGGTGCGCTCGTTGACGACGAACGCGACGAGCAGTGCGACCGCGATGCCCAGCACACCGATCGTGCGCGCGTCGTCCCAACCGTATTCCGGGGCTTTCACCAAGCCGTAGACGAGTGTCATCAGGCCCGCGGTCGCCAAGCACGTCCCCGGGACGTCGAATCCGCGCCGGAGGTCATTGCGCTGGTCGTTCGGGATCAGCAACGGGATCGTCACCAGGACGAGCACGCAGACCGGCGTGTTCACGTAGAAGACCCAGCGCCACCCCGGTCCTTCGGTGATCACCCCGCCCAGGAACACCCCGGCCGCCGAGGCCAGACCGGCCGCGCCGCCCCAGATCCCGACCGCGGTGTGACGATCGGAGCCTTCCCGGAAACTGGTGGTGAGAATCGACAGGGCGGCGGGCAGCATCAACGCCGCGCCGATGCCCTGGGCGAAGCGGGCCCCGATCAGCAGCCCACTGCTGTCGGCGAGTCCGCCGAGCGCGGAGGCCAAGCCGATGACCACGGTGCCCGCCGTCAGGACCCGGCGCCGTCCGAGCAGATCGGCCAGTCTGCCGCCGAGCAGTAGCAACCCGCCGTAGGTCAGCAGGTAAGCGCTGGTCACCCATTGCAGTGTCGGCACCGACATGCCCAGCTCGCGTTGGATGGTCGGCAATGCGACGTTGACGATGGACCCGTCGACGAAGTCCAGGAAGGCGACCGTGCACAGCAGCGCCAGCGTGAGTTTGCCGCGGCGGGTGGCCAGGAACGATGGTGTTTCGGTTGGTGCGCGCACTCCGATGTCCTCTCTCCAGGCGGACGTTGTCGTCCGTTGCGAACCGAGAGTCCGCGGCGGCGTGCGAGTGTGACAGGGCGAGAGACGGATCACAGTTCGGGCAATGGCATCACGAAATCCGCGGCTGTCTCGCTCCTATCTGTGAGAGCGAAGGAGAACCCATGACGGAGACCGCGGACGAGGCCGCCACAGGGGTGTTCGCCGATCACCGGGAGCTGCTGTTCTCGCTGGTCTACCCGATGCTCGGGAGCGTCGCCGACACCGAGGACGTGCTGCAGGAGACCTGGCTGTCCTGGGTCGCGCGCGTGCGCGACGGCGGCGCCGAGATCCGGCATCCCAGGGCGTATCTGGTGCGCATCGCGGTCAACCAGGCGCTCGCCCGGCGGGCGGCGATCGACCGGAGGCGGGAGACCTACGTCGGCCCGTGGCTACCCGAGCCGCTGGTCGCCGACACGGCGAGCGACTATCTCGGCGAGGACGCCGCGCAGGGCGCGCTGCGCGCGGAGTCGGTGTCCATGGCGGTGCTCGTGGTGCTGGAGACGCTCACTCCGCTGGAGCGGGCGGTGTTCGTGCTGCACGAGGTGTTCGGTTATCCGCACACCGACATCGCCGAAATGCTCGGTCGCGCGCCCGCGTCGATTCGTCAGCTCGCGCATCGCGCCCGGGAGCACGTGCACGCCCGGCGGCCGCGCCGCCGCGCCGACCCGCGCACCCAGCGGCGGGTGACCGAGAAATTCCTCGCCGCCCAAGTGGACGGCGACCTGGCCGGACTGCTGGAACTGCTCGCCCCGGACGTGGCGTTCTGGTCCGACGGTGGCGGCAAGCGCCACGCCGCGCTGCGGCCGGTCCACGGCCGGGACAAGGTCGCTCGCCTGATCGCCAGTCCGAAAGTGCGCGGCTATGTGCCCGATCTCGGCATCGGACACCGTGTGGTGAACGGTGACCAGGCCGTGCTGATCTTCGCGGCGGGCGCGCTGTTCGCGGTGGTCGTGCTCGAAGTCGACGCTGCCACCGAGCTGATCGGGGCGATCTACGCCGTGGCGAATCCGGACAAGCTCGCCGGGATCGGAACCGCTCAGCGCCCGACGCGCGGGTAGGGCAGGTCGGTGCTGGTGTATTCGGTGACCGCCAACGGGCTGCCGATGTGCGGGAAGGCGCGTTGCGGGCACGCGGGACGTTCGCATACCTTGCAGCCCGCGCCGATGGGGACCGGGGTGCCCGGATCGTCCAGCTGTAACCCGGCCGAGTACACCAAGCGGTCGGCGTACTCGATGTCGCAGCCGAGACCGATCGCGAAGTTCTTCGCCGCGGTGCCGAAACCGTGCGGTGCGATCGCGGCGGTGCGGGCGACCCACAGATAGCGGCGGCCGTCGGGCATCTCGGCGATCTGGGTGAGGATGCGGCCGGGATGCGCGAAGGCCTCGTGCACCACCCACAGCGGGCAACTGCCGCCGACCCGGGAGAAATGGAACGCGGTGGCGGACTGGCGTTTGGAGATGTTGCCCGCGCGGTCGGTGCGCACGAAGAAGAAGGGAACGCCGCGTTGTCCCTGCCGCTGCAAGGTGCTGAGCCGATGACAGATGGTTTCGAAACCGACCTCGAAACGCAGGCCGAGCAGATCGATGTCGTAGTGCAGTTCCTCGGCCGAGCGCAGGAATCGCCCGTACGGCAGCACCAGCGCGCCCGCGAAATAGTTGGCCAGCCCGATCCGCGCCAGCGTGCGGGATTCGCCGGTCAGCGACGGGGTTTCGGCCAAGACGCCGTCCAGCTCCGCCCCGTACAGCAGGAAGCCGAGCGTGGTGGCGATCTGGAAGGCGCGCTGGCCGGGGCGCAACCGCCGGGCGAGGGTGAGCGTCCTGGTCTCCGGGTCGTAGTGCCGTTTGGGAACGGTCGGGTCTGCCCCGTCGCCGCGCACCAGAACGGTCACGCCGGCGCGTTCCTCGGCGATCCGGGCGAGCTGGCGATCGAGGGAGCCGATGGTGAGCCCTGAATTCTCGAACAGCTGCTCGGCGGCGATGTCCAGCTGTGGAATGTGATTGTGGTGGTCGTAGAAGAAGTCCCGGACGTCCTCGTAGGGCATCGGCACCCCGGGCGCGCCCGCGGGCGCGGAGACCCGTGCGGAGAGCAGGTCGAGCTGATCGGTGGCGGCGCGTAGTCGGCGATGCATCGCGACCACGATCCTGGCGACCTCCGGCTGACGGGTCGCCAGCTCCTCGACTTCGGTCAGCGGCGCGGTGTGCCCGCCCGCCGCGTCCACCAGCACTTCGTGCAGGTCGGACACGAGACGCGCGTCCGAATCGGCGGCGAAGAACTGGACGTCCAGGTCGAAGGTGGAATTCAGTTTCAGCAGTACGGGAATGGTGAGGGGGCGCTGGTCGCGCTCGAGCTGGTTGAGATAGCTCGGCGACAGGTCCAGCGATTTCGCCAGAGCCGCCTGAGTCATCCTCCGCTCTTCGCGCAATCGCCGAAGCCGGGCGCCCGCATACATCTTGCGCACGTGCACGATGGTAGCTGCGCTTATTCGCAATCATCGCAAAAACACGCGTTCTTATCCACGAAAATATGCTTTTGCGAGGTATTAAGTGTCCTGTCCGATCTGCGTAGCGTGCGAAGAGAAATACGTCGCCGTGTCCTGGAGGATGCATGAAAACGCACATCGTACGGGCCCGTTCCGCCGCCGAGGAGTTCCCGCGCTCGGAGCATCTCGCCGCCAAGATCGCCGAAGTGGCGGTCGACCAGGTCGAAGTCACCGCCGAAGTCGGCGCGATGATCGTCAACCGGATCATCGACAACGCCGCGGTAGCCGCCGCTTCGCTGACGCGCCGCCCCGTGACCGCGGCGCGCGCCCAGGCCACCGCGCAGCCCTACCGGCCGCGCACGGGCAGGCGCGGGGCCACGGTCTTCGGCCTGCCGGCCGGGCAGCGGGTTTCGCCGGAGTGGGCGGCTTGGGCCAATGGCGTCGCGGTGCGGGAGCTGGACTTCCACGACACGTTCCTCGCCGCGGAGTACTCGCATCCGGGTGACAACATTCCGCCGATCCTCGCCGTCGCCCAGCATTTCGGTCGCAGCGGCGCCGAGTTGATCCGCGGGCTGGCCACCGGCTACGAGATCCAGATCGACCTCGCGCGCGGAATCTGCCTGCACGAACACAAGATCGACCACGTCGCCCACCTCGGCCCCTCCGCGGCGGCGGGCATCGGCACGCTGCTCGGGCTCGACACCGAGACCATCTACCAGGCGCTCGGCCAAGCGCTGCACACCACAACGGCGACGCGGCAGTCCCGCAAGGGAGAGATCTCCAGCTGGAAGGCATACGCCCCCGCCTTCGCGGGCAAGATGGCGGTCGAGGCGGTGGATCGCGCCCTGCGCGGCGAGGGTGCGCCCGCGCCGATCTGGGAGGGCGCCGACGGCGTGATCGCCCGGTTGCTCGGCGGGCCGGACGCCGAATACCTGGTGCCGCTGCCCGGCCCCGGCGAGGCCAAGCGCGCGATCCTGGACAGCTACACCAAGCAGCACTCGGCCGAATACCAGAGTCAGGCGCCGATCGATCTCGCGTGCCGGATGCGAACGCGGATCGGTGATCCGGCGCTGATCGCCTCGATCGTGCTGCACACCAGCCATCACACGCACGTGGTGATCGGCACCGGTTCCGGTGATCCACAGAAGTTCGATCCGCACGCCAGCCGCGAGACCCTCGATCACTCGGTGCCCTACATCTTCGCGGTGGCCTTGCAGGACGGGACCTGGCACCACGAGCGGTCCTACGCGCCGCAGCGGGCGCTGCGGCCGGACACCGTCGCACTGTGGCGCAAGATCAGCACGGCCGAGGACCCGGAGTGGACCCGGCGCTACCACGCCACCGACCCCCGCGAGAAGGCCTTCGGCGCGCGCGCCGTCGTCACGCTGGTGAGCGGGGAGACGATCGTCGACGAATTGGCCGTCGCCGACGCGCATCCGCTGGGAGCGCGTCCGTTCGGGCGGGCGCAGTACATCGCCAAGTTCCGGACGCTGACCGAGGGGGTGCTGGACGAGGCCGAGCAGGAGCGCTTTCTCGACGCGGCCCAGCGGACGCCGGAGCTGGCCGCCGGTGAGCTGGACCAACTGACGCTCACCGTGTCCGGCGAGGTGCTGTCCCGGGCGCCGCGGATCGCCGAAGGGATCTTCTGATGCGAGCGTCGGTTCTCGTCCCGGATCACCGCCTGCGCGGCGATCACGTTCTGGCCGTCGAAGCCGACGGCGGGCGATCCGTGCGGCCGGTAGCCCTGCGCGAGCAGTTCGCCGGCGCGGCAGCGCGCGTCGTCGATGCCGGTGATCGGTCGCAGCAGCGGCTCGGCTTCGGCGATGCGACGACCGTAGGGCGGTGGGCGCGATGACCGGCCTGCTGGCGTCGGCGACGCCCGCGGGGCAGAAGCGCGCGGCCTTTCGCGCCGGTCTCGGCTCGGGGCGGATCCAACGGCTGCCCGGCGCGTTCGATCCGCTGGTGGCCCGGCTGATCCAGGAGATCGGGTTCGAAGGCGTGTACGTCTCCGGCGCGGTGGTGTCGGCCGAGCTCGCCCTGCCCGACATCGGTCTGACCACGCTCGGTGAGGTCGCCGAGCGAGGGCGCCAGATCGCCCGGGTCACCGACCTCCCGGTGCTGGTCGACGCCGACACCGGCTTCGGGGAGCCGATGAACGCCGCGCGCACGGTGACCCTCCTGGAGGACGCCGGACTGGCCGGCTGTCACATCGAGGATCAGGTCAACCCGAAACGCTGCGGTCACCTCGACGGCAAGGCCGTCGTGCCGGTCGAGGACATGGTGCGGCGCCTGCGCGCAGCCGTCGCGGCCCGCCGCGACCCGGACTTCGTCGTCTGCGCGCGCACCGACGCGCGCGGCACCGAAGGACTGGCCGCCGCGATCGATCGGGCCAAGGCCTACGCGGACGCGGGCGCGGACCTGATCTTCACCGAAGCGCTGGCCGACGCTGCGGAGTTCGCCCGATTCCGTGCCGCGGTGCGCATCCCGCTGCTGGCCAACATGACCGAGTTCGGCAAGTCCGAGCTGTTGTCCGCGCAGGCGCTCGAGGACCTCGGCTACAACGCGGTCATCTATCCGGTGACGACGCTGCGCCTGGCCATGTACGCCGTGGAGCAAGGGCTGCGCGAGATCGACCGCACCGGGACGCAGGCCGCGCTGCTGGGAACCATGCAGCACCGGTCCCGGCTCTACGAACTGCTGCGCTACGAGCAATACAACGCCTTCGACGCAGGCGTATTCAACTTCACCGTGAGCGAGTGAGCGACATGACCGAAATCAAGAAAGGTCTGGCCGGAGTGGTGGTCGACACCACCGCCATCTCGAAGGTGGTGCCGGAGACCAACTCGTTGACCTATCGCGGCTACGCGGTGCCGGATCTGGCGCGGCACTGTGGATTCGAGGAGGTCGCGTACCTGCTGTGGTACGGCGAACTGCCCGACGCCGCTCAACTCGAGTTGCTGTGTCAGCGCGAACGCGCCCAGCGGCGGGTCGACCGGTCGGTCCTCTCGCTGATCGAGAAGATGCCCGACTCCTGTCATCCGATGGACGTGGTGCGGACGGTGGTGAGTTATCTGGGGGCCGAGGACCCGCAGGAGGATCTCTCCGAGGTCGCCACGCAGCGGGCGCTG
This sequence comes from Nocardia asiatica NBRC 100129, assembly GCF_000308415.1. Lineage (GTDB taxonomy): Bacteria > Actinomycetota > Actinomycetes > Mycobacteriales > Mycobacteriaceae > Nocardia > Nocardia asiatica. Next base: position 11,164 of record NZ_BAFS01000194.1, on the reverse strand, counting down.
CTGGCCAAGGCGCTGCGCCTGACCGCGGTGCTGCCGACCGTCATCGCCGCCGACATGCGGCGGCGCCGCGGGCTGGAGCCCGTCGCGCCGCATTCGCACCTGGGGTTCGCGGCGAACTTCCTGAACATGTGCTTCGGCGCGGTACCCGATGCGCGGATCGTCCGGGCGTTCGAGACGTCGCTGATCCTGTACGCGGAGCACGGCTTCAACGCCTCCACGTTCGCCGCGCGCGTGGTGACCTCCACACGGTCGGACATCTACAGCGCGGTCACGGCCGCGATCGGGGCGCTGAAGGGCCCGCTGCACGGCGGCGCCAACGAGGCCGTCATGCACGCGCTGCTGGAGATCGGCGAACCGGAGCTGGCCGGGGAATGGGTGCGTGCCAGACTCGCCGACAAGCAGAAGGTGATGGGCTTCGGGCATCGGGTCTACCACAACGGTGATTCCCGGGTGCCGACCATGCGGGCGGAATTGGAACAGGTCGCGGCGGTGACCGGAGGCTCGCGCTGGCTGCGGGTGTGCGCCGCGCTGGAACGCGCGATGGACGAGGCCACCGGCATCAAGCCGAATCTGGATTTTCCCGCCGGACCCGCCTACTACCTGATGGGGTTCGACATCGCGATGTTCACGCCGATCTTCGTGATGAGCCGGATCACCGGGTGGACCGCCCACATTATCGAGCAGGTGGCCGCGAACGCGCTGATCCGGCCGCTGTCGGAGTACAACGGGGTACCGCAGCGGGAGCTGGTCGTCAGCCGCTGACCCGGACCTGCCGCCGGAGGGCTCGACGCGGCCGGATCTCTTCCCAACCGAGCGATTGCTTGGTTGAATCGTAGGGTTCGGCGCCCCGCCCTCCGGTAGCAGGAAAGTGAGCAAGCGAATGCCCGACCCCGACGAACTCGTGCGTGCGATGTGCCGGAGCTGGTCCGACCCCGACCCGGATCGGATCAGCGCCTACTTCGCCGAGAACGCCGTCTACCACAACATCCCGATGGAACCCATCGTCGGCCGCACGGCCATCCGGGACTTCATCGCAGGCTTCTTGACCACCTTCGACGCCATCGATTTCGACATCCACCATCAAATCGCGTCCGGCAACGTGGTCATGAACGAACGCACCGACACCCTCCGCTCCGCCGGTCGCGATACGCCACTCCCCGTCATGGGCTTCTTCGAAGTCGTCGACGGCGCCATCACCATCTGGCGCGACTACTTCGACATGGCCGCCATCAACCGCGCCTTCGGCCTGTAGTACCGGGCTCGGTCGAACGGATCGTCCTCGGATTCGGCAGTGGCGCCGGGCCGTCGCTCCGGTGCGATGACAATGGAAGTTACATGGCCACAATGACATTCGTCCGTGCGCACGACTTCGGAATCGGATGGAACCGAATCGAGGGCGGGTGCGTCGAAGTAGGACAAGAGGGGAAGACGGTAGCCGACGTTTGAGGAGGGGTGGCCGGTGGAGCGTTGTTCTGGGTGTCATACGGCGTGGCGGCGGGGGATGCGGCCGCGGGCGCGGGAGTTGCCGGTGACGCGGCGCGAGGAGCCCTGTGATCGGTACAGCTTGCGGCGGCGGCAGCCGCCCCGGCCGGAACCGGAATCCGACTGAGCGCGGAAGATCCGGTGCCCCTCCGCGCGGCGAAGGGGCACCGGCCTCCGGTCAGGTGCGGATCACCGCACCGCTGCCGCCGCGGCGACCATGTTGCGCAACGCGGCCTCCACCTCGACGCGTCCCCTGGTCTTCAGCCCGCAGTCCGGATTCACCCAGAGTCGTTCGGCTGGAACGGCTTTCAGCGCGGCGCGCAGCGCCATGGTGATCTCCTCGACAGCGGGGACCCGGGGCGAGTGGATGTCGTAGACACCCGGCCCGACACCGAGGTCGAATCCCGCCGCATTGAGGTCGTCGAGCACCTCCATGCGGGAGCGCGCCGCTTCGATCGACGTGACGTCGGCGTCCAGCCCGGCGATCGCATCGATCACCTCACCGAACTCCGAGTAGCACAGGTGCGTGTGGATCTGCGTCGCATCCGACACCCCGGAGGTCGCGAGCCGGAACGCCGCCACCGACCACTTCAGGTAGTCGGGCTGGTCGGCTGCCCGCAACGGAAGCAGTTCCCGCAGGGCGGGCTCGTCCACCTGGATGATCCGGATGCCCGCCGACTCCAGGTCCACGGTCTCGTCCCGGATCGCCAGCGCCACCTGGCGGGCGGACTCGCTCGCGGGCTGGTCGTCGCGCACGAACGACCACGCCAGAATGGTCACCGGTCCGGTCAGCATGCCTTTCACCGGCTTGTCGGTGAGCGACTGCGCGTAGCCGATCCACTCGACGGTCATCGGTTCCCGCCGCGCCACGTCGCCGAACAGGATCGGCGGCCGCACGCAGCGCGTCCCGTAGGACTGCACCCACCCGTGTTCGGTCGCCGCGAACCCGTCGAGCTGCTCGGCGAAGTACTGCACCATGTCGTTGCGCTCCGGCTCGCCGTGCACGAGCACGTCCAGCCCGAGCTGCTCCTGGAGCGCGATCACGTCCGCGATCTCGGCGCGCATCCGGCGCACGTACTCCGCCTGATCGATCTCGCCCCTGCGCAGCGCCGCTCGCGCGAGCCGGATGCTCGCGGTCTGCGGATAGGAGCCGATCGTGGTGGTCGGCAGCGCGGGCAGCCGCAGCCGGTCGCGTTGCCGTTCCCTGCGCTGTTCGGCGGGGGCGCGCCGGGCGGCGTCCGGCCCGAGTTCGGCCAGCCTGGCCCGCACGCGGGCGTCGTTCAGCCGCGGGTCCGACTTCCGCGACGCCAGCGCCGCGCGCGCCGCGGCCAAGTCGGCCTCGATGACGTCCGTGCCCTCGCTCAGCCCGGTCGCGAGCAGGCGGACCTCGGCCACCTTCTCCGCGCCGAATGCCAGCCAGGACCGCAGCCGCTCGTCCAGCCGCGTCTCCGCGGCCAGGGTGTAGGGCACGTGCAGCAACGAGCAGGAACTCGAAACCGCGACGTGTTCAACGGATCCCAGCAGTGTGCCGAGGGTGGACACGGCACGGTCGAGATCGGTGCGCCACACGTTGCGACCGTCCACCACCCCCGCGACCACCAGTTTGCCCGCCAACTCGGGCAGCGCCGCCACCGCGGCGGCGTCGGTCCCGGAGGTGAAGTCGAGCGCGATTCCCTCCACGCCGGTTCCCGCCAGTGCGGTGAGCGCGGCGCCCGGCTGCCCGAAGTAGGTCGCGACGAGGATCGCCGGACGATCGGTGGCGTCGGCGAGCTCGTCGTAGGTGACCTGCACCAAGCCGATCTCCTCCGCCGTGAGGTCGGTGACCAGCACGGGCTCGTCGATCTGCACCCACTGCGCCCCGGCGACGGCCAGTCTGCGCAACAGCTCCCGATACAGCGGCAGCAGCTCGATCAGCCGGGCGAGCGCCGAGCCGCCGGCCTTCGCCAGCTTCAGGAAAGTGATCGGGCCGATCACCACCGGCCGCGCGGGCACGCCCAGTTCGAGCGCTTCGGACAGTTCCGCCAGCAGCTTCTCCGGGTGCAGCGAGAACGCGGTGTCCGGGCCGATCTCCGGGACCAGGTAGTGGTAGTTGGTGTCGAACCACTTGGTCATCTCCAAGGGCTCGACGGTGTCGGTGCCGCGCGCGGCGGCGAAATACCGTTCCAGCGGGTCCGCGATCCCGGCGACCCGAGGCGGCAGCGCGCCGAGCAGGACGGCGGTGTCGAGCATCTGGTCGTAGTAGGAAAACGTGCCGACCGGGATCGAGTCCAGGCCGGCGGCCCGCGATTCGGTGAGCTGGGCATGCCGCAGGTCGCGCGCCACGGCGTGCAACCGGCCGGCATCGATCTTGCCTGCCCAATAGGCTTCGGTGGCCCGCTTCAGCTCGCGCCGAGGCCCCACGCGTGGTAGCCCGAGAACCGTTGCGGTGAACGGCTTGTGCTGTGCAACAGTCACGATGTTTCTCCATTGCTGAGGATGAGAAAGCCATCGCCATACGGGCAGCGGAGAACCTTTTGACATGCCGGGATATTCCGGCCGCGGAGCCCGACACGTCAGCTGGTGATCCGCACGCCCAATCCACGAGGCGGTGGCCGCCGGGTACGGCGTACCCGGCACGGCTGGCAGGTCTTCGGACTCGCGGGCACCGGCCCGGGACCGGCATGTGCCGGGGCGCTCCCGATGGCCGACCTACTGGCCGTCGCTTCCCGGGTCGTGGAGCCTTCCGGCTCGGTGGACCCAGTGCCTGGTGACGGCGGTCGTTCCTGCATACCGCTGCGGGACAGTCCCGGATTCCCACCGGGTTCCCTCTCACCCGCCGTGTCGTCGCCGCACGGCCGGGCTCGACTCCGTCGCGCGACGTCGGGGCTCCATCTCGTCGTGCCGCGGTGAACCAGCTGCCCACTCAGCATAGGACGCGGGCCGACCCGCCCGGAACCGCCCCGGCTTCGGCGACAGCACACCGGTTGCTGCTCGGTCGCCCATGTGTCGGTCTGGTGAACGCAACTTCGCAACGGTGCTAGTCGGTCTTGTGAAGAGGTTTGCGAAGGGGGATTCCGTGTCGGTGCGGTTCACGCGGCCGGGTACCTTAGGTCAATGTTCTCGAAAGTCTTGGTTGCCAACCGTGGCGAGATCGCCATTCGAGCCTTCCGCGCGGCGTACGAACTCGGCATCGGGACGGTCGCCGTGTTCCCGTACGAGGACCGCAATTCGGTCCATCGGCTGAAGGCGGCGGAGTCGTACCAGATCGGCGAGCCCGGTCATCCGGTGCGGGCCTACCTGTCGATCGAGGCGATCATCGAGGCGGCCAAGTCGGCGGGAGCGGACGCGATCTATCCGGGGTACGGGTTCCTGTCGGAGAACCCGGATCTGGCGGCGGCCTGCGCCCGCGAGGGCATCACCTTCATCGGCCCGTCGGCCGAAGTGCTCGAACTCGCGGGTAACAAGGCGCGCGCCATCGAGGCGGCCAAGGCGGCCGGACTGCCGGTGCTGCGTTCCAGCGCGCCGTCCTCGGACATCGACGAACTGCTCGCCGCGGCCCGGGAGCTGGAATACCCGATCTTCGTCAAGGCGGTCGCGGGCGGCGGCGGACGGGGTATGCGCCGGGTCGCGGCGCCCGAGCAACTGCGCGAGTCGATCGAGGCGGCTTCGCGGGAGGCGGAGTCGGCCTTCGGTGACCCGACGGTGTTCCTGGAGCAGGCGGTGGTGAATCCCCGTCATATCGAGGTGCAGATCCTCGCTGATCAGCACGGCAATGTGATGCACCTGTTCGAGCGGGACTGCTCGGTGCAGCGGCGGCATCAGAAGGTGATCGAGCTGGCGCCCGCGCCGAATCTGGATCCGTCGCTGCGTCAGCGGATCTGTGACGACGCGGTCGCGTTCGCCCGGCAGATCGGTTACTCGTGCGCGGGCACCGTGGAATTCCTGCTGGACGAACGCGGCAACCACGTGTTCATCGAGATGAACCCGCGCATCCAGGTGGAGCACACGGTGACCGAGGAGATCACCGACGTCGACCTGGTGCAGTCGCAGCTGCGCATCGCCGCGGGCGAGACCCTCGAGCAGTTGGGCTTGAGCCAGGACACGGTGACCATTCGGGGCGCGGCGCTGCAGTGCCGGATCACCACCGAGGACCCGGCCAACGGTTTCCGTCCCGACACCGGGCGCATCACCGCCTACCGCACACCGGGCGGCGCGGGCATCCGCCTGGACGGCGGCGCGAACCTGGGCGCGGAGATCGGCGCCTACTTCGACTCCATGCTGGTCAAGCTCACCTGTCGCGGTCGCGACTTCGGTGCGGCGGTGGCGCGGGCGAGCCGGGCGCTGGCGGAATTCCGGATCCGCGGCGTGGCCACCAACATTCCGTTCCTGCTGGCGGTGCTGGACGATCCCGACTTCAAGGCGGGCCGGGTGACCACCTCGTTCATCGACGAGCGCCCGCAGCTGCTGACCCTGCGCCAGTCCGCCGACCGAGGCACCAAGATCCTCGACTACCTGGCCGACGTCACCGTGAACAAGCCGCACGGCGAGCGGCCCACCACGGTGTATCCGCACGACAAGCTGCCCGCGATCGATCTGAGCGTGCCGCCGCCGGACGGTTCCCGGCAGCGGCTGCTGCGGCTGGGACCGGAAGGTTTCGCGCGGGCATTGCGTGAGCAGAAGGCGGTCGGGGTCACCGACACCACGTTCCGCGACGCGCACCAGTCGCTGCTGGCCACCCGGGTGCGCACCAACGGCCTGCTCGGTGTGGCCGGGCATGTGGCGCGGCTGACGCCGGAGCTGCTGTCGATCGAGGCGTGGGGCGGCGCGACCTACGACGTGGGCCTGCGGTTCCTGTACGAGGACCCGTGGGAGCGCTTGGCGGCGTTGCGCGAAGCTGTCCCGAACATCTGCTTGCAGATGCTGCTGCGTGGCCGCAACACCGTCGGCTACACCCCGTACCCGGAGGCGGTGACCCGCGCGTTCGTCTCCGAGGCGACCGCCACGGGTATCGACATCTTCCGGATCTTCGACGCGCTGAACAACGTCGACCAGATGCGTCCGGCCATCGACGCGGTCCGCGAGACCGGCACCGCGATCGCGGAGGTCGCGATCAGCTACACCGGGGATCTGTCGAATCCGGACGAATCGCTCTACACCCTGGACTATTACCTGAAGCTGGCCGAGCAGATCGTCGACGCGGGCGCGCACGTGCTGGCGATCAAGGACATGGCCGGACTGTTGCGCGCCCCGGCCGCGACCACGCTGGTCACCGCGTTGCGCAGCAATTTCGATCTGCCGGTGCACGTGCACACGCACGACACCCCGGGCGGGCAGCTGGCCACCTATCTGGCCGCGTGGCAGGCCGGCGCGGACGCGGTCGACGGCGCGAGCGCCGCGATGGCGGGCACCACCAGCCAGCCCGCGCTTTCGGCGATCGTCGCCGCCGCGGCGCACAGCGAGTACGACACCGGATTGAACCTGCAGAACGTGTGCGATCTGGAACCGTACTGGGAAGCGCTGCGCAAGGTGTATGCGCCGTTCGAGTCCGGGCTGCCCGCGCCCACCGGTCGCGTCTACACCCACGAGATCCCCGGCGGTCAGTTGTCGAACCTGCGCCAGCAGGCGATCGCGCTCGGCTTGGGGGACCGGTTCGAAGAAGTCGAGGCGAAATACGCCGCCGCGGACCGGCTGCTGGGCCGCCTGGTGAAGGTCACCCCGTCCTCGAAGGTCGTCGGTGACCTGGCGCTGGCGCTGGTCGGCACCGGCGTCGACGTCGAGGACTTCGCCGCCGACCCGGGCCGCTACGACATCCCCGACTCGGTGATCGGGTTCCTGCGCGGCGAACTCGGCACACCGGCCGGTGGCTGGCCCGAACCGTTCCGCAGCAAAGCACTGGCCGGACGTGGCGCGGCCAAACCGGAAACGCCGTTGACGCCCGCGGACGAGAAGCGGCTGGCCGGTAGCTCCGCGGAGCGCCGGGCGACGTTGAACCGGCTGCTGTTCCCCGGCCCGACCGCCGAATTCCTCGCCCACCGCGAGAAGTACGGCGACACCTCCGGACTGTCGGCCAACCAGTTCTTCTACGGCCTGCGCCGCGGCGAGGAGCACCGGGTACAGCTGGAGAAGGGCGTCACCCTGCTCATCGGCCTGGAGGCCATCTCCGAACCCGACGAGCGCGGCATGCGCACGGTGATGTGCATCCTGAACGGCCAGCTGCGGCCGGTCTCGGTGCGCGACCGGTCGATCGCCAGCGAGATCCCGGCCGCCGAGAAAGCCGACAAGGCCAACCCCGGCCACATCGCCGCGCCGTTCGCCGGCGTCGTCACACTGGCGGTGTCCGAAGGCGATTCGGTCGCGGCCGGCGACACCATCGGCACCATCGAGGCCATGAAGATGGAGGCCGCGATCACCGCGCCCCGCGCGGGCACCGTCGGTCGCGTCGCCATCGGCGCCGTGCAGCAGGTGGAAGGCGGCGACCTGCTCATCGAACTGGCGGTGCGAGAGTCGTCCGCGGGATGACGCGGATCGTCGCCGGAACGGCGGGCGGGCGGCGCCTTCGGGTGCCGCCCTCGGGCACCCGGCCGACCTCCGACCGGGTACGCGAGGCGCTGTTCAGCGCGCTGGACGCCCGGTTGGACTTCACGGGCGCCCGCGTGCTCGACCTGTACGCGGGTTCCGGAGCACTCGGGCTGGAGGCGCTCTCGCGGGGCGCCGAGCACGCGCTGCTGGTCGAGTCCGACCGCAAGGCGGCGGCGGTGGTGCGCGGCAATATCGCCGATCTCGGCCTGCCCGGCGCGGAACTGCGGGTCGCGACGGTGGCCTCCGTACTGCGACTGGGCGGGGCGGGGCGCTTCGACGTGGTCTTCTCCGACCCGCCCTACGCGGTGGACAACGCCGCGGTGCTTTCGGACCTGGGCACGCTCGCCGAGCACGAGTGGCTGCGACCGGGAGCGGTGCTCGTGCTGGAGCGTTCGGCGCGTTCGCCCGAAATAGTCTGGCCCGCAGGCTTCGTCCCGGCGAAGTCGCGCCGGTACGGCGAAACGCGTATCGATCTCGCGGAGTTCGAGCCGGACGGCTAGGCGCGGGTCGGCCACTGGTGCCGGGCCGCCCGTGCCCTGCTAGCGTCGGCTCATGGCAGGAGCACTGTGCCCCGGATCGTTCGACCCCGTGACCTACGGCCACCTCGACGTCTTCACCCGGGCGGCAGCCCAGTTCGACGAGGTCGTCGTCACCGTCATGATCAATCCGAAGAAGCAGGGCATGTTCACCGTCGAGGAGCGCATCGAGATGCTGCGTGAGTCGACCGCCCATCTGGGCAACGTCCGGGTGGCGTCGTGGCAGGGCCTGACGGTGGACTTCGCACGGGAGCAGGGCATCACCGCGATCGTGAAGGGCCTGCGCGACGCGGGCGATTTCGGCTACGAACTGCAGATGGCGCAGATGAACAAGAAGCTCTCCGGCGTGGACACCTTCTTCATCGCCACCAATCCGGCGTTGAGCTACCTGTCCAGTTCCCTGGTCAAGGAGGTCGCCGCGTACGGCGGCGAGGTCAGCGACATGCTGCCCCCTTCGGTGCACAAGCGGCTGCTCGACCGCTTGGCCGAGCGCAAGAGCTAGAAGACGAGGCCCCGCAGGGCGAGGAAGCGCATACCGCCGACCGCTGCGGTGATCGCGAGGATCGCGGCGGCCTGGGCGGTGTCTCCGAGCCCGGGCGCCCACACGCCGAGCGCGGCCAGTGCCGCGGTCGTGATGCCGAGCCCGACCAGCGCGAGCCCGCCGCCTTCCCACTGCGCGGTGAACCAGCCGACCCGCCCCGCGGCGTGGAAGGTGAGCTGACGGTGCAACTCATTGGCGATCACGGTGCTGACCACGGAGCCCGCTACGTTGGCGATCAGCGGCCCGACGCCGTGCATGGCGAAGAACAGCAGGACATAGGCGATATTGCTGGATCCGCCGACCAGCGCGAAACGAATCAACTGTGCGAAGGCGCGGTCACCGCGCAGATACCGGGCGAGCTGTCCTAACCGCGCCGTACCCGATGCCTTCGGCAGCACCGGGTACGGGCTCACCCACGGCACGAAGAAGCTGGTGGCGCTCACTCCCGCCGGTCGCGGTAGTTCCAGAACAGTCATCGTCTTTCCGATCGAACAGAAGATCTCGGTCGACCCTCCAGAAAAATGTAACACGAAGCGGAGAGGAGTTCTCCACTTGATTTTGTGGCGTGCAAGACACCCGCACGACACACCGGAAAGTGACTCGGCACGAGCGGTGACGACGGGCACACTGGGCGTCGGCGGAGAGTTTCGCCGTTCGTCCGCAGGAGGGTAGTGAGCATGTATCGCGTATTCGAAGCGCTCGATGAACTGGTCGCCATCGTCGAAGAGGCCCGCGGCATCCCGCCGACCCGCAGCTGCATCGTGCCGCGCGGCGACGTGCTCGAACTACTCGACGACGTGCGCGACGCGCTGCCGGGCGAACTCGACGACGCGCAGGACGTGCTCGACCATCGCGACAAGATCGTCTCCGACGCCAGGAACGCGGCCGAGACCACCGTGACCGGGGCGAACGAACTGGCCGAGCGCACCATCGGCTCGGCGCGCGAAGAGGCCGACCGCATCCTGGCCGACGCCAAGGCGCACGCCGACCGGATGGTCGCCGAGGCGAGCGCGCACGCCGATCATCTGGTCGCCTCCGCGCAGGAGGAGGCCGATCGCGTGGTGGCCGACGGCAACGCCGAGTACGAGGCGTTGACCGGCCGGGCGCGAGTGGAGTCCGAGCGCATGATCGAGGCGGGCAAGGCGGCCTACGACCGCTCCGTCGCGGATGGGCTCGCCGAGCAGGAGCGGCTGGTCACCCAGACCGAGGTGGTGCGGGCCGCGCACGCCGAGTCGGCCCGGGTGATCGATGCCGCGCACGCCGAGTCGGACCGGTTGCGCGAGGAGTGCGACCACTACGTCGACTCCCGGCTGGCCGATTTCGAGGAGACGCTGACCAGCACGCTGCGCACGGTCGGGCGGGGGCGGCATCAGCTGCGCAGCGGAGCGGGCGCACCCGACTACGCCTCCGAATTCCGCAGGTAGCGGCACCGGGCGGGCTCGGCCGCGTTTGGGCGCGCACCACGTGATCACGTATTGTTGAGTGGTTGCCCGTATACCCCCGATCGTGAGTGAGTTCGTGATGTCCGCCGGTTCCGGTTCCGCGTCGCGTCCCCAGTCGGCCAAGCGCCGGTCGCCGGACGCGGGTTTCGTGCTGGACGTCCGCAGCCTCGGCCGCAGGCCGGGGACCATGCGCGAGTTGCGCCGCACCGTCACCACCGAGGAGCGCATCGGTCTGGATCTGATCGCCGTGCCCGTGGGCGCGCAGGTGGAACTCGACCTGCAATTGCAGGCGGTATCGGAAGGTGTGCTGGTCACCGGAACGGTGTCCGCGCCGATCGAGGGGGAGTGCTCGCGCTGCCTGGAGCCCTTCACCGACGAGATCGCGCTGCGGCTGACCGAGCTGTTCGCCTACCCGGACAGCACGACCGAGCAGACCACCGAGGACGACGAGATCTACCGCATGGTCGACGACCTCATCGACCTGGAACCCGTGGTGATCGACGCGGTGGGCTTGGAGTTGCCGCTGCAGCCGCTGTGCACCCCGGATTGCCCGGGACTGTGCCCGGAATGCGGCATCCGGATGGCGATTGCGGGATCCGGCCACC
>NZ_BAFS01000195.1 GCF_000308415.1 Nocardia asiatica NBRC 100129 | reverse complement strand
CTAGTACGTTCTCCGGGATAACGAGAAGCAGTTCTCGGGTGAGGCCGGCGGCGAGCAGCGTCGCCGATGCCGATCCCGGCCGCTCGGCGACATCGGGCGGGTAGGTGGAGGTGTCCATGCTTGTTGACCACGTCGTCGTCATCCGGCGGGGCCACAAGGATCAGCCGACCCCTGGCCGCGCCCCTGCCGTCGCGGCGGGCGGTCGGCGAGGCGGGCCGGTGCGGTGCCGGGATGCCGCACCTGTCTCGCAAGCCGGCCGAGTTCGCGAAAAGAAATGTGTCGAAAATGCTTACTGATCGATTCCGTAAAGCTCGAAACGCTCTCGGCTGCGCGGCGCTCGTCGTCTCTCTGGTCGCCGGATGCGGAAACAATCGCGCGGAAGATCCGGCATCGAGTGAACCCACCATCACCGAGGCCGCGGCGCGCACCGACCAGAAGGGCCTGTCGCTCATCCTGCCGGGCACCTTGGCCGCGAGCTACGCCGAGCTGGCGGCGGGCGTACGCGGCAAGCTCGGCATGGCCATCATGCCGGTCGGCGGCGAGCAGGTGGTCACCTTCGGCGAATGGACCAGCGGCCCGGCCTGGTCGACGATGAAGGTTCCGCTGACCATCGCCGCGCTGCGGCGCAACCCCGGTAGCTCGAATTTCGCCGCCTCGGCGGCGATCACGCAGTCCGACAACGCCGCGGCCGACGTGCTGTGGCAATCGCTGGGCACCGCGCAGGAGGCGGCGCAGGCCGTGCAGGCGGTGCTGCGCGAAGGCGGCGACAACAAGACCGTCGTGCCCGCCACCCGCGCCCGCTCCGAGCATTCGGCCTTCGGGCAGGCCGAGTGGTCGCTGACCGACCAGGTGCGGTTCGCCTCGCGCCTGCCCTGCCTGCCCCAGGCCGAGCGCGTGACCGCGCTGATGGAACAGGTCGTGGTCAGCCAGCGCTGGGGCCTCGGCGAGTTCACCGGCGCCGAATTCAAAGGCGGGTGGGGCCCCGACGCCTCGGGCGCCTACCTGGTGCGGCAGTTCGGGATCATCAACATCCCCACCGGGCAGATCGCGATCGCCATCGCGGTGCAGCCCGAGTCGGGAACGTTCAACGACGGCATGAACGTCCTGGACAAGCTCGCCACGGTCGTCTCGCAGCATCTCGACGAGCTGTCCGGGGGCCGCTGCGCCGCGGCCTGAGCCCCTCGGCCAGGTGAGTGTTACGTACCGTTCACGGGGTCGGGGCTGCCCAGAACGGACATGAGGGGCAAGATAGCGGCCATGCGCATCGGAGTTCTGACCGGAGGCGGAGACTGCCCAGGACTGAACGCGGTCATCCGTGCCGTCGTTCGCACCGCGAACGGCCGCTACGGAGACGCGATCGTCGGCTTCGAGGACGGCTGGCGCGGCCTATTGGAGGATCGGAAGATCCAGATCAGGAACGACGACCGCACCGATCGCATCCTCACCAAAGGCGGCACCATTCTCGGTACCGCCCGCACCAATCCTGACGTACTGCGCGCCGGTCTGGGCCGGATCAAGCAGACCCTGGACGACAACGGCATCGAGGCGCTCATCCCGATCGGCGGCGAGGGCACGCTCACCGCCGCCAGCTGGCTGTCCGACGAGGGCGTCCCGGTGGTCGGCGTCCCGAAGACCATCGACAACGACATCGACTGCACCGACGTCACTTTCGGCCACGACACCGCGCTCAGCATCGCCACCGAGGCGATCGACCGGCTGCACACCACCGCCGAGTCACATCAGCGCGTCATGCTCATCGAGGTGATGGGCAGGCACGCGGGCTGGATCGCGATCAGCGCGGGCATGGCGGCGGGCGCGCACCTGACCTTGGTGCCGGAGGTCCCGTTCGAGGTGGACGAGGTGTGCGCCATGATCAAGCGGCGCTTCCAGCGCGGCGACAAGCACTTCATCTGCGTCGTCGCCGAGGGCTCGCATCCGGCGCCGGATTCCGGATTCACCCTGCGCGAGGGCGGTATCGACGAGTTCGGCCACGAGCGCTTCACCGGCGTCGCCCAGCAGCTCGGCGTGGAGATCGAGCGGCGCATCGGCAAGGAGGTCCGCACCACGGTGCTCGGTCACGTGCAGCGCGGCGGCAGCCCCACGCCGTACGACCGGGTGCTGGCCACCCGGTTCGGCCTGCACGCCGCGGAGGCGGTGCACGCGGGCAAGTTCGGTCAGATGGTCGCGCTGCGCGGCACCGACATCGACTTGGTCCCGCTGTCGGAAGCCACCAAGCAGCTCAAGCGGGTGCCCGCGGATCGCTATCGCGAAGTAGAGGCGTTCTTCGGGTAGTGGGAGGGTCTATAGCCTCGCATAGCATGCGCGGCTATACTGGCGAAGTGTCCAGGACTATCAGCCAAGCCGAGCTGCGCAACGGAAGTGCGGGCGTGATGGATGCGCTGGAGGCGGGGGAAGACTTCATCATCACCCGCAATGGTCGCCCTGTGGGAGAGCTGCGGCCCTTGTCGTCGGTCCGCGAGATCACCACCGCGGAGCTGAAGCGGCGGCTCGCTCGCTTCGCAGCGGCGGGGTCCAGCGTCGAGGAACGTGCGCAGGTGGACGCGGTCTTCGGGGAAGACCGGCTCGATGACGAGTGAGCGATCCGAGTTGGGTCTACTGGACACGTGCGTGCTCATAGATCTCGATGCGATACCGGACGAACAGCTTCCGGTGGTATCGAGAATCAGCACCGTGACCCTGGCCGAACTAGGGTTGGGAGTTGCCGCAGCGCCGGATCCCACCGTTCGATTGTTCCGCACCGAACGGCTGCAAGAGTTCGAGAACGTCTTCGAGGCGTTGCCTTTCACCGCCGAGGCGGCCCGGCGCTTCACCTTGATGGTGGGCTTGCTCACGGTCGGCGGCCGGAGTCCGAAGTCGCGCAAATTCGACCTGATGATCGGCGCGATCGCGTCGGTACACGACTTACCGTTGTACACCCGCAATCCCAAGGATTTTCACGGGCTCGAGCAGGTACTGACAGTAGTTCCTGTGTAACTCTCATCGACAGGCGGTCGAGTCGCCACGGTCGGCCGCAGGAGGCGCCGACCCGCTGGCGCTGACTCGGTGGGCCCCGTCTCGATGATCGGTACGCTGACAGCATGCGCAGTGGGCGACTGATCGCGTTGGCTCTGTTCGTGATCGCCGCATTGGTGGCCGGGTGTTCGGAGTCGAATCCGCCCGAGCCGACCACCGGTGATTGGCACGGCGACATCGAGGTCCCCGGGCAGCCCCTGCAAATAGGAGTGAGTTTTCGCGACGACGGCACCGCCACCATCGACATTCCCTCGCAAGGTGTGACGGCTGCGCAACTGAAAGACGTCAGCTCCGACCGCGACGGCGTGTCGTTCACGATCCCCGACATCCCGGGCGACCCGGTGTTCCGCGGCCGGTACGAGTCCGGAACCGACCAGATCACGGGCGATTTCACGCAGGCGGGCCAGAGCTTCCGGCTGGCGCTGAGCCGGGGCAAGATCGAACCGCCCGCCCGTCCGCAGGAACCGAAGCCGCCGTTCCCGTACCGGACCGAGGAGGTCACCTATCGCAACGGCGATATCACCATCGCGGGCACGCTGACCGAACCGCAGGGGCCGGGGCCGTTCCCGGCCATCCTCATGATCACCGGAAGCGGCCCGCAGGACCGCAACGAGGAATTGATGGGTCACAAGCCCTTCCTGTTGCTGGCCGACACCTTCACCCGCGCGGGCTACGCGGTGCTGCGCACCGACGACCGCGGCGTCGGCGGCACCGGCGGCCGACTGGAGGACGCGAACTACGCCGACCTGACCGAGGACGCCGCGGCGGGCGTTCGCTACCTGCGCGCACGCCCGGACATCGACCCGGCTCGGGTCGGACTCTTCGGGCACAGCGAGGGCGGCTACCTCGCGCCGCTGGTCGCCACGCGCCCGGACAGCGGCGTCGCGTTCGCGGTCCTGATGGCCGGACCCGGCGTCCCCGGCTCGGACGTGCTCGTCGAACAGACCCGCTTGATCGCCGCGGCCAACGGCGTCCCGCCCGACCAGGTGGACGCCCGGGTACGCGACACCGCCGAACTGGCCGCCCTGCTGAAAGCGGGTGACCTGGCGGGCGCGAAGCAACTGGCCGTCCGGCAGAACCAGGCCCTGCCCGCCGACCAGCGCGTCCCCGACGACCAGGCGGCCGCGCAGATCACGCCGTATCTGGCCGCACTGATTGCTTACGACCCCGCGCCCGCCCTCACCGCCCTGCGCGTTCCCGTGCTCGCGTTCTTCGGCGCCCAGGACCTCCAGGTGCCTCCGGCGCAGAGCG
Organism: Nocardia asiatica NBRC 100129; assembly: GCF_000308415.1. Lineage (GTDB taxonomy): Bacteria > Actinomycetota > Actinomycetes > Mycobacteriales > Mycobacteriaceae > Nocardia > Nocardia asiatica. The sequence continues at coordinate 32,188 of NZ_BAFS01000195.1, read as the reverse complement.
AGCAGCCGATGCGTGACCACCTCGCCGCCGACCCCGACGCGACCGTCCACGTCTTCCCCGGCCTCAACCACTTGATGCAGCCCACCGAGACCGGTCGTCCGAGTGAGTACAGCACCATCGAGACGACCGTCGCTCCCGAGGTGCTCGACTACGTCACCGGCTGGCTGCGGCAGCGGGTCCCGGTGAAGTAGCGCCGCGCCGCACGACGCGAGAGCCGCCGCGCTGCGGCGGGAGCGCTTACCTAAACTGATGGCCATGAGCGCACCCACGGTCGACCTGATGGATTACTCGGATGTCATCGCCCGGTTCGAGCCGGTGCTCGGCATGGAGGTCCACGTCGAGCTGTCCACCGCGACGAAGATGTTCTGCGGTTGCCCGACCGAGTTCGGCGCCGAGCCGAACACCCAGGTGTGCCCGGTGTGCCTCGGACTGCCCGGTTCGCTTCCGGTGGTCAACCAGAAGGCCGTGGAGTCCGCGATCCGGATCGGCCTGGCGCTGAACTGTGCGATCACCCCGTGGGGCCGGTTCGCGCGCAAGAACTACTTCTACCCCGACCAGCCGAAGAACTACCAGATCAGCCAGTACGACGAGCCGATCGCCACGAACGGGCACCTGGACGTGCTGCTCGACGACGGCAGCACCTTCCGGGTGGACATCGAGCGCGCGCACATGGAGGAGGACACCGGCAAGTCGGTGCACATCGGCGGCGCGACCGGTCGCATCCACGGCGCGAGCCACTCCCTGCTGGACTACAACCGCGCGGGCGTGCCGCTGATCGAGATCGTCACCAAGCCGATCACCGGCGCGGGGGAGCGGGCGCCGGAGGTGGCGCGGGCCTATGTGACGGCGCTGCGGGATCTGCTGAAGTCGCTCGGCGTCTCCGACGTCAAGATGGAGCAGGGTTCGCTGCGCTGTGACGCGAACGTCTCGCTGATGCCCGTCGGCGCGACGGAATTCGGCACCCGCACCGAGACCAAGAACGTCAACTCGCTGCGCAGCGTCGAGGTCGCGGTGCGCTACGAGATGCGCAGGCAGGCGGCGGTGCTCGCGGGCGGCGGCACGATCGTGCAGGAGACCAGGCACTTCCACGAGGCCGACGGCACCACCTCGCCCGGCCGCCGCAAGGAGACCGCCGAGGACTACCGCTACTTCCCCGAGCCGGACCTCGAGCCCGTCGCGCCCGACGCGGAGTGGGTCGAGCAGTTGCGCGCCACCATCCCCGAGTACCCGTGGCTGCGCCGCGCGCGCATCCAGTCCGACTGGGGCCTGTCCGACGAGGTGATGCGCGACCTGGTCAACGCGGGCGCGCTGGACCTGATCATCGCCACCGTCGACGCGGGCGCCCCGGCCAACGAGGCCCGTTCCTGGTGGGTCGCCTACCTCACCGAGAAGGCCAAGGAGCGCGAGGTCGCGCTGGACGAGCTGCCGATCACCCCGGCCCAGGTCGCCGAAGTGATCAAGCTGGTCGACGCGAAGACGATCAACAACAAGGTGGCCAAGCAGGTCGTCGACCACGTGCTGGCGGGGGAGGGCGATCCGGCGCAGATCGTCGAGGCCAAGGGGCTCGGCATGGTCAGCGACGACAGCGCCTTGCAGTCCGAGGTGGAGAAGGCGCTGGCCGCCAACCCCGACATCGCCGACAAGATCCGCTCCGGCAAGGTGCAGGCGGCGGGCAAGATCGTCGGCGACGTCATGAAGGCGACTCGGGGCCAGGCCGACGCGGCCCGGGTCCGCGAACTCGTTCTCGCCGCCTGCAGTTAGGGGCCGCCCCGGCGCTTCACCGGGGTCGATCGACGGCGACAAAGCTGTAGCGCGTGGCCGGAGTCGGCGGCGTGCCGTATCGGGCGTTCGGCAGGTACAGGTGTGCCCCGAAGGCCGCGACCGTCGTCGGCACGTCGAAGCGCGGGTCGGTGACGCGTCGCACGACCGTGCCCGTCGAGCCCGCGGGATCGAGTTCGACCACGGCGATCGCGTTGGACCGGTTCTGGACGACGAACAGTGTGCTGCCGTGCAGGAGCAGTCCGTCGCCGTTGGGCAGTGCCACGCCGAGATCGATCCGCCGTGTCGCGCCCGTCGCAGGGTCGACGCGGAACAGCAGGCCCGTCGCCGACTGGACGACGATCAACCCCGTGCCGTCGGGGGTGCGCACGATCCCGTTGGCGTTGATCGCTCCGGGCTGGTAGCGGATATCGCCGGTCAGCGGGCGGCGCACCACCGCCGCGGGCGGCGGCAGCGCAGCATTCTCGCCCGCGGGCAGGTGGTACAGCACGGGCGAGTACGAGTCGGTGAACCACGCCCCTGTGGGCGTGAGCGCCACGTCGTTGACGAATGTTTCCGGCGGTGTGCCGAGGCGGTAGCTCGCCAGTACCGCGCCCGTGCGGGTATCCACGACGCGGGCGTCGCCTCCGGTGCCACCGGCCACGAAAAGTCGACCGTGCCGGTCGACCTGGAGCCCGAGCGCCGGCGTCCCCGGCCCGGGGCTCACGATGTCGCCCCGGCCGGTCAGCAGGCCGGCGCGGTAGATGGAGCCGTCGGCCCGCGAGCCGAAATACGCGAACGGCGCCGACCCGATCGCGATACCTTCGGGCTGGAACCCGGCGGGCAGGTCGAACGTGGCCGGAAGAACCGGACGCTGCGGCCGATCGGCTGATACCAGCGCGGTCGCGCCGAGGCAGGCGAGCGCGACCGCGATACCGAAAGCTCGCTTCATCTCGGCGTTCCCGATGTCGTCATGGGTCTCCGGATCTCGGTACGACGTGCGTGGCGCCGCGGCTCGCACTCAGTAACCGACGGTGAAGCGCTTGTTCCCGCTAGGACTTTCGAGCTCGTCGAGGACCGCCACGGCGAAGTCTTCGGCGGAGATCCGGGACGCGCCGTCGGCGCTGGTGAGGAGGGTGGTGGTGCCGCGTCGATAGCCTCCGGTGCGTTCCCCGGGTTCGAGGACGGCGGGCGGACTGAGGTAGACCCAGTCGGCCGCGTGCGCTCGGCATATCTCCCACTGCGCCACGCTGGCCGCGGCGATGGGCCGGATCGCTTCCGGTACGTATTCCGGACTGTCGAGCACGAGCCGGTCCGGGCGTCCTGGGGCGCGCAGCGGGGCGGCCCCGCCGACCACGAGGATGCGCGTCCGGGTGGCCCTGGCCGCGTCCAGCAGGGCCGCCGTGGTCGCCGTGACGGTGTGTTCCTGCCCGAGGGCCGGACGGGTCGCGGCCACGATCGCGTCGGCGCCGTGGAACAGTTCGCTCATCGCCGCGGGGTCGTTCGCGTCGCCCTCCACCGCCGTCGCTCCCGGCGGCAGGACGGCGGGACGCTGTCGCCGGTACACGGCGACGAGTGCGTGGCCTCGGCCGGCGGCTTCGCCGACGACGCGTGAGCCGACCATGCCCGTGGCTCCGACAACGGCGATCTTCATCGAGATGTCCTTTCGAGTGCGGGTGTCGCGACAGAGGGCGTACGGGTGGGGGCGGGCAACTGTCCCGCGACGATCGCGGCGAGTGCGAGCGCGAAGCCGACGAGTTGAATCGGCCCGAGGGTCTGGCCGAGCAGAACCGCGCCGAGAACCGCGGCGACCAGCGGCGAGAGCAGGACGAGAACCGCGACCGAAGTGACCGGCAAAGTGCCGATGCCGCGGAACCACACGACGTAGGCGAGCAGGCCGCCGATCAGGCCCAGCCAGAGGTAGCCGAGGACAGCGGGCGGGCCGATCGCCGGAGGCGCGCCCTCGGCGAGGAATGTGACGGGCAGCAGGAACAAACCGCCCGCTGTGAGTTGCCAGCCCGCGAAAGCGGTGGGCTTTGCCTCAGCGGGCCGTCCCCACCGTTTCGTCAACGTCAGGCCGAGCGCCATCGAGGCCGCGGCGCCCAGACCCGCCATGATCCCGGCGAGGTCGAATGCCGCCTTCGGGCCGATCACCACCAGGCCGACCCCGACGACGCCTATCGCGCCCCAGGCGAGACGCCAGGCGGACGGGCTCTCGTACAGGATCACCACGGCCAGGACGGCGACGACAAGTGGCTGGGCGGCCGCCAAAGTCGCGGCGACTCCGCCGGGCAGGCGTTCGGCGGCGAGGAACAGCAGTGGGAAGGGCAGCCCGATGTTGAGCACGCCCAGCATCGCGGCTTTCCCCCACCACGCTCCCCGCGGCAGCGTCCGTGTGAGCGCCAGCGCGATCAAGCCCGCGGGCAACGCGCGCAGCAGCCCGGCGAACAGGGGGTGGCCCGGGGGAAGAAGTTCGGTGGTGACGACATAGGTCGTGCCCCATGACGCCGGAGCGAGCGCCGTCAAGATGGCGCGAGGCAGATTCCCCCGGGAGCCGTCTCCGCTGGTGCCACCGGGAATCGCCTGCGCTGTCGCACTTTTCACTCCCGCAGTCTCGCCTGGCGATGATCAATGAGTCCAACACATGTTTGTCACTCCATCGATCTCGATACAAGATTGATCTATGGAGCTTCAGCAGATGCGCTACGTCCTCGCCGTCGCCGAGACGAACAGCTTCACCCGGGCCGCTGAACGATGCCTGGTCGTGCAGTCCGCGCTCAGCCACCAGATCGCCCGCCTGGAACGGGAACTGGGCGCGCGATTGTTCGAGCGCACCAGCCGCCGGGTGCGCCTGACGCCTGCCGGAGCGGCGTTCCTCCCGGCCGCCCGCCAGTGCCTGGACGCCGCCGAGCGCGCGGCCGCCGAGGTCGCCGCGGCCGTCGGGGAGGTACGCGGACGGCTCGCCGTCGGCCTGATTCCCACCGTCGCCGCGGTCGACATCCCGGAGGCATTGCGTGACTTCCGCGGGCGATACCCGCACGTGCGCATCAGCCTGCGGGTGGGCGCGAGCGAGGAACTCGTCGAGAAGGTCGAGCAAGGAGCCATCGACGTGGCCTTCCTCGGATTGCCCACCACCGCGCGTCCGCGCGGCGTCGCCGCCCACGCCCTCGCCCGTGACCGGCTCGTCGCGGTGGTCGCGCCGGACCATCCGCTCGCCGGCGAGCCGACCGTCGACCTGCGCAGGCTCTCCTGCGAAGTCTTTGTGGACCTCCCGGCCGGCACAGCCGGACGTCTGCAATCCGACCAGGCTTTCGAGGCCGCCGGTCTCGACCGGGACGTCGCCTTCGAAGTGACCAGCGCGGACTATATCGCTCGACTCGTCAGACCCGGCCTCGCCGTAGCCATGCTCCCCTCCGCCTACGCGCCGCAACTGGAGGGCGTGGTAACCCTCGAGGTCGCCGACGCACCGGCCCGGGTCGAATACGTCATCTGGAGCCGCAGTCGCCCACCCGCCGCGACCGCCTTCCTCACCATCCTCGGCATCACTCCGCCCGACCGCGACGAACCCTGAAACTCCGTATTCCGCCATCCTGGTACCCCGATTCCAGGTCCTCCCCGAGCATCAACTGCCGATCAAGGCACCCGCGTCCTGTCCGCCTTGAGCAAGCGTGGCAGTGAGTGCGCACAGCGCTCGGCGAAGACGGCTTGCTCGGCGAAACGGCATCGGTGTCCGCACCGGAGCAGTTCGCGTCCGTCGGAGTCGACGATCTCACCCATCAGGGAAAGAACTCCGTCCGATAAGTCACGTAGTCGGTGGCTCGCGCCCGCGGGCGGTGCGGCTACACGGCCCGGAATGCCGCAGCAAGCCATCACGCGGCCCGATTCACGGCGGCCCCGCGAGACGCACGCTCGGCCCCGACCCGACCAGCACCAGCCGACCACCGGTTTCGAGCGAAGCGAGACCGCACACTGCCCCGCGCACCCGTTCGCTCGTGTCCGAGCCGATCACGAGTCGCCGCCGCGCCACCGGCAACGGTAGAGCCGAGGTCCGCTGCCACGACTCCACGCAACCACACCAGCCCAACTACCGGTTTCGAGCGAAGCGAGACCGAGCATGCGCCGTTCGCGGCCCGGTTCGCGTCCGAGCGGCCGCCGCGTCCGCGACGAAGTCGCCAGCGGCGGCCGCTCGGACGCGAACCACAAGGGGCCGCGAACCCGCCGCGCCCGCGCGGCCGAAAACTCAGTCTGGTCCGCCGCCGCCGGCCTGCGGGGGCGGGATGCGGACGACGCGGTCGTCGAACGGCCCCGGCTGGCCGTCGGTCTTGTTCACCGTGGTCACCCAGATCGTGCCGTCGGCGCCGACCGCTGCGCCGCCGAGCTGCCCGTACTTGTCCTGGGCCACGAGGGTCGGCGCCGCGGTGACGGCGTGGGTGTTCGGGTCGGCGGCGGCGATGGTGAGGGCCTTCGCGTGGGTGAGCGAGATCGCGACGCCGTCGGTCGCGGCGGCGCAGCCCGCGACGCCGGGGCGGTCCGGCCAGGTCCACATGGTGGTGACGACGCCGTCGCCGCCGAGCCGCTGCAACCGGTCCTCGGCGGCGGTGCGGTCGGTGATCCAGATGCTGTCCTTGCTGTCGCGGCAGACGTCTCCGGCGGTGCCGATGCCCGAGACGGCGACCTCCGGTGCGGGCGTGCGGCCGGGTACCGGTGAGTTCACGCGCAGCAGTTTGCCCGCGAGCGAGCCCGCCGAGGCGGCCGCGGCGGGATTGCCCGCGTCCCCGGTCAGCACCAGCATCTGGTCGGGGGAGACGAAGTCGATCGCGCCGTGATTGCCGGTGGCGCCCTTCGGGATTCCGGTGAGCACGTCCTTCGGGGCACCGCCGTCGGCGATGCGGACCACCCGGTTGTCGCTGGAGGTGGTGATGTAGGCGTACATCAGGCCGTCTTCGTGGTAGGTCGGCGACAGCGCGATGTCGCTGAGACCGCCGTCGCCGGAGCCGTCCACCTCCACCCGGGCGATCTCGACCGGCGGCTGCTCCGGGACCACCTTCAGGATGCGCCCGGTGCGGCGCTCGGCGACCAGCGCGCCGTCGGGGAGCGTGACCAGGCCGCCGGTGGTGTCCAGGCAGGTGGCCACCACCGCCGGGTCGGGATCGATGCACGGTCCGCTCGGCCGGGTGGTCGAGGTGGGCGGCTGGCTCGGTTTCTTCGGGTCGATGTTGGCTCCGCGCAGGGTCGGTTCGGGGGTGAACGGACTGGACGCCGAATCGTCGAACCGGGCGCAGCCGACCAGCAGGACGGAGCCGAGCGCCAAGCTCGCCGCGACGCGGCCCACGACAACCAAACTCATAGCCCAGACGTTACGGAAATTCCGTCGCCCGCGCCCCCTCCGGGTGGGTGTTGCGCCCACACTGACACGCCGGACCGTACTTGCCCGCCGCGCCGCGGTGCGGCATAGGGTGATGACCGTGACCGACAAGCCGAAAGAAGCAGCCGAATCCACGGCCGGGAAGTCCGCTCCCTCCACGGCCGAGCAGTCGGCGGTGTCGTCCACCGGTCGAGGAGTGACCAGCCCGTACGACTCGCCGACCGAGCAATTCGCGCGAGTGGATCCGGCCCAGCGGCCCCAGCTGTCCAAGGATGTCCCGCGCACCGAGGACGAACTCGGGCTCGACCCGGAGGTTCCGAGCACCGCCGAGAGCAAGGCCGCCGGAGGCTCGGCGCCCACCTACGAGTACGCCAGCATCCCGCCGGCTCCGGCCCCGCCGAACGACACGGGCCGGCTGCGCCGCCGCGCGGGCGAGACCCGCCGCGGCACCCTCGATCTCGGTTTGTTGCTGTTGCGTTCGGTCGTCGGCGCCACTTTCCTCTACCACGGCTTGCAGAAGCTCACCGGCTGGTTCCACGGCCCCGGCCTGGACGGCACCCGCGACATGATGCAACGCAGCGGCTGGGACCACCCCACCGTGTCCGCGATCCTGCTCACCGCGGGCGAGGTCGGCGGTGGCGCGCTGTTGATTCTCGGGCTGGCCACTCCGCTGGCCGCGGGCGCGGTTCTCGCCGTGATCCTGGACGCCTGGGCCTGGAAGCAGGGCATGGCTCCCGGGTTCCAGTACAAGGCCGGGCCGGGAGCGGTGGAACTGGAGAGCATCCTCGCCGGCGTCGCCGCCGTCATCATCCTGACCGGCCCCGGCCGGCTGTCCTTCGACCGCAACCGGGGCTGGGCCGTTCGCCCTGCCGCGGGTTCCTTCGTAGTCCTGCTCCTCGCGGTGGCGGCCGCGGTCGGCGCCTACTGGTACCTGCACGGAGGCAACCCGCTCACAGGCATCGGTCCCTTCGACTGAGTGCGGATGAGCTGAAAGGCCCCTTCCTCCCCATCGGGAGAAAGGGGCCTTCGCGTTCAGATGCCCTCGCCCGTGCCTGCACGAGTGCCGCGCACCTAGGGCACGTGACGGACCGCGCCCTTGTCCGCCGAAGTGGCCATGGCCGCGTAGGCCCGCAGTGCCGTCGTCACCGGACGATCCCGGTTGACCGGCTGCCAGGGCCGCTCGGAGGCCTCCATCTTCGCGCGCCGCTCGGCGAGCACCGCGTCGTCCACGAGGACCTCGAGCGTGCGGGTGGTCACGTCGATACGGATCTGGTCGCCGTTCTCCACGAGTCCGATGACGCCTCCGCTGGCCGCCTCGGGGGAGATGTGCCCGATCGACAGCCCGGAGGTGCCGCCGGAGAACCGGCCGTCGGTGATCAGCGCGCACTCCTTGCCGAGGCCCGAGCCCTTCAGGAACGCGGTCGGATGCAGCATCTCCTGCATGCCGGGGCCGCCCGCGGGGCCTTCGTAGCGGACCACGATCACGTCGCCGGGTTTGATCTTCTTGCCGAGGATGACCGACACGGCCTCCTCCTGCGACTCCACCACCACCGCGGGACCTTGGAAGGAGAACAGCTCCTCATCGATGCCCGCGGTCTTGAGCACCGCGCCGTCGGGCGCGATGTTGCCGCGCAGCACGACGAGGCCGCCTTCTTTCGTGTAGGCGTGCTCGAGGTCGCGGATGCAGCCGCCTTCGGCGTCGGTGTCCAGCGACGACCAGCGGTTGTCGGTGGAGAACGGCTCGGTGGTGCGCACCCCGCCCGGCGCGGCGTGGAACAGTTCGACGGCTTCCGGAGACGGCTTGCCGGAGCGGATGTCCCAGGTGTCGAGCCACTCGTCCATGGTGGCGGTGTGCACGGTGGTGACGTCGGTCTCCAGCAGCCCGGCCCGGCGCAGCTCGCCGAGGATGGCGGGGATGCCGCCGGCGCGGTGCACGTCCTCCATGTGGTAGTCGGAGTTGGGCGACACCTTCGACAGGGTGGGCACCCGGCGGCTGGCCTCCTCGATGGTGTGCAGATCGAAGTCGATTTCGCCTTCCTGCGCGGCGGCCAGCGTGTGCAGCACGGTGTTGGTCGACCCGCCCATCGCGATGTCCAGCGCTATCGCGTTGCGGAATGCCTTGGCGTTGGCGACATTGCGCGGCAGCACGGAGGCGTCGTCCTCCCGGTACCAGCGGTTGGCGATGTCCACCACCACTGTGCCCGCCCGTTCGAACAGCGCCCTGCGCGCGGCGTGCGTCGCGAGGGTGGAGCCGTTGCCGGGCAGCGCGAGACCGAGCGCTTCGGTGAGGCAGTTCATCGAGTTCGCGGTGAACATGCCCGAGCACGAGCCGCAGGTCGGGCACGCGGACCGTTCGACCTCGGACAGGCCCTCGTCGGACACCGCCTGGTTCGCGCTCGCGGAGATCGCGGTGACCAGGTCGGTGGGCGCCTGCGCGACGCCGCCGACGACCACGGCCTTGCCCGCCTCCATCGGCCCGCCGGAGACGAACACGGCCGGAATGTTCAGCCGCATGGCGGCATTGAGCATGCCGGGGGTGATCTTGTCGCAGTTGGAGATGCAGACCAGCGCGTCGGCGGTGTGCGCGTTCACCATGTACTCCACGGAATCGGCGATGATCTCGCGCGAAGGCAGCGAGTAGAGCATGCCGCCGTGGCCCATGGCGATGCCGTCGTCGACGGCGATGGTGTGGAATTCGCGCGGCACGCCACCGGCGGCGCGGACCGCGTCGGCCACGATGTCGCCGACGTTCTTCAGGTGCACGTGGCCGGGCACGAATTGGGTGTAGGAGTTCGCGATGGCGACGATCGGCTTGCCGAAGTCGGTGTCGGTCATGCCGGTGGCGCGCCAGAGTGCGCGTGCGCCTGCGGCATTGCGGCCGATGGTCGTGGTTCGTGAACGAAGCGGTGGCATTTCGATGGTCCTCGGGTCGCGGGGGCTGACGTGCGACGGCGCAGAGCCTGCTCGGCGGTCCACCACGTTACTCCCGGTGGGCCGGTCCACTGCCGGTGGTGCGGCCGGGCGCGGCGTCCGTGGTCGTCAGCCGGGTCGGGTTTGTCGCCGGTGCGTGGTGTCGCGGGCGACGACGGGTCGCCGGAGGTGCCGGACCGTCGAGGGTGGGACGAGAAGGAGGGTCACTGCTCCGGAGAAATCATCCCATCACTCGACCGCAACAACCTAACGGCGGCGCGTGTTCCGCCTCGGCGCGTCCTCGCTCTCGCCTCGAGGCGTGACGGGCCGAACGAATGGGCTGTCGCGACCGTTCGGCGCAGCAGCGGTCCGGCAGGGCGATGGCCCGGACAGCGCGATCGCATCCAGGCGAACGGGACGGTCGGCGAGATGTTCGAGCCGCGTGGTTACGCGATCGCCCGCTAGCGCGTGTCCTCGCCGGTGGAGTCCTCGGCGGACTTCGCGGTCCCGTCGGCTCCCGGACCGCCGTCGCCACTCGAGCCCGTCTCGGGTGCGGTCGAGTCCGCGGGTTCGGCGGGGGATTCCTGCGCCGGGGACGCTTCGGCGGCCACGAACGGGTCCGGGATACGTCCGCCGGACGCCGCCGCCAGATCGCGCAACCGGTCGTAGCTCACCGCGGGGAGCTTCGCCTCGGTGCCATCGGTGAGATCGGCGCGCACGTATCCGCGCTTGGGGATCCGCACGCCCTTCACCTGTGCCCAGTCGAGGTGGCGCGAACCGAACAGCGTCCGCAGATCCAGCCCGTCCTCCGAGACGGTGGTCTGCGTCCGCACCACCCACACCAGCACCGCGACCGGGATGAGCAGCAGCCACCACAGTCCGGCGGGCCAACCGACGAACGGGAAGAACACGCACATCAGCAGGATGAACACGCCCAGGAAGGCCAGCCGTGGGATGCGGATCACACGGGCGTCGGACGCGCGACCCGTATCCGTTGTCGCCGCGGGCGTATGGGACGATTCAGAAGGTGGCACGGACTGATGCGGTGATGACACACCACCATCCTCGCATCCTGATGAACGGACACAAGCAACCGCACTGTCCCACATAATGGGACACACGGGGTCATCTGTTTGACTCTTCGGTTCACACCCGCTTAACGTCGTGCGCGTGAATCGAAACGAGTTGCTCGTAATCGGCCGGCGCGTCCAGCGTTGAGCCTGACACACTGAGTCGAATACGTCAGCTCGCGTTGCGACGCGCCACCCTCGATCAGCCCTGTGCTGTCGGGGGCTTTTTTATGTTCGGACTAATCTCCAGCATGGCGAAGCGCAAGACACCGCTGGCACAAATTCCGGGGTCAGAACCACAACCAGTAAGGAACGAAGACGGTGAGCGCACCTACCGCACGGCCCGGGCCTTCGGCCCGTAGGCCAGCGCCTTCGGCGAACCAGCAGGCCACGCCCGCTGCCAACGCGACGTCCGCGGCCAACCGCCGCCCGGTCCCGCCCGAGCGGGTCACCGGCGCGCAGTCGGTCGTCCGGTCGCTCGAGGAGCTGGGCGTCGACACCGTATTCGGCATTCCGGGTGGTGCGATCCTTCCGGTGTACGACCCGCTGTTCGACTCCACCAAGGTGCGCCACGTCCTCGTCCGGCACGAGCAGGGCGCGGGTCACGCGGCCACCGGTTACGCCCAGGCGACCGGCAAGGTCGGTGTGTGTATGGCCACATCCGGCCCCGGCGCGACCAACCTGGTCACCCCGATCGCCGACGCGCAGATGGACTCGGTCCCGATCGTGGCCATCACCGGCCAGGTCGGCCGCAGCCTGATCGGCACCGACGCGTTCCAGGAAGCCGACATCTCCGGCATCACCATGCCGATCACCAAGCACAACTTCCTGATCACCGACGGCGTCGACATCCCGCGCATCATCGCGGAGGCGTTCTACCTCGCCGCGTCCGGCCGCCCCGGCGCCGTGCTCGTCGACATCCCCAAGGACGTGCTGCAGGCGCAGACCACCTTCAGCTGGCCGCCGGAGATGCGGCTGCCCGGCTACCGCCCGGTCACCAAGCCGCACGGCAAGCAGGTGCGCGAGGCCGCGCGGATGATCATGGAAGCCAAGGCTCCCGTGCTCTACGTCGGCGGCGGCGTGATCAAAGCCGACGCCTCGGCCGAACTGCTGCAGCTGGCCGAGCTGACCGGCATGCCCGTGGTGACCACGCTGATGGCGCGCGGCGCGTTCCCCGACAGCCACCGCCTGAACATGGGCATGCCCGGCATGCACGGCACCGTGGGCGCGGTCGCCGCGCTGCAGCGCTCGGACCTGCTGGTCACCCTCGGCGCCCGCTTCGACGACCGCGTCACCGGTCAGCTGGACTCCTTCGCGCCCGGTGCCAAGGTGATCCACGCCGACATCGACCCGGCCGAGATCGGTAAGAACCGGCACGCCGACGTCCCGATCGTGGGCGACTGCCGCGAGGTGATCGTCGAGCTCATCGAGACCCTGAAGGGCGATCCCGCCGCGGGCGCCTCGCTGCCGCTGCCGCTGACCGACTGGTGGACCTACCTCGACGGCGTGCGCGACGCCTACCCGCTGGGCTGGACCCCGCCGGCGGACGGCTCGTTGTCGCCGGAGTTCGTCATCGAGGCGCTCGGCCGCCTGGCCGGGCCGGACGCGATCTACTGCGCGGGCGTCGGCCAGCACCAGATGTGGGCCGCCCAGTTCATCAAGTACGAGAAGCCGCGCACCTGGCTGAACTCCGGTGGCCTCGGCACCATGGGCTACGCCGTCCCGGCGGCCATGGGCGCCAAGATGGGCGCGCCGGACAAAGAGGTGTGGGCGGTCGATGGCGACGGCTGCTTCCAGATGACCAATCAGGAGCTGGCCACCTGCGCCGTCGAAGGCGTCCCGATCAAGGTCGCGCTGATCAACAACGGCAACCTCGGCATGGTTCGCCAGTGGCAGACCCTCTTCTACCAGGAGCGTTACTCCAACACCGACCTGGGCACGCACTCGCTGCGCATCCCCGACTTCGTGAAGCTCGCCGAAGCCCTCGGCTGCCACGGCATCCGGGTGGAGCGCGAGGAGGACGTGGAGGCCGCCATCCGCGAGGCGCAGTCCATCAACGACCGTCCCGTGGTGATCGACTTCATCGTCGGCAAGGACGCCCAGGTCTGGCCGATGGTCGCCGCGGGCACCAGCAACGACGAGATCATGGCCGCTCGCGGCATCCGCCCGCTGTTCGACGAGGACGAGCAGGCCGCGGAACCGGCGGTCATCCACGCGGCGATGTCGCAGGAACAGAACAGGGTGAACAACGGATGAGTACCACGCATACCCTCAGCGTTCTCGTCGAGGACAAACCGGGCGTGCTGGCCAGGGTCGCGGCGCTGTTCTCCCGCCGCGGCTTCAATATCGAATCGCTGGCGGTCGGCGGCACCGAGCTTCCCGAGATCTCGCGCATGACCATCGTCGTCACCGTCGAGGACCTGCCGTTGGAGCAGGTCACCAAGCAGCTCAACAAGCTGGTGAACGTCATCAAGATCGTCGAGCAGGACTCCGACAGCTCGGTGGCCCGCGAACTGATCCTGGTGAAGGTGCGCGCCGACGCCAGCGTGCGGACCCAGGTGATCGAGGCCGTCGGACTGTTCCGCGCGAAGGTCATCGACGTGTCGCCGGACGCGCTCACCGTCGAGGCGACCGGAACCCGGTCCAAGCTCGACGCGCTGCTGCGGATGCTCGAACCGTACGGCATCCGGGAGATCGTGCAGTCCGGTGTCGTCGCGGTGGGGCGTGGACCGAAGTCCATCACCGCCACTCGATGAGGTAGCGAGCGGCACACCGATGGGGCCGACCGCCCGGCGGCGGCCACACGCTAGTCTTTCTGCGATCGACGGTTGGCGTGCCGCCCTCCCCGCGTACGCGGGAATGATCCCCTCCCGCTGCTGCGGGGGTGATCCGATCCAGAACAACGTAAATTCGCACCGGCGCAAGCACGGTGTGCCCCGCCTCGCGCGGGGATGATCCCGGAAGGAACCACAGTGGCAGTCGAGATGTTCTACGACGACGATGCCGACCTGTCGATCATCCAGGGCCGCAAGGTCGCTGTCATCGGCTACGGCAGCCAGGGTCACGCGCACTCGCTGAGCCTGCGCGACTCGGGCGTCGAGGTCCGGGTGGGCCTCGCCGAGGGTTCGAAGTCGCGTCCGAAGGCCGAGGAGGCGGGCCTGACCGTCGGCACGCCGGCGGAGGTCTCGGCGTGGGCGGACCTGATCATGGTGCTCGCGCCCGACACCGCGCAGGCGTCGATCTTCACCAATGACATCGAGCCGAACCTGAAGGACGGCGACGCGCTGTTCTTCGGCCACGGCCTCAACATCCACTTCGGCCTGATCAAGCCGCCTGCCAACGTCACCATCGGCATGGTCGCCCCGAAGGGCCCCGGCCACCTGGTGCGTCGTCAGTTCGTCGACGGCAAGGGCGTTCCGGCTCTGATCGCCATCGACCAGGACCCGAAGGGCGAGGGGCAGGCGCTGGCGCTGTCCTACGCCAAGGGCATCGGCGGCACCCGCGCGGGCGTCATCAAGACCACCTTCAAGGAAGAGACCGAGACCGACCTGTTCGGTGAGCAGGCCGTGCTGTGCGGTGGCACCGAGGAACTGGTCAAGACCGGTTTCGAGGTCATGGTCGAGGCCGGTTACGCGCCGGAGATGGCCTACTTCGAGGTGCTGCACGAGCTGAAGCTGATCGTCGACCTGATGTACGAGGGCGGCATCGCGCGGATGAACTACTCGGTGTCCGACACCGCCGAGTTCGGTGGCTACCTGTCGGGCCCGCGGGTCATCGACGCCGACACCAAGAAGCGCATGCAGGACATCCTGAAGGACATCCAGGACGGCAGCTTCGTCAAGCGTCTGGTCGCCAACGTCGAGGGCGGCAACAAGGAACTCGAGGCGCTGCGCAAGCAGAACGCCGAGCACCCCATCGAGGTCACCGGCGCCAAGCTGCGCGGCCTGATGAGCTGGGTCGATCGCCCGATCACCGAGACCGCCTGATTTTTCGGCTGATTCGCACGGGTGGCCCGCTCCGGAACTCGGAGCGGGCCACCCGCGTCTTCGCGGACCTGCTAACTGCTGCCGAACATGCCCGGCCCGAAGCCTTGTCCGTAACCCTGCCCGAAGGGGCCGCCGTACTGGTTGTAGCCCCAACCGAACAGCGGATTGTTGTTGCAGCTCCAGTTTTGGAACGGACCGAAGTCGCACCGGTCGTAATACGGGTCGTACCAGGCCTGGGTGACCCCGGGGGTGCTCGGGGTAGCCGAGGCGGGCATCGCCAACGCGGTCAACGGGATTGCGGCGATCGCACCGGCGACGGCCACGCGGGCCAGGGTGCGGCGTGCGCTGATTGTGGAGAACAACGTAAATCCTTTCACTCTGCGGTGAGTGTTTCCGCCCACCATCCCCCGTTGCGGGTCTGCCCACGACCTCCCCCGTGGACAGATCTTGGATCTACGGTCACTGCTTCGCGGTCGCGCTCACCGACGGGGCAGGGACTGCACGACTTCACTCTTGCGCACTTCGCGCGAAAGGTCACGGGGGTTGTCTCCCCTGGGGGCAAAATCAAACCGCAGTATTAGGGGCAACCCCCCATGTGTGTTGCTTGGTGATCGCCAAAGGCGACTGCTCATCCCGGAGCGTGCGGGAGCGTTGCCTCCGCTTTCATTCGTTACTCGCTCGTACTGCCGCTGGGGCCTAAGGTTCTCCCGGACAACGAGGTCAGGTAGCCGAAGATTCTCTACCCGAACGGATTGTGAACCTTGCCCGATTCGACCGATATTCCTCTCGCGACCATCTCGAATTCTGCGTCGGCCGGTCGGCGTCCGGAGGCGATCCACCGATTTCTCGTGCAGCCCGCCGACGCGGGCATCCTGGGATCGGTCGACGGCGGCAAACTCCTCGAATGGATCGACAAAGTCGCCTACGCGGCGGCGGCCCAGTGGAGCGGCCGCTACTGCGTCACCGCCTATGTCGGGAACATCCATCTCGACCGGCCGATCGCGGTCGGCGAGCTGGTCGAATTGCATGCCAATCTCGTGCACACCGGGCGCACCAGCATGCACATCCTCGTGACGGTCTACTCGACCGATCCCACCCGCGTGCGGCAGGTGCAGTCGGCACAATGTCTGACGATCTTCGTCGCGGTGGACGAGGAGAGGCGCAATGTGGAAGTCCCGCAATGGCATCCGACCACCATGCTGGAAATGCGGCGGCATCGGCAGGCGCGGGCCAGGATTTCGGTGCGCAAGCAGATCGAGGAGGCGATGGCCGCCCAGCGCTACACCTCCGCGGGCACCGCGCCGAGCGCCACTTTGCGCTTCCTGGCAGCGCCTTCGGACATCAACTGGGGCGGCAAGGTCCACGGTGGCCGGACGATGCGGTGGATCGACGAGGCGGCATACGTGTGCGGTGCGAACTGGGCCGGACAGCGCGTCCTCACCTCCTACTTCGGCGGGATCCGCTTCTACCGGCCGATCGTGATCGGCCACGTCGTAGAGGTCACCGCGCGACTGATCCACACCGGGCCGCGCAGTATGCACGTGAGCGTGCACGTGACATCCACCGACGCCCACTCCGACGAACCGGCGCTGGCCGCGCACGGTCTCGCTGTGGTCGTCGCGGTGGACGACCACGGAAAAGCGCGAGCCGTGCGGCGGTGGGAGCCGGTCTCCGAGGAGGATCGCGCACTCGACGCGCACGCCAGGCACCTGATCGAACTGCGTGCGCTGGTCGAGCCGTTCACCATGGCCGGCACCGTGCCGTCCGACGCCGAACCGAGTCATTTCCGGACATCGGGGCCGGTCTAGACTGCGCGCAGGGCGATCTGTCCGTTCGCGACGAGGTTCAGGGGGCGGCCATCGAGCAGCGTGGGGAAGCACGGCATCCATCGAGGCGAGTCGCGAGGGTGCTGGGTGCGGCCGTGGCCTCGGTGATTCTGGTGAGCTGCCAGCCGAGTGACGACCCAGTTCCCGAGACGGTTTCCACCCCGATCCTGGACTGCGACGGCACGATGCCGATCGGCCCGCAGATGATCTCCGATCCTAGCTTCGCGAAATTCGCCGCCGGACTGCAGCTTCCACCGCACGTGCAGATCGCGTCCGGAGGAGCGCGAGTCTCGCCCGCCCATCCCGATGCGATGGACTTCTCGCTCGATCTGTGCGTGCCAGGCTCGAACGGGCTGCCCGATCTGCTCGCAGTGGCAACCGAAATCGCGTACGCGCTGAAGCGACACCCGCTCGGGTCCCGCACAGCCGCCTTGTCGATCGCCCGCGTCGGCCCGGATGCCGAGCGACGAATGGAGGTGCGCGATCCGGACTTCCGGAACCACCCTTGGGACAGGACGGCATCGGGGGAGGCCGAGCTGAAACGATGGGAAGTGGTCAGCGAGTAGCCCGAGCGCCGCGGAGCCGGCGTCGGAGAATCTTCCGGATTACAGGCGTGGTGTCCAGGAAAGAGGTCCTGCACTTCTGAAGCTGACGCCGAAGGTCGGGAGCTACCCATCACTGAGCGGGTCACCGGCGCTGCCACGACGTTATTCCCGGGTATCGGGGGCACGAAGTGCCCGGTCTAGACTAGTTACCGATGAGTAAGTTCTTCGCGTCGGTGGACGAGGTGACCGGCCGTCTCACCGAGGCCGGGTACCTCCCGTCCCTCGACATCGCCACCGCCGTGTTCCTCGCGGGCCACCTCGGCAAGCCCCTGTTGATCGAGGGGCCGGCGGGTGTCGGCAAGACCGAGCTGGCCAAGGCCGTCGCCGCCGCGACCACGTCCGACCTGGTGCGGCTGCAGTGCTACGAGGGCATCGACGAGGCGCGCGCCCTCTACGAGTGGAACCACGCCAAGCAGTTGCTGCGCATCACCGCCGGCGACAAAGAAAGCTGGGACAGCGCCCGCGACCACGTCTTCACCGAAGAGTTCCTACTGGCGCGCCCGTTGCTGGCCGCCATCCGCAACTCGCGCGCCACGGTGCTGCTCATCGACGAACTCGACAAAGCCGACGCGGAACTGGAAGGGCTCCTGCTCGAGGTGCTCGGCGACTACCAGGTGAGCATCCCCGAACTCGGCACCGTCACTGCGGTGCGCAAGCCGTTCGTCGTCGTGACGTCCAACGCCCACCGCGAATTGTCCGAAGCGCTCAAGCGGCGCTGCCTGTATCTGCACATCGACTATCCGACGGCGGAACTCGAGCGGGCGATCGTGCGGATGAAGGTCCCCGAGCTGGACGAGGCGCTCGGCGAGCCGGTGGTCCGGGTGGTCGGCGCTCTCCGGCAACTCTCCTTGCGCAAGCCGCCGTCGATCTCCGAGACCGTGGACTGGGCGAAGACGCTGGTCGCGCTGGGTGCGCGAAACCTGTCCGGAGAGGTTGTCCGGTCGACGCTCGGTGTGCTGCTGAAATATCGGTCCGACCATCGCCTGGCCATCGAACGGCTCGGGTTGCCCGATACGGACGCCGAGCAGGGGAGGGCGGCGCGATGAGGCTCGAACGGTGCCGATCGGCAGGAACCGAATCTGCCGCGCGAGTCGGTGCCGTTTTCTCGTGTGCCGACCGGTCCGCACATCGCCGACCATCCCGCGTGCTGCGCGGGCAAGCGATGGGTTCTGTGGAGTGGGCGTCTCCTCGAGCTCGTGCAGCGATTCGGCGGACAGGGACTCGATCCGTTGTGAAGTCGGGCTTTCTCGGTGGTTGCCGACTCTTCCGCAGCATTCCAGCGTCGCGAGGCATCGACTGCGGATGCGTCCTCGCACGCCACCTGCACATCTCCACACGGCAGATCCCGGCGCAGCCCCGCACTGCGTTCGGCTCACACCACAATTGGTCCAGCGAGCGCAGAGATATGGCGGCAGTAGGTCACTATTTGTCTACCGCCGAGCAGAGCATTGGTGCTGGGGTGCGGTGTGAGCATGGTTGACGGGATTGCGGGCGGGGCAGGCAACCAGGTGTTCGACTCGGTGACCGATCGGCTCGTCGAGTTCGTCGGTCTGTTGCGGGAGTACGGTATCAACGCCGGGCCGAGCGAGACCATCGACGCGGCCGAGGCGATGCTCGCGCTCGGAGTGGCCGACCGCGATCGTCTGCGCTCCGGCATGGCCGCCTGCCTGTTGCGCCGCAACGGTCAGCGCGCGGTGTTCGACCAGCTCTTCGACCTCTACTTTCTCACCGCCGATCGGCCCGGTCCCACCGCCCCGTCGAGTCCCGAATCTGTCGACGCCCTACGGGATGAGCTGGTTTCAGCTCTCGCGCAGGATGATTCGGGAGCAATCACCGAACTCGCCCGCCGTGCCCTGACCGACCTCGGCGGCTATGGCAGCGTCGGGACCGGACCGGTCACCACCGCTTCCGGCGCGGGTTGGTCCTCCTATCTGACGATGAAAGCCATACGCCCGGAAGAACTCATCGATCGCATCGTCGCGGGCATGAACGGAACTTCCCAGCTCGACACCACCGTCCACACGATCGAAGCCAACCGACGCCTCGCGGCATTCCGCACCGCCGTCCAAACCGAGGCCCGGCTGCGCTCGGCGCAACTGCGCGGCACCGAGTACATCGCCCGCCGCGGTGTCGAATCCAGCACCGACCAGATCGATTTCCTCGGAGCTCGCGAACAAGACCTCGCCGAAATGCGCCGCCTGGTCCACCCTTTGGCCCGCAAACTCGCCACCCGCCTCGCCGTCCGCCGCCGCAAAGCCGTGCGCGGCCAGATCGACCTGCGCCGCACCCTGCGCCGCTCGATGTCCACCGGCGGCGTCCCCATCGACCCGGTCCTGCGCGCACGCAAACACGGCCGCCCCGACCTGGTCGTCCTCGCCGACATCTCCGGCTCGGTCACCGGCTTCGCCGAATTCACCCTCCACCTCATCCAGGCCCTACAGGACCAGTTCAGCAAGGTCCGCAGCTTCGGCTTCGTCGACACCTGCGACGAGATCACCCCCTTCTTCACCCCCGGCGAGCCACCCACTCCCGGCACCGCCGCCCGAATCCTCCGCTCCACAAAGGTCGCCCGCTTCGGCAGCTCCAACTACGGCGAAGCCTTTCAGGGCTTCCTCGACAACTACGCCGACGCCCTCGGGCCGCGCACGTCCGTACTGATCCTCGGTGACGGTCGCACCAACCGCACGGACCCGAATCTCACTGCGGTACAGGCGATTGCCGACCGGGCGAAGCACACCTACTGGCTCAACCCTGAGCCGTCGCGCTCGTGGTCGACGGGGGACTCCGCAGCGCACGTTTACGCGGAGTGCGTGACGATGCACGAGTGCCGGAACGTCAAGCAGTTGACCGAGGTCATTGCGCGGCTACTGCCTGCGTGACTCGGCTCGCTGAGACGACATCGAATCGCATCGGTGTGTCTCCAGCCGAGCTATACGGCTACCCGCACCGACGTCAGCAGACGCAGCCGGCGAGCGAATCGAGAGCCGACGGAACCATTGCTGCCACGGTTCGCACACCGTGACAGCAATCGGCTTCTTCCTTCTCAGAGTCAGTCGGAATCATCATCCCAAGCACCGAGACGGTGTATGGCTCTGGGATGCGGGCTTTCGAAATCGCCACCGCCCAACCCGTCTCCCTGTCGACTTCGGATCTGCCAGGCAACTCCGACCCAGCACCCGTCAGCACCGAGGAAGGCATGCTCTTCTGCACCACCCGAGCAAATTCCATCAATAATGGCTGCCACGTGCGAAAGCCGCCCGGGGTTGCCGATCGTGTAGTCGGCGAGGCCGTCGATGCACCACCCTGTCCGTATCCGCGCCGCTTCATCGTCGAAACGGGTGATGAGGATGCTTCGGGCGGAATGATCGTGTGGTCGGGATGTGGTCGCCGACACGATCACTTGCCCTTCCGACAGATGCGTGGTGGCACCGTAGCGGATCGCGACATCGCAGATTTCGGGGACCAAGTCTTCCCACGTTCGATCATTGCCCATGACACTCCTCGATTTACTTGCATTTTATCGTAACCGAGTCCGAGTATTCCCATGCTATCGAGCCTGAGGGCTTGCCGCGATACACCCCGTTCCCGCTGGCACCTGTTCGATACTCGCCGTCCCTGCATTCGGCGGTGGCCTGGCCCGTGTACTTCTGACCCGCGGTCGTATCGGAGTAATCTGCCCTGCCTTCGTTGACAGTATCCCACTTTCCGTTCTTGCGTTGTTGGAGTCTCGCGAGCACGGTGAGCGATTCGGCGGCTACGGTACATGTAAGACGGGCTTTACCAACGATCCACCCGGGTGACCCTTTCGATTCGTGGGGGTATTCTGGCTTGGCTTCGATGTCGACACTGCAGTGTGCATACTCCGGTGCAGCGTTGGCGAGAGTGGGAATCGCCATCGAGCCGAACAGCAGCGCAGCGGCAAGTGTAGTGCCGAGCAGTGCTCGGTGATGTCCCGACGTGGCAGTTGCGGTGAAATTTTCGGTTCTCGGATTGCTGAGATGGTTCATGGCTAGCCTAACTATTAGTCGCGTACTGTGAACAGCGCGCCGTACGGCTCTGGTGTCAGGGTGTGGCGGTCGATCCTCGCCGATGGCGGCGAGGATCGTTTGCTGTTAATTTTTGTAAGGCGGCACCATTTCATGAGCATGAAAGGTGGAAGGTCGGGCTGATTACGATTAGTAACATCCTTCAGCCGGCTTCGCCGGTCGTTGGATCAATTCTCATTCCCCACTTTTCAACAGTCGTCAGGATCGCGCGATCGCATAGCCAAGACCGACCTCCCCCTCTCGGGCAGGCTCGTCTACTCGAATCAGGCTGCTTCCTGTTGTGCCTTTCACTGACTTAGACGGGGATTCTCGAAGAGCGGTTCCATCCAGTATGTGATGACTTGAGTCACATTCGAACTGGTTGGTATTCATTGCTTGTCTGAGGGAGACGTCGACTGCACTGCATGAGTCCGATGCGCCGCTCATGCATTCCCTTCCGGTCGCTACGGACTACTGTGGCGAAGCCTTCCAAGGCTCCCTCGACAACTACGCCGACGCCCTCGGCCCGCGCACGTCCGTGCTCATCCTCGGTGATGGTCGCACCAACCGCATGGACCCCAATCTTCCTGCGGTTCAGTCAATTGTCGACCGAGCGAAGCGCACCTACTGGCTCAATCCCGAGCCGTCTCGGTCGTGGTCGACGGGGACTCCGCGGCCCACGTGTACGCGGAGTGCGTGACGATGCACGAGTGCCGCAACGTCAAGCAGTTGGCCGAGGTCATAGCCCGGCTGTTGCCCTCGTGAGAACCATCTAGAAGACATGCTCACCACACGCTGGACGAGCGGATTGCCGGCCACGTCGTCGCGACGCGACTCAGTGGCTCGCCGTCTCGATGCGACTCGAAGTTATCCTGATTCACATGGTGTCCGATCCGCCCTGGACGCGGGACGAATTGATCCTCGCCTGTGATCTGGTCATGGACAACGGCTGGCGACAGATTCGAGAGCAAGATCCCCGCGCTGT
Organism: Nocardia asiatica NBRC 100129; assembly: GCF_000308415.1. Classification (GTDB taxonomy): domain Bacteria; phylum Actinomycetota; class Actinomycetes; order Mycobacteriales; family Mycobacteriaceae; genus Nocardia; species Nocardia asiatica. The sequence goes on along the minus strand of NZ_BAFS01000195.1, from coordinate 9,658 downwards.
TGAACTGTCTGAGCTGTTGAATCGTGCATCGATCCATCCGCCCGAGCGCCGAAGTCCGAGGTTCCGAAGCACTGGAAGCGTGTCGCGGAAGACTGCCGATTTGGAGACGGCGCACCCTGACCATCGAGGGGGGAAGACTCGTGGGTCGAAGCAGGACCGAGAAGTTCTGGCCGACTTCCGGAGTTCCCCTGATGAGATGCGCGCAGCTGCTGTGGAGATTCGGAAAGGCATCTTGTCCGGCGAGTTTGCCGGGAAGTCGACAGACGACGTGACTTGGGATGTCGCTTTTCCCCGAGACGTCGGCTTCCGGGAAGGCAAACTTCTCGCCGGTCGATACTTCCGTCGTGAGCGAGATCCTCGGCTTCGTGCGCAGAAGATCGCCGACTTCCTCAAGACGGAAGAAAGGGTCCGGTGTGAGGTCTGCTATTTTGACTTCGAAGCGGTGTACGGACCTCACGGCTCGAATTACATCGAATGCCATCATGTTGTGCCGCTGCATGTCTCGGGTGAAACAAAGACCAGACTGGCGGACCTCATCCTGCTATGCGCCAACTGCCACAGGATGATTCACTACCGATCCCAGTGGCTTCGTCCGGACGAACTTCGTGCTTTGGTGCGCCAGCACGACAGTAGGGCTTGAGGTACGAGTTCACCTCCTCGCCCTTCGCAGGCATCGCTCGACGGATCGGTTGCTTGGCTTGCTCTCGTTGCGTTGATCACTGAGTTCCTGCCGCCGTCTCGTTCAGCGCTTCAGAGCCGAGCCGGAGCACCTCGACCAGGGTGCTGCGGTCGATCGTCAGCTCGAATTCGTTGCCCGAATCGCCGAACACAAACGTCACGTGTTCGTGGCATTCGTCGGCGACAGTCCGGACTGGGCAGCCCTCGCTTGTGCTGACCCAGCTACCAATAGTCAGGTGGTTCCATGTCATCGCTGATCCTTGTCGGCTTGGGCGGCGTCTTGGCAGAGGTGCGCTTTACTTGTTCGGGCGTGCTCAGGCACGCGATCCGCGCCGTCTGGGTCTGGCACATGCACGGATGGATTCGATGACGGCGAGCCCCGACGGCCGATAGCTGTCACGCGGTGCTTGCACCCACACCCGGAATCCGTGTCGATCGGCAGGCGATGGCAGTGCGATCTGTGCCCCGAGGCGGGCCACGGAGGCGTTGAGGCGAAACAATTCTCCGAACAGAGCCACGTCGTCGGGAATGTCTGGCACGACGAGGAATGTCCATCGCTTCGATCGGGGATGGGAGACGATCGGGCCGGGCGGAACGCCGTGTCCCTGCATGTGGCATTTGACCGCCGCGCCGAGTTCGGCGGGGACGGTGACCGCGCCGACGCTGCCGAAGGGGATGAACAGTTGGCGGAGTTGTGGGTGAACCCGCGCGGGCAGCCCGCAAACCTCCTGATAGAACCGGCACCTCGACATCAGGGTGTCTGCGGTTGTGCCGTGTACGAGTGATACTTCGTGCGCCGTACCCTTTGCCGCAAATCCGCGAACCGATCGCATTCCGCTGCCTTTCTGCTCCAGTCGTTCCAGGACGGGCACCGACGCCCGAGAGCCTGACGAGGGTCGGGCATCGAGTGCTGTGGCTAGATTCCGTCGCGGTGGGGTGTTGCGGGAACGCCCCTGGCGGGGAGGACAAGGGGAGGAACAAGGGATGTCGGCGTGGTTCGGACCTGCACGTCACGGGGGCGATGCGATGCTGTGGCTGCGGGATACCGAACGAGGGGGACGGGACTTGTCCGAACCGAATCACCAGCTCAGCGCGGCGAGAGCACGAACCAGGTCGGAAGTGACCGGTCATTCGTTGTCCCGGGCGGAATTGGCCGACGCGGTGAACGCTTGGGTCTATCGCCGGACCGGCCGGGTCGTTCAACTGTCCGGCAACTACATCGGCAAGCTGGAGCGCGGCGTCTTCCGCTGGCCCAACGAGGACTATCGCGCGGGGTTGCGGGCCGTTCTCGGCGTCACGACGGACGCTGAGCTCGGGTTTCGTCCGGCAGAGCGCGGGCCCGGCAGCGTTAGCATGGAAGGGGATGATCCGCCGACGTTCCCGCCTACGGAGGGGAAAGAGGTTGACGACGTGCAACGCCGAACCTTTCTGCTCAGCGCGTCGGCCGCCAGCGTCGGTATGGCGTTCGGATCGGAATCGGCTCGGCACGGGCTCAATAGGGCTGTCTCCGAGAGCAGCGCGGTCGACCTCGATGACTGGAACGAGATCATCCGCGAATATGGAACCTCGTACGTCACTCACACGGCCACAGAGCTGCACGAAACACTGTTGGTGGACGTCCTGAGTCTCGAGACGGCGCTGAACCTGTCGCGTGAGCCGAGCCAGCGCAGCGAGCTGTACAAGATCGGTGCCCTGCTGAGCCAGTACATGGCTCAGGCGGTCGGAGATCTCGGCCGTCGACGTGAAGGTAGGCGCTGGTGGCGCACGGCCTACTACGCGGCAGCCAGCTCCGGTGACCTCCACACGATCATGTTCGTACGGGGGCGCAGTGCTATCCGGGCGATCTATGACGGACAGGAACCTGAGCTCATCCTCGATGAGATCGGCAAGTCGGATCACCTCATCGCGGATGGACCCGTTGCCGGGCGACCGAGTCTGCTTGCCGCGCGTGCTCAGTCATTTGCCCTGTTAGGTCGTGCCGTGGAAGCCGAGTCGTCATTGAACGATCTGCGGGAGACCTTTGCGGCGCTGCCTCCTCCCATGACGAGGGATCACGGCTGGCACTGCTGGGCGTACCCGGAAGAGCGACTCAGGTTCGCCGAAAGTTTCGTGTACTCCCATCTCGGCGATACCCGCCGGGCGGAAGAGGCGCAGTCGGCGGCGTTGGAGCTGTACCCACCCAATAGTCGGCGCGGGCCTTTGCAAATCGAGTTGCAGCGTGCCCTCTGCCTGGTTGCTGCCGGTGACCCGACTGAGGGTGCCGGATACGCGACGACGACCTTGGAAAGGTTGCCGACCGCTCATCGGACACGGTTCGTGATGGGCTTGGGTGAACAAGTCCTCGCGGCCGTACCGAAGGATCAGCGGCGCACTCGGAGTGCGCGAGAACTCCACGAGCTACTGCGGGACGACGCCTTTCTTGCAAGGAAGGCCCTTGAATCATGACCTCGGGCTCGCTCGAACTCGCCCGCTACGACGCCGTCGGGGTGCTCGGGCTCTCGGACGAACTCAGGAACCTCTATCTCGACTCGCACCGCGCACAGCAAGCCGACCCGTGGTACAGCCCAGCGCGATTCTGGGAACGCTTGGAAAGGATGTACGCCCCGATAGCAGGTTTCGAACTGGTCGCGGGCAGGGTCGATGGTCGCATCATCGGCTACGCCTTCGGCACTCCCTACAGCCGTCCACAAGCGGTGTGGAAGAAGGCCGTTCGGGCCTACCCTGAGGTGTCTACCGCATCAAATGCACCGGTGTATATCTTTCGCGAGTTCGCTGTACACCCCGACTGCCAAGGTCGAGGTTTCGCGAGAACCATTCACGACGCCTTGTTGTCGCAGCGTCCCGAACCGCTGGCCTACCTGCTGGTGCGGGTCGGCAATCCGGCACGTGCCGCTTACGAGGCGTGGGGCTGGCGCGTAATCGGCCAAGACCAACCGTTCGCAGACTCCCCGGTTATGGATGAGATGGCCCGGCCGCTGGGCTGAGCGCTGGACCCTCAGCAACGGTTACGGGGACCTCCACAGCATGCGGCCGATCGTGTTCAGGCCGACGGCGTGGTCAGCGCTGAGGTACGCAACCGCACCGTCACCGGCAGGTGGTTCACCTCCAGCGTGGCCCGCGCGACCTCGCGCACCGCAGCTCCCGGCACCAATTCCAGACGCGCCCGGGCGACAACCGTAGCCAAAATGGTGATCGCCTCGTACCAGGCGAACGGTTCGCCGATGCAGTTGCGGTTGCCGAGGCCGAACGGTTGATAGACCCCGGACCGGGTCACGGTCTTGCGGTATTGCGGCGTCCACCGGTCGGGGTCGAACCGTGCCGGATCGTCGAAATGCTTCGGACTGTTGTGCAGCGTGTACGGCGAATAGAAGATCGTGGTGTCCGCGGGGAGCCTGACTCCGCCGAGGTCGAGTTGCTCGATCGTCTCGCGTGTGCCGAGCCAGGTGGGAGCGTATCGGCGCAGCGTCTCTGCCATCACTCGCTCGGTGTACTGGAGTCGCTGGATATTTTCGGCGGTGACCGGGCCGCCGCGCAGTACCTCGGCGACTTCGTCCTCGACGCGCTCGCGCACATCCGCGCGCCGGGCCAGCTCGTAGAAGGCGAAGGCCATGGTGTTGGCGGTGGTCGCGAAGCCGGCGGCGTAGAGCGTCATCACTTCGTCGTGCAGCTCGCGGTCGGTGAGTCCGGTGCCGTCGTCGAAGCGTGCCGTGAGCAGCATCGACACCAAGTCGCCGTAATCGGTTCCGCTCGCACGGTATTCGGCGATGATGCGGTCGATCGCATCGGAGAGCCTGCGTACTGCGGCATCGAATGCGCGGTTGCGCAGCGGGACGTGGGCCAGCCACGGCATCATCGTCCGCTTCGGTAGCTCGTCGACGATCACGGGGAACGAACGCAGTGATTCCGCGACCACTGCTTCGCCGAGTTCGCTGGCGAACAGAGCTTTCGCGACGATCCGCATGGCCAGCACCCGCAAGCGGTCATCGAGTTCCAATCGGGCGCCGTCACTCCAGCTGTCGACCATGGCATCGGTTTCCTGTTGCATGATCCGCACATAGCCGGCGATCCTCTCGTGGTGGAAGGCCGGTGCCATGAGGCGGCGATGCCGCAGGTGCTTGGGCTCGGCCGACACGGACAAGCCATCACCCAACAGCGCGCGCATGGCCTCGAAGAAGGCCCCCTTCTCGACACTGTGCGCCTCCTTGCCGCGCAGCAACGAAACGATCAGCTCCGGCGCGGTCACCAGGTAGGCGTCTCTACTGCCCAACCGGATTCGCGCCAACGGCTCCGGCGTCCGGTGCAGTTCGGCGAAGAACTCCAATGGCCTGCTTCGTAGCGCCAGGCCGTGACCGACGATCGGCCATGCTCGCTGGACAGGGCGGCCGACAGCCGTATGCGCACTCATGGAGGCCCCTCGTGAGAGTTCCTGCGCCAATTTTCGCTTACCCGTTCGTGTTTGTCGCGGCTGTGGACAGCGAGTCGCCGGAGTGGAGGACGTTGGGATAGGGTCCGGCGGGAGGTGTCGGGGATGAGTTTCAGGCTGGCGGCATACGCCGTCTGCATCGAGGACGGACGGGTGCTGCTCGTCCGTTACGTACCACCGAGAGGCGAGACCAACTGGACTCTTCCGGGCGGTGGGGTCGAGCACGCGGAGGACCCGTTCGACGCGGTGACCCGAGAGCTCGCTGAAGAAACTGGCTGCCACGGGGTGGTCGAACGTCTACTCGGCGTGGACTCGAGGGTAATTCCCGCGGCAGCCGCGCATGCCGGAGCCGAGCACCAGAATATCGGCATCTTCTACCGGGTCCGCGTCACCGGCGGGCGATTGCGGCATGAGCCCAATGGTGAGACCGCCGAGCCGATCTGGACCCCGATTCCCGATGTCGCCCGGCTGCGCCGGTCATCACTGGTCGACATCGGTCTGGCGCTGGCTCGGACCCTTCCGGCAACCGGCCACGTCGCTGCCGTCCCGGTCGGCGGCTTGATCCAGCACTGAGCCGCCACCGCCCTCGGTGCGGGAGGGCGCCCGCCCCGAGCAGTGAACGATCTTCCACGACGTGGCCGGCCCGGCCTCCTGACGTCAGCGTCGGACTTCGGCGACCTGCACCGCTCGTCCCTCGTGGCGCGACACTTCGCAGGCCTCGGCGATGTAGAACGCCTCCAACGCGTCGGCCGGAGTGCAGGGGTTTTCGAGTCGGCCGGTGGCGACTTCGATGAATGCCGCCAGTTCGTCGGCGTACGCCGGACGGAACCGCTCCATGAAGCTCGAATAGGGAGGATGGGGGGAGGGGCTGTGGTCGGGCTCGACCGAAGTCAGGGGCGCGCGATCGTCCAACCCGACGATGGCGTTCCCCTCTGAGCCCAACACTTCCAGCCGGACGTCGTACCCCGCGCCGTTGTAGCGGGTCAGCGAAACGTTCGCGAGGGCTCCGTCGTCCAGGCGCAACAGCACGGCGGCGGTGTCCACGTCGCCCGCTTCGGCGAAGAACGACCCGCCTCGGTTCGATCCGAGGGCGAACACCTCGCTGATCTCCTGCCCGGTCACCCAGCGGACGATGTCGAAATCGTGCACTCCGCAGTCACGGAAGATGCCGCCGGAGCGCGAGATGTATTCGGCGGGGGGTGGGGCCGGGTCGAGGGTGGTGGCGCGCAGAGTGTGCAGCCAGCCGAGTTCGCCGGAGCGGACGGCCGCACGCGCCGCGCGGTAGCCGGCGTCGAAGCGGCGTTGGAAACCGATCTGGACCGGGACGGTGGAGTCGCGGGTGTGCTCGATGACTGCGAGGGTGCCGGTGATGTCCGCCGCGACGGGCTTCTCGCAGAAGACGGGGATGCCCGCGTCGACGGCGCGGATGATGAGTTCGGGGTGGGCGTCGGTGGCGGTGGCGATGACCAGGCCGTCGAGGCCGGCGGCGAAGAGGGCGTCGAGGTCGGGGGCGAATTCGACGCCGAGCACGGCGGCGGTGGTGCGGGCGCGGTCGGCGTCGGCGTCGGCGACCAGGACGGCGCCGATGTTCGGGAGTTTCCGCAGGGTCTCGGCGTGCGAGGTCCCGATGCGGCCGGTTCCGGCGAGACCGAGGGTGACGGCTCGGTGAGGTGACATCGGCTCTCCTTATATATGGGATAGCGACGTGCGTGGGCGGGCGGCACAGCCCGGTGTCGGATCAGCGTGGAGCGGTCGTGGTGGAGCGGACGACGAGCGAAGGTTCCAACCGGCGGCGGACCGGGGCGGTGCGGCCGTCGCGGAGTCGTTCGGTGAGAGCCTCGATCGCGAGGCGGCCCATCCGGATGCGGGGCTGGTCGATGGTGGTCAGCGCGACGTGGCGCAGGGCGGCCAGCGAGGTGTTGTCGTAGCCGACCACCGAGACGTCCTCCGGTACGCGTAATCCCGCTTCCTCCAGCGCGGACATCGCCCCGACGGCGTTGAAGTCGTTACCGCACACCAGCGCGGTGGGAAAGTTGTCGCGCGAGAAGAGGTTCAGCAGTTTGCGCACCGCGGCCGTGCCGGCGGAATCGGTGTGCTCGCTCGGCACGACCATCGGTTCCAGCCCGTGGCGCTGCATGGCGGCGCGATAACCCTTACGGCGGGGCGCGGAGGTGAAAGCGCCGCCGCCGTCGAGGTGGACGATGCGCTGGTGCCCGAGCGAGACCAGGTGATCGACGGCGAGGGCGGCGCCTGCCTCGCCGTCGTCGTTGACGGTATCGATGCCCGCGACGGTGGAGGTGCGCGACACCAGCACCAGCGGAGCCTGCTGCGCCGCTTGACGAATGACGGCGGCGGGCAGGATCGGGGACAGCAGGATGACGCCACCGGGCCGGAACGAGAGCAGGCTGCCCAAGGCGGTGCGTTCGCGGTCGGCGCTGCGCCGGCCGGTGTTGAGGATGAGTTCGAGCCCGGACTCCTGGGCGGCGGTGTCCATGCCTTCGACCACGTCGGCGAAGAAGGCGTTGCGCAGGTCGGAGACCAGGACGCCGACGATGTCGGAGGTCCGGCTGGCCAGCGAGCGGGCCAGAAAATGCGGTTGGTAGCCCAGGTCTTTCGCCGCGTTCAGCACGGCGCGGCGGCGGTGCTCGCTGACCTTGGGTGAGTTGCGCATGACGAGCGAGACCAGAGCGCGGGAGACGCCCGCACGCGCGGCGACGTCTTCCATGGTCGGCCGTGCCATGTCGCCTCCGTTCCGCGTCCGCGACCTCCTGCCGGGACGGACGATACGCGGTGCGTGCGAGCGGAGCAATAGAGCGCTCCAATCTGCCTCGCCGCCCTCGCCGCCGTCCTCGAATCCGGCGCTGATGCTGCAATAATTGCTGGTAGATCAGCTTTTAGTCGCCACGCCGGAAGTCCTTGACACACTATGACCTGCGTTACATAGTTGGAGCGCTCCAATAGAACGGGGCCAACTCGATATCGAAGGTCGGAGAAGTGCCGATGACCGAATCCCTGCACCCGCTGCGCCTCGCGGCCGCGCCGATCTCCTGGGGAGTCTGCGAGGTCCCCGGCTGGGGTCACGTGCTCGACGCCCGCACCGTTCTGTCGGAGATGGCCGCGCTCGGCTTGCGCGCCACCGAACTCGGGCCGCCCGGCTATCTGCCGCGCGACCCGGGTGCACTGCGCCAGCTGCTCGATGACTTCGGCATCGCCGCGGTCGGCGGCTTCCTCGCCGTGGTGCTGCACCGTGACCGGCAGGACGCCCTCGCGCAGGCGGGGCGCACCGCCGCGCAGCTGGCCGCCACGGGCGCGGAAGTGCTGGTGCTCGCCGCCGCGACCGGTCTCGGCGGATACGACGCGCGCCCACAGCTCGACGACTCGCAATGGCGCGCCCTGATCGATACCGCCTCCGCGATCCGGGACCTCGCCGCCGCGCACGGCCTGCGCACGGTGCTGCATCCGCATGTCGGCACCCATGTGGAGAGCGAGGACGAGGTGGAGCGGTTCCTCGCCGATACCGACCTCGACATCTGCCTGGACACCGGGCATCTGCTCGTCGGCGGGGCAGATCCCGTGCGGCTCGCGCGGCGGCACGCCGAGCGCGTCGGGCACATCCATCTCAAGGACGTCCGTGGCCCCTTGGCCGACCAGGTACGCGGCGGGAAGCTCGAGTACAGCGAGGCGGTGCGCCGCGGCCTGTACGTCCCGCTGGGCGAGGGCGACGTCGACATCGCGGCATTGGTGCACACGATGCGGAGCGCGGGCTATCGCGGCTGGTACGTGCTGGAGCAGGACGCCGCGCTGCGGACATCAGACTCGGCGGACAAGCCGAGCGGCGACACCGGGCGCAGCCTGCGATACCTCGCCGACATCACGCTCACCGCGGCCGGAATCTAGGCGATGGCGACGATGTCTTCTCGATCGTGGCGCGGTGTGACCGCGCGATATCCCAGCCGACTGCTGCCGTGGATCGCCACGGCCGCCCTGCTGGCCGGGTGCAGCGGTCCCGGCGCCGACGCGCCCGCCCCTTCGCGGACGCCGATCGCCGTCGGGACGGTGAAAGCGGTAGCGGTGGTGACACACGGCAGTCCGGGCGACGCGTTCTGGAATGTCGTCAAGAACGGCGCGGAGGCCGCCGGGAAGGACCTGGGTGTCCGGGTGGACTACAACGCTTCCGGTGATCCGGGTCAGCAGGCGAAGCTGATCGACAACGCGGTGGCGCAGGGGGTCGACGGCCTCGTCGTCTCCATGGCGAATCCGCAGGCGCTCCGGCCGTCCGTCGAAAGAGCCGTCGCCGCGGGCATTCCCGTGGTGACGATCAATTCCGGCGAATCCGAGAGCGCGAAGTTCGGCGCGTTCGTCCATGTGGGTCAGAGCGAGTCGCTGGCGGGGCAGGCCGCGGGCAGGAGGCTCGCCGAGGCCGGACGCACGAAAATGCTGTGCGTGATCCACGAGGCGGGCAATATCGGCGCGAACGAACGCTGCGCGGGCGCGACGAAAGCGTTCGGCGCCGCGGTGACGCTCCAGGTGGACAGTCAACAATCCGACCGACGCGCA
>NZ_BAFS01000196.1 GCF_000308415.1 Nocardia asiatica NBRC 100129 | reverse complement strand
GGTAAAACTCAGAAACCGCTTCCACTGGTTCTGCTGCGGCTTTGATCCCTCCTGGTCGGTAACCCGCGCAGAGAGACCGGCTCAACGACCCACGCACCCCCGAGGGCTCGGTCTGTAGCCGACCGTGATCGTGAGTACCCGCATCGAGCCGACAAGGCTGTGCACGATTCCGGGGCGAGCCGATGTCGGCCCGCCCCGGAAGTCGAGAACTCAGAAACCGCTGCCCGTCGGCGGCCGGTGCCCGTGGTGCCAGCCCGGCCTGCCGCGATCCCAGTCGTCATGACGGTTCCGCCCCCGGAACCAGTCGTCGTGGCGGCCGCGGTTCCAGTCGTCGTGCCGCCCGTGGTTCCACCGGTCGTGGCCGTGCCTGCCGTGACCGTGCCCGTGGCGGCCGTGAGCCGCATCGACCTGGTCGACCTGGTCGGCGGGCTCGAGCACGATCGGGGCGGCGAGCGCGGGCACCGCGACGGCGGTGATCGGCATCAGGGCCAGTACGGACGCGGCCGCGGCGCGCGCCAGCACACGTCGCGTCCGTCCATGGGTGCGTGGGTCCATCGGAGCTTCCTCACTGATCGATTCGTCCGGTAGTCGACCGCTCGGGGTGTTCGGCCCCTCGATCCGCTCCGCGAATCGGGCGGACCCGGCGATCAATACACTGACCAACGTACCGCTATTCAGCGGTACATTCAATAGGTAGAGGAAAATCCGGATTGCGCCAGCTCACCGGTCGTTCGCGACTTGGAGCGGCGCCCGGGTGGTCGCGTGGGCAGGGGGAATAGCCGGCTGACAGTCAGGGCGTTTGCCGGGCGGGCGTGGCGTCGGGAACCTGCAGTGCGTTGACAGGCGTCGGCGGGCGAAAGATCAGCGTCCTCACGCCCGCCGACATCACCTGTCCTGAGGTTCTTCGAGTTACCGCAGGGCGACCATCGGGAAGTCGACCGGCACCCGCAGCGCGACGTTCACGTAGTTGGTGAACAGGTTCAGCGCTACGTGTGCGATGAGTTCGACCAGTTCGGTTTCGGTCCAGCCCGCGGCGCGCACCGCCTCGATCTGTTCCGCGCCGACGTGGCCGCGCCGGTCGACGAGTTCGAGGGCGAACTCGAGCAGCGCGGCGGTCTTCGGGTCGTCGGCGTCGCCGGTTTGCGCTGCCGCTAGCGCCGCCTCGGACAGTCCGGCCTTGCGGCCCAGTCCGGTGTGGGCGGCCAGGCAGTATTCACACCCGTTGCGGTTGGCCACGGCGACGGCGATCTGCTCGGTGAGCGCGGACCCGAGCGTGCCATCGCCGAGGGCCTGGAACGAACCCCACATGCTGCGCAGTGCCGCAGGGGAATTCGCCACCGCCCGGAACATGGCGGGTGTGGCGCCGAAGGCGGCGTGGATCTGATCGAGCAGTTCGCGGGTCGCGCCGGTGGCATCGTTTCGGGCGACGAGCGAAACGTGCGACATGGTGTTCCTCCTTGGTGTTGGTGAGCCGCCGGAGCAGCCCTGCTCGGGCGGATGCCGAGGGCATGCCAATGAGCATGGCCGTTGCGGGCGGCGAGATTGATGCGGAAAGTCCCGATCTGTTATCCGATCGTCTAGGGTTGCCGATATGTCTTCGTTCGACCGGCTGTCACCGCTGTTGGAACGGTTCCGGGTGCGCGCACACCTGCTCCACACCGGGCCGCTGTGCGGGCTCACCCGTTTCGGGGCTGGCGAGGGTCGCGGGTTCCTGCACCTGATTCGGTCAGGCGAGCTCGTCGTCGAGCACCGTGCGCCCTCCGGGGACCTGCGGAAGCTGGTGATAACGGAACCGAGCGTGCTCTTCTATCCCCGCCCGCTCGCCCACGACTTCTACAACGAACCCGCGAGGGAGTCCGACTTCGCGTGCGCCACTGTCGAATTCGAAGGTGGTGTGCAGCATCCGCTGGCGCGGGCACTGCCGCCAGTTGTTGTCGTGGCCTTGGCGCAGGTGGACGGACTCGACGATGCCTTGGACCTGTTGTTCGGCGAGATCGACCGGCACCGATGTGGCCACCGGGTCGTCGCCGACCGACTGTTCGAGGTAGTGCTGCTGCAACTGCTGCGCTGGATGCTCGACAATCCGGAGTCGATCGCGATGCCACCTGGCCTGCTCACCGGGATCGCCGACCCGCAACTAGCCCGCGCCTTGATCGCCGTGCACGAATCTCCTGGCGCCGGTTGGACTCTGGAGACGATGGCGCGCCACGCCGCCATGTCACGCAGCGCCTTCGCGGCCCGCTTCCGTGAGGTCGTCGGCCAGACACCCCTCGAGTACCTGACCGGCTGGCGGCTTGCTCTCGCGCAGTTGCGGTTGAAGTCCGGCCATCCGTTGAAGGCGATCGCTGAAGAACTCGGCTACGCCAACACCTCGGCCCTCTCCCGGGTGTTCAGCCAGAAGGTCGGCCAGTCGCCGACCGCCTGGCTGGCGGGTACCAGGTGAATCGACGACGTCCGAACGTTGGCGACTGGCAAGTCTGCCGTGTCGGACCCGATTGTGTCCTGGTCAGCCAGCTGACTCGAGCGTCTCACCGGCCTCTCACCACCCATCGAGGAATACAGATAGGTGATACACGTGTTATGGATCGTGGGTGAATCGTAGAAAAATCGTAGAAAGCAGGGATGGACCCCGAAGATGCCCAGGTCAGCGGTGGTATAGGCTTTGTCGGTCATGAAGTCGGCTTTTTCGGGTCCGGTCAACGGTGCTACGCCCCAGACGGTCTACCTCGATCACGCGGCCACCACACCGATGCTGCCCGCGGCCATCGAGGCGATGACGGCTGCCCTGCGCACCACGGGCAACGCGTCGTCCCTGCACGGCTCGGGGCGCGCCGCCCGGCGACTGCTGGAGGAGGCGCGCGAATCGGTCGCCGCCGACCTGGGCGCGCGACCCTCGGAGGTCGTCTTCACCTCCGGTGGCACCGAGAGCGACAACCTGGCCGTGAAGGGCATTTTCTGGGCCCGCCGCGACGCCGATCCGCGCCGCAACCGGATCGTCGCCAGTTCGATCGAGCACCACGCGGTGATCGACGCGGTGGAGTGGCTGCAGCGGCACGAGGGCGCGGAGGTGACCTGGCTCCCGGTGGACGCCGAGGGCGTGGTCGCGCCCGGCGCGCTGCGGGCGGCGCTCGCCGCGCATCCCGACGACGTCGCGCTGGTCACCGTCATGTGGGCGAACAACGAGGTCGGCGCCATCCAGCCGATCGGCGAACTGGCTTCGGTGGCACAGGAATTCGGTGTGCCGATGCACAGCGACGCGGTGCAGGCGGCCGCCCAGCTGCCCATGGACTTCGGCGCGAGCGGCCTGGCCGCGGCGAGCTTCGCCGGCCACAAGGTCGGCGGTCCGCACGGTGTCGGGGTGCTGCTGCTTGGCAGGCAGGTGCCCTGCGTGCCGCTGTTGCACGGCGGTGGGCACGAGCGCGACCTGCGGTCCGGGACCTCGGATACGGCGGCGGCCATCGGGCTCGCCGCCGCGTTGCGCCAGACGGCGGTCGAACTGCCCGCCCGCACCGCCGAACTGATCGCCCTGCGGGACGCGCTGATCGACGGCATCCGCGCGGCAGCGCCGGACGTGGTGCTCAACGGGCCGGTCGGCGAGCGGCGCCTGCCCGGCAACGTGCACGTCACTTTCCCGGGCTGTGAAGGGGATTCGCTGCTGATGCTGCTGGACGCGGCGGGGATCGAATGCTCGACCGGTTCGGCGTGCACGGCGGGCGTGGCCACGCCCAGTCATGTGCTGATCGCCATGGGTGTCGAGCCGTGGCAGGCGCGCGGATCGCTGCGCTTCTCGTTGGGGCACACCTCCACGCGCGCCGACGTCGACGCCGTGCTGAAAGTATTGCCGCAGGTAGTGGAACGGGCCAAGGCCGCGGGTCTGGCCGGTGCGAAAGGAGGTGTCTGATGCGGGTACTCGCCGCGATGAGCGGTGGTGTGGATTCGGCCGTGGCGGCGGCGCGTGCCGTCGACGCCGGTCACGAGGTGGTCGGCGTGCATCTGGCGCTGTCCGCGACGCCGGGCACGCTGCGCACCGGGGCGCGCGGCTGCTGCTCGAAGGAGGACGCCGGTGACGCCCGGCGCGCCGCCGATGTGCTCGGCATCCCGTTCTACGTCTGGGATTTCGCCGACCGCTTCAAGGAAGACGTCATCGATGATTTCGTCGCGGCCTACGCCGCGGGCGAGACGCCGAACCCGTGCCTGCGCTGCAACGAGAAGATCAAGTTCTCCGCGCTGGCCGACCGCGCGGTGGCGCTCGGCTTCGACGCGGTGGTCACCGGCCACTACGCGCGGCTGGCCGACGGCGTGCTGCGCCGTGCCGTCGACGCCGACAAGGACCAGTCCTACGTGCTGGCGGTGCTGACCGCGCAGCAGCTCTCGCGCGCGATGTTCCCGGTGGGTGACACCCCCAAGCCGCAGATCCGCGCCGAGGCCGCCGAGCGCGGTCTCGCCGTCGCGAACAAGCCGGACAGCCACGACATCTGCTTCATACCCTCCGGTGACACCCGGGCCTTCCTCGGCGCGAAGATCGGGGTGCGGCCCGGCGCGGTCGTCGACTCCGACGGCCAGGTGCTCGGGCGGCACGAGGGCGTGCACGGGTTCACCATCGGCCAGCGCAAGGGTCTCGGGTTGCCCGGTCCGGCCGCCGATGGCAAGCCCCGGTACGTCACCGGCATCGATCCCGACTCCGGCACGGTCCGCGTCGGTTCGGCCGAGGACCTGCAGGTCTGGACGGTCGAGGCGGAGCGCGCGATCTGGACCTCGGGGTCCGCGCCCGCGGGCCCGATCGACTGCGTGGCGCAGGTGCGCGCGCACGGCGGCACCGCGTCCGCGGTCGCCGAGGTGGTGGGCGACGGGCTGGTCGCGCGGCTGCGCGAGCCGCTGACCGGGGTCGCGCGCGGTCAGGCCGTGGTGCTCTACCGTCCTGACCCCGAGGGCGACGAGGTGATCGGCAGCGGGACCATCTCGGGCACCGAGCGTTCGCCCGGCACGAGCGAGGCGAGGGCCGACGCGCGGCGGTGATCCGGACCGGCCTCCGGCGCTTGTTCTCCCCGCTGCCGGTGCGCCGTAGCGGCAGCGAAAGACCGGTCCGGCCGCTGAGTACGGCGGGGTCGCAACGGCGGAATGCAACGGACGGAGTACGGCAGCGGTGGACGAGACCAGCACGGATGACGCGCAGAACAGTGGGACCGATGTGGCGACCGAGCCGGTCCTCCTCCCGGGCGGCATCGCCACCGGCGTCGGCTCCTGGCCGGGCGTCGACCCGCGCGAGGCCGCCGCGACCATCGTCGGTGAACTCGGCGACCTGCCGCATCTGGTGGAGTTACCCGGTCGCGGCGTGGGCGCGGATCTGATCGGACGCGCCTCCGCCCTGCTGGTGGACCTGCGCTTGGACACCACGCCGCGGGGCTACCGGCTCGCCCCGCGCCCGGGCTCGGTCTCCCGGCGGGCGAACGACCTGCTGCGGACCGATCTGGACGCGCTCGAGGAAGCGTGGGAGAACGCCGGTCTGTCCGGCGGCGGCCGGGTGGTGAAGGTGCAAGCGGCGGGCCCGCTGACCTTGGCCGCACAGGTCGAGTTGCCCGGCGGTCATCGCGTGCTCACCGACCCCGGTGCGGTGCGTGACCTCTGCGCGTCTCTGGCCGAGGGACTGGCCCAGCACGTCGCCGAGGTGCGCAAGCGACTCGGGGCGCGGGTGGTGCTGCAGCTGGACGAACCGTCGCTCGCCGCGGTGCTCGAGGGCTCCCTGGGCGGTGTGAGCGTGCTGAACACGGTGCGCTCGCTACCCGAGCCGGAAGCGCTGGCCCTGCTGGACACGGTGATCGCCGCGCAGTCCGCGCCGGTGCTGGTGCACAGCTGCGCCGAGCCGCCCGCGCTCGGCGTCTTGCGTCGCAGCGCGGCCGCCGCGATCGGCTTCGATCTGGGCACGATCGGCACCGGGCAGCTCGACGAGGTAGGGGAATCTCTCGAAGCGGGCAAGCAACTGGTGCTCGGTGTCGTCCCGACTGAGCCGAAGGCGACCTCGGTCACTTGGCGCGACGTCGCCGAGCCGGGCGTGCGGCTGATCGATCGGCTCGGTTTCGGCCGCCGGACGCTGGCGCAACGGGTGGCGGTCAGTCCGGCCTGCGGGCTGGCGGGCGCCCCGCTGGAATGGAGTCGACGGGCGCTGCGCTTGGCGGCAGAGGTCGCGCGCGCGTATGCCGAAGAGCCGGAGGAGCTTTCGTTCTCCTGACGCCTACGGTGGGCGCGGGACTCACGCGGTCCGGTACGCGGCTCGTTCGACTGCGGGCGGCCGGGATCAGTGGCGCGCGAGGCCGCGGTTTCGTTCGCCGCGGTGTTGCGGCGCCCAGTGCTCGTCACCGCAAACAGACCGGCCGGAATCTGTGTCCTGCGGTGCGGCGACGTGCGCGAACATGACGGTTTTCGGTCGGTGGCCTCGGCTAATGTGCGATGAGTGAGTGACAGCGACAGTGCGGCGACCCCGGCGACGGCAGAGCAGCGGGTGCAGTGGCAGCAACTCGCGGACGAGGTGCGTGAGCACCAGTTCCGCTACTACGTCCGGGATGCGCCGATCATCTCCGACAGTGAGTTCGACGCGCTGTTGCGGCGGCTGGAGGCGATGGAGGACGAACATCCGGACCTGCGCACGCCCGATTCGCCGACCCAGCTCGTCGGCGGCGGGTTCGCCACCGATTTCACCGCGGTCGACCACCTCGAGCGGATGCTGTCGCTGGACAACGTGTTCGACGTCGGCGAGCTACGCGCCTGGGCCGCCCGGGTGGAGGCGGAGACCGGCCCGGACCTGCACTATCTGTGCGAAGTAAAGATCGATGGCGTCGCGCTGAACCTCGTCTACCGCAACGGGCGGCTGGTCCGCGGCGCCACCCGCGGCGACAGCCGCACCGGCGAAGACGTGACGCTGAACGCGCGCACCATCGACGACATTCCCGGAGAGTTGACCCTCAGCGTCGAGTTCCCCATCCCGGATGTGCTCGAGGTTCGCGGTGAGGTGTACTTCCGGGTGGAGGACTTCGAGACGCTCAACGCCGCCATCGTGGCCGAGGGCAAGCCGCCCTACGCCAACCCGCGCAACACCGCGGCCGGTTCGCTGCGGCAGAAGGACCCGTCGGTCACCGCGCGGCGCAGGCTGCGCATGATCTGCCACGGTTTCGGCCGCATCGAGGGGTACACGCCCACCTCGCAGTACGAGGCGTATCGCGCGCTGGCGGCGTGGGGCCTGCCGGTGTCGGAGCACACCAGGCGGGTGCAAGGCATCGAGGCGGTGATCGAACGGGTCGCCTACTGGGGCGAGCACCGCCACGACATCGAGCACGAGATCGACGGCCAGGTGATCAAGGTCGACGAGACCGCGCTGCAACGCCGCCTCGGCTCCACCTCGCGGGCTCCGCGCTGGGCGATCGCCTACAAGTACCCGCCCGAGGAGGCGACGACCAAACTGCTGGACATCAAGGTGAACGTCGGTCGCACCGGCCGGGTGACGCCGTTCGCGGTGATGGAGCCGGTGTCCGTCGCGGGATCCACCGTCTCGATGGCCACCCTGCACAATGCCGCCGAAGTGAAGCGCAAAGGCGTGCTGATCGGCGATACGGTCACCATTCGCAAGGCGGGCGACGTCATCCCCGAGGTGCTGGGCCCGGTGGTGGACGCGCGTCCCGCGGACGCGCGCGAGTTCGTCATGCCGACGCACTGCCCCGAGTGCGGCACCGAACTACGCCCGCAGAAAGAAGGCGACGCCGACATCCGCTGCCCCAACCAGCAGTTCTGCCCGGCGCAGTTGCGTGAGCGCGTCTTCCACTTGGCGACCCGCCGCGCCTTCGACATCGAGGCGCTCGGCTACGAGGGCGCGATCGATCTGCTGAAGTCGGGCGCCATCACCGACGAGGGAGATCTGTTCGATCTGGACGAGGCGGCGCTGCTCACCACGACGCTGTACGCCAACAAGAACGGCAGCCTCTCCGCGAACGGCAAGAAGCTGCTGGAGAACCTCGCCGCCGCCAAGGACCAGCCACTGTCCCGGGTGCTCATCGGCCTGTCCATCCGGCACGTCGGCCCCACCGCGGCGCACGCGCTGGCCGCCGAGTTCGGCAGTCTCGACCGGATCGAATCGGCGTCGGTCGAGGAGCTGGCCGCCGCCGACGGCGTGGGCCCGACCATCGCGGCCGCGGTGACGGAGTGGTTCACCGTCGACTGGCACCGTGCCGTCGTGGCGAAGTGGCGGGCGGCGGGTGTGCGGATGGAGGACGAACGCGACGAATCCATCGAGCGCAACCTGGAGGGCCTGTCCATTGTGGTGACCGGCTCGCTGCAGGGTTTCACCCGCGACGGCGCCAAGGAGGCGATCCTGGTGCGCGGCGGCAAGGCCGCGAGCTCGGTGTCGAAGAAGACCTCCTTCGTGGTGATCGGTGACGCCCCCGGCTCCAAGGCCGCCAAGGCCGAGGAACTCGGTGTGCCCATTCTCGACGAGGAGGGGTTCCGGCGGCTGCTGGCGGGCGGCCCCGAGGCGGTCGCGCCGGAGACGGCCGCCGAGGACGCCGAAGCCGAGGAGTGACCGGCGCTCGACCACCGCTGGATGGTGGGCGGTCTGCCGTGGACACCGGCCACTTGTGGCGCGAGTTCGGCGGCCGCGCTCGGTTGTCCGGCGCGGACGGTGGACTCAGCTGACCGTGACCGTGGCGCCCAGCTGGCCCGGGACATCGAATCGTCCGCAGCGGCCGCTGCTCAGGTCGAGCTTCTGGGTGATCAGTTTGCCGCGGCGGTTCTTGAACGTCGCCTCGGCGGTGACGTCGGCGCTCGGCGTCGAGCATATTTTCGACACCACTCCGGGCGGGTCGTAGCTGACCGTGCCGCTGCCCTGGCAGGTGTTGGTGCTGTCGGCCAGGAACACGCGCGCGGTGCCCTCCGGACACGGCGCGTCCGCCAGCGCCTGCGGCGCCACGACCAGCGAGCCCAGCGCGAGCGCGGCGACGACGCCGCTTCGGACCACGACACGACGAACCGTCGGCTCCATCGTTACCCTCATCCCATCGAACAACTTCGGCAGTACGGCGCGGCGAGCCGCGACGTGCAGGCATGCTAACCCGCTATCACATCCGCTGTCCCGGCGACCGCTGAGCAGATCGTCAACCGCGCCAGCGGAGCCCGCGTAGTGAACGGGGATGTGCGCGCGGTTGCCCGGTGCGAGGCGGCCCACGGCGCGGATCGCGGACGCTACCGGGCTGGTGTCGCCCACCCGGAGCGCAGACGGAAGTATGGCGGCATGCTGCGCAGTTTTCAGGTGACCAATCACAGATCGCTGGCCGACGAGCAGGAGTTGCGGCTCACCAAGGGAAGCGGGCCGGTGGCCGTGCCGGTGACCGCCGTGCACGGCGGGGCCGCGGCGGGCAAGACGAACCTGATCGACGCGCTCGGGCAGATGCGCGATGCGGTGCTGCACTCGGTGACGGGGTGGGACCCGTACGCGGGCCCGGTGCGCGCGCCCCATCTCGGCTTCGCCGACCGGCCATCGGAATTCGTGGCGGCGTTCGTGGCCGAGGGCGTGCCGTACACCTACGGGTTCCGGCTGGACAACGCCGACGTGGCCGCGGAATGGCTGCACACCCATCCGCGCTCGCGCAAGCGGATCGTGTTCGAGCGCAGCGGGGAACAGATCAAGATCGGCCCGATGTTCGAGGCGTCGCGGTACGGGATCACCGCGCTGGCTCCGCTGGTCCGTCCGAACGCCCTGCTGCTGAGCCTGGCCGGCCAGATGTACTCCGACGCGCTCGTGCCCGCGTACCGCTGGTTCGAGTCCATGCTCGAGGTGCAACGCGGTCCCGCCGAACCCGACGCCATCGCCCACCGGCTGGGCAGCCACGTGTCCCGCTCGCCGGACAACGCGGCGCGGCTGCTGATGCTGTTGCGCACGGCCGAGCTGGGCATCACCGACCTGCTCGTCGCCGAACCCGACCCGTTGTACGCCGACTACCTGCGTGAACTGGACGCCGACATCGCCGGCCTCGGCAAACAGATCGACCTGTGCGCCAGCTCGCCCGGCTATGCCGACCAGTTGCTGCGCGACAACGGGCTCACCGGCACGCTGCTCGAGCGGGAGCTGACCAACCTGAAGGCGGCGCGCGATGCCCTGTACGCGCGGATGGTGGCCCGGCGCGGCGTGGGCCTGAGCCTGGTGCACGACGGCATCGACGCCCCTTTCGAGATCGGTGACGAGTCCTCCGCGACGCTGTCTTTGCTGCGGGTGCTGCCCGCCATGCTCGACGCACTGGACGCGGGCCGGGTCCTGGCCGTCGACGACATCGGCGCGTGCCTGCCCGCCGAGGAGACCGACCGGCTGATCCAGCTGTTCCAGAATCCGGAGACCAATGCCCGTGGCGCCCAGTTGATCTTCACCACCGCCAACCGGGTGCTGATCGATCGGGGCAACGGGCGTTCCCAACGCACCCGCACGTCGGTCTGGCAGGTCCGGCGCACCGCCGAGGGCACCAGCGAGCTCGCGCCGGTGTGACACGCACCTAGCATTGAAGACATGCTCGAGTTCGCCTTCCTGGTAATCCTGACCGCGGCGCTGGTGTCACTGATCGTGTTCATAGTGCGCGGCAGGCAGGGCTATCGGCCCGGGAACCCGGAGGAGGGGACGCTGTACGTCACCGGCGTGAGCCCGCGTCCCGACGCTCCCGGGGAGCAGTTCGTGACCATCACCGGGAAGCTGACCGGTCCGTCGGTCCCCGGCAAGGTCGTGTACGGCCGATTCGTCTGGGATTCGAGCTCCTGGCCGGAAACCGGTGATCTGCTCACCGTCATCTATCCGGCGGGCAAGCCCGACCGCTGGCAGATCACCCAGCCCGGCTGAGCGATCGCCGCTCGTGCCCTCGGCCTGGAGTCCGGGGCCGAGGTCTTGCCCTGCCGGGCATTCGGACATCTCGGCGCCGGGCGATCCGGCGGTTCGGCGCAGGTCATCGCGAGCGGTGGGCGCGAGCACGCCGCCGCGCCCGAACCCGCGAGCGGACACCGACGCGCTGGGCCGGGGTGGCGCACGCCTGGGCCGGACGTGCCGTAGCCCACGTCATGGTCGATGGCATCATGCCCGTTATGGATGTGCGGGAGACGGGCGTCGTCGTCCGGGCGGCGCGGCCGGAGGAGTACGACGCGGTCGGCGAGCTGACCGTGCAGGTCTACGTCGGCGAGGGCTATGTGGAGGCGGGCAGCTGGTACGCGGGCGAGCTGGCCGACACCGCCCGCCGGGCCGCCGCGGCCCGTGTCCTGGTCGCCACGCACGCCGACCGGGTCGTCGGCTCGCTCACCGTCGCGGCGGCGGGCACCCCCTACGCGGAGATCGCGCTCCCGGGCGAGCTGGAGTTCCGCATGCTCGCCGTCGCGAAGGCCGCGCGCGGACTCGGCGCGGGAACCGCGTTGGTACGCACCGTGATCGACCTGGCTCGCGCGGAAGGCCACGCCGCGGTGGCGCTGACCACGATGTCCGCCATGGTCGATGCCCGCCGGATGTACGACCGTATCGGCTTCTGTCCGGTGCCGAGCCGGGATTGGCGCACCAGCACGGGAACACCGCTGACCGTGCTCCGGCTGCCGCTCGATTCTTCGGGAGACTCCCTCTAGGCAGGCACGTCCAGCAGAGGCGGCGGTAGGCGCGATGCCCTCGTCCGCCACGACGGTCGGATCAGCGGATGCGTCGACGGCGAGGTGACCGGAATATACTGCGTCGCTGGGGAATCAGCCGAGAACGGTGGCGACGATGCCCGCGAGGTAACCGAGCCGGGCCACCTCGGAGGGCCGGAAGTCGGGGCCGCCCGGCCGGCCGAGCAGCAGCACCTTGCCGGTGTTGCCGAGCGGAGCGGCGGCGAGCTTGGTGTCCATGTCGCGCCAGATCTCCGGCACCCAATCGGCCTCGGGGTCGAGCACGGTGGGCTTCTCCAGCGGCATCCACGGGGCCGAACCCGCCTGTGTCTGTGGCGCACTCGGGCTGCCGACCACCCGGTAGGCCCCTTGCGGCCCGATGTCGATGATCGTGCTCCAGCCGACCCGCAGGACGCGCGGCACGCCGTCCACCAGCACCTGCATCCGGTCGTCGCGGGCGCTGGCCACCTGATCGATGAGCTCGAGCTCGCGGTGGGTGTCGAGCACGCCGGAATACGGGCGGATCGAGTCCACGTGCACGTCGCCGATCGATTCGGCGGCGGTGATGAGAGTGTCGGGGAGTGCGCCGGAGGGCACCTCGACGACAAGATCGTCGACGGCGTAGCCCGCGCCGCGCTCGACCACGTCCAGCGAGAGGATGTCGGCGCCGACGGAGCCGAGTGCGAGCGCGAGCGCACCGAGGCTTCCCGGTCGATCCGGAAGTTGCACGCGGAGCAGATACGACACGTGCGTTTCCTTTCCTTGAGCGGCCGAGGCTCTGAACGGATACCCGGGTCACGCAATACTTACACCCCTTACGCCCGGTTATCGAGTCGAAGTCCGTCCAGTGACGCACGCCACTCGGCGAATTCGCGCCAAAGCGGCGTGTCGGGCTAGTTCGAGCGGACGTGTCGCGCGCTGCGGGAAGTCGCCGGGGGCCTGCTGGACGCCGCGCGCGCCGCCGCGCCGACGAAGCGCGGGTGCCGGGCGGCGGTGCGGTCGCCGGTGGCTAGGCTGTGTGGGTTGAGCACTGTTCATAACGAAGCCGAAAGGGGTCCCGCGGTGCCCGCCATCTCCCGCGACGAGGTCGCACACCTCGCCCGGCTGTCCCGGCTCGCGCTGTCCGATGCCGAACTGGATCAGTTCGCCGGACAGCTGGATTCGATCCTGAGCCACGTGCGGACCATCTCCGAGGTCGCCGCCGCCGACGTCCCGGCCACCGCGTCGCCGAATCCGGCGACGAACGTGACCCGTCCCGACGATGTGGTGCCGGGCCTGACCCCGCGCGAGGCGCTCTCCGGCGCGCCCGCGGTCGAAGAGCAGCGGTTCATGGTGCCGCAGATCCTGGGAGAGGCCGAATGAGCACGACGGGCGGACCGGACCTGACCACGCTGTCGGCGGCCGAACTCGCCGGCAGGATCCACGGCCGCGAACTGTCCTCGGTCGAGGTCACCCAGGCGCACCTGGACCGGATCGCCCAGGTCGACGGTGAGTACCACGCCTTCCTGCACGTCGCGGGGGAGCAGGCGCTGCAGGCGGCCGCCGCGGTGGACGCCGCGATCGCCTCCGGCGCCGAGCCCGCCTCGCCGCTGGCCGGAGTTCCCTTGGCGCTCAAGGACGTGTTCACCACCACGGACATGCCGACCACCTGCGCGTCGAAGATCCTCGAAGGCTGGGTGTCGCCGTACGACGCGACGGTCACCACGCGGTTGCGCGCGGCGGGCATCCCGATCCTCGGCAAGACCAACATGGACGAGTTCGCCATGGGCTCCTCCACCGAGAACTCGGCCTACGGCCCCACCCGCAACCCGTGGGACACCACCCGCATCCCGGGCGGCTCGGGCGGCGGCTCCGCGGCCGCGCTGGCCTCGAACCAGGCGCCGCTGGCCATCGGCACGGACACCGGCGGGTCCATCCGCCAGCCCGCGGCGGTCACCGCGACCGTCGGCACCAAGCCGACCTACGGCACGGTGTCGCGCTTCGGTCTGGTCGCCTGCGCGTCGTCGCTGGACCAGGGCGGTCCGTGTGGCCGGACGGTGCTGGACACCGCCCTGCTGCACGAGGTGATCGCCGGATACGACCCGCGCGACTCCACCTCGCGCGACGTGCCGGTGCCGCCCGTGGTGGCTGCCGCGCGCGCGGGCGCGCAGGGTGATCTGCGCGGCGTCAAGGTGGGTGTGGTGAAGGAGCTGCACTCCGACAGCTACCAGCCCGGCGTGCTCGCCTCCTTCGACGCCGCCGTGGCGGTGCTGAAGGATCTCGGCGCCGAAGTGGTCGAAGTGTCTTGTCCGCATTTCGAATACGCGCTGTCGTCCTATTACCTCGTCATGCCGTCGGAGGTGTCGTCCAATCTCGCGCGGTTCGACGCCATGCGCTACGGCCTGCGCGTCGCCGACGACGGGCAGCACAGCGCCGAGCAGGTCATGGCCGCCACGCGCGCGGCCGGGTTCGGCCCCGAGGTCAAGCGGCGCATCATGATCGGCACCTACGCGCTGTCGGCGGGCTACTACGACGCCTACTACGGCCAGGCGCTCAAGGTGCGCACGCTCATCGCGCGCGACTTCGACAACGCCTACCAGCAGGTCGACGTGCTCGTCTCGCCGACGAGTCCGTTCACGCCGTGGAAGCTGGGCGAGAAGGTGGACGATCCGCTGGCCATGTACCTGTCGGACCTGTGCACCCTGCCCACCAACCTGGCCGGTCACCCCGCCATGTCGGTTCCCTCGGGCCTGAGCGAGGACGACGGTATGCCCGTCGGGCTCCAGATCATGGCGCCCGCCCTCGCCGACGACCGCCTCTACCGGGTGGGGGCGGCCTACGAGGCCGCCCGCGGTTCCATCGCCTGACGTCGAGCGCGAAGCCGCTCGCTTCTCGCGCGGGTGGCGCGAAAGCGAGCGGCTCCCCGCGTTCGTTATGCGGGCCAGGCGAATTCGGGGTCGGTGACGTAGTCCTGGCGGCGCTGGTCCAGGGCGAGCGCCACCATGTCGTGCGCGCCGGGGCCGATGATCTTGCGTAGCGGAGGGTTCGGCATGTTCACCAACGCGATCAGGCCGGCGGCGCCGACCTCCGGTGGCGCTTCGATCCACTCGGATCCGGTGTCGGCGGCCGATTCCGGCATCGGCTCGCCCACGGGAGCGGCCGATTCGCCCGGCGTGTGCTCCGGATCGGCGTTCGTCGAGTCCGGGCTCTCGGCGGCTGCGTTCGGGTAGTCCGGCATGCCGAGTATGGCGCCGCGTAACTCCGCGTAGTCGGGGATGCCGGTGGCGAACCGCATGCTCGACTTGGCCCAGTCGGTGTCGAAGCCGCCCATCTGTGCCAGGGTGACCCGGACCCCGAAGGGCCGCAATTCGTCCGCCAGCGAGGCGCTGAAGCCCTCCAGCGCCCACTTGCTCGCGTTGTACAGGCCGAACAGGGGCAGGCTGCCCACGGCGCCCACGGTGGAGATCTGCACGATGTGTCCCGAGCCCTGCCCGCGCAGATGTGGCGCGGCCGCCTGGGAGACCCAGAGGGCTCCGAAGAAGTTGGTGTCCATCTGGTCGCGGATCTGCGATTCGGTCAATTCCTCGACGGCGCCGACCAAGCCGTAACCGGCGTTGTTCACGATCACATCGATCGAGCCCATCAGCGCGAACGCCTTGTCGACGGTGGCGATGACGCTCGCGCGATCGCGAACGTCCAAGGGCAGCACGGTCAGCCGGTCGCAGGCCGGTGCCGCCATGGACGCCGGGCGCCGGGTGGTCGCGACGACGCGATCGCCCTCGGCGAGCGCGGCCGTCGTGAAGGCCCGGCCGAGTCCGCGGTTGGCGCCGGTGATGAACCAGGTTCTGGTCACTGGAGATCCTTTCGTCGCGAGACGCTGCGTCTCGTGTGGATTACCGTGCCAATACCGAAGGCGCTTGTCAAGACGAGACGTATCGTCTTGTCTTCTGCTACCGTACGCCCATGGTCGAAGCCCCCTCCGCCGCGCGCCGAAGCGAGCGCGCCCGCGCGGCGATACTCGCCGCGACCGCCGAGCTGATCCGCGAGGTGTCCTACGCGAAATTGAGCATCGAGGCCATCGCGGCCCGCGCGGGTGTCGGTAAGCAGACCATCTACCGGTGGTGGCCGTCCAAAGGCGCGGTGGTCTTCGACGCGATGCTGGAATCCGATTCCGGCCCGGCCGGTCCCGCCCTGCCCGATACCGGCGACGTCGTCGCGGACCTGCGCCGATTGCTACGCGGGTCGATCGTCGCGCTGACCGATCCGAGGTTCGAATCCTTCCTGCGCGCGATGTACGTCGAGATCCAGCAGGACCCCGAGTTGGCCCTCGCCTATCGTGAGCGCCTGTTGCTGCCCCAGCGCCGTGCCGTCGCCGACCGGCTGGCCGCCGCCGTCGCCGCGGGTGCGCTGCGCGCCGACCTCGATCTCGAACTCGCCATCGATCTGCTGCTCGGTCCGATGCAGATGCGATGGTCGCTGGGGCTCGGCGGACTCACCGAGTCCTACGCCGACGCCGCGCTCGATGCCGCGCTGGCCTACCTGCGCCCTTGAGCGTTCCCGGGTCCTCGGTGCGACGCCTGCCGGGGGCCGCCTCAGGAAGCGCGCAGCGACTCGGCCTGCTTCCGGATGCCGTCGGTCATGCCCTCGAAGCCGCGGTGCAGATTCTTGCCGAGCAGTGCGACGACCACGGGATGCAGCCATCCGCCGAGTTCGAAGTGCGACTCGTAGCGCGTCCGGCCGTCCGCGAGCGGCGTCACGGTGTGTGAGCGCAAACTGTGCAGCGCGCCCGGGGGCACCGGTTTCATGGAGTAGCTCAGTTCGCGACCCGGAGTGTGTGAACGGATCCATTCCCGCTGCTTGCGCGGCCGTGAGCCGGAGACGCGGACGAGCATGTCGATAGGCTCGCCGGGCGTCAGCGAACTACGGCACTCCAGGACGAAGGGGTTCCACTCGCCGTAGCGCGGGAAGTCGGTGATCGCCTGCCACACCAGCTCGGCGGGCGCGTCGATGTCGACGGCGAGGTCGATGACAAAGGCCATGGACAAATTAGAACACGTTCTATGTCGATCCCGGGTGCGCGCCGTACCGAACGAGTCAGCAGGAACCCATGGCGGTGCCCTGATCCGTGCCGTAGCGGTGGCCGTGGCCGGGGGGCGCGTCCAGCGCGGCGAGCAGGTCGGCGGTGGTCTGCGCGAAGCTGAGCACCGGAAGCCACTGCGGAACCGGCGCGTCCACGCGCGCGCCGGTCAGGTCGGGCGCGCGCCACAGCTGCGCGGGCGACCAGTGGATCACCGGATCGGAGCTGTTGGCCAGCACCGTCGCGCCGCCACGGAGGACGTGGCCGACCGGCGGTCCGGCCCAGAGCGCCGCGCAGGTGCGACGGTCCTGCTCGGCGTCGTCCGGGAAGACGGCAGCGCCGCCAAGGGCGCCCAGGCTCTGCCCGTACAGGTACAGCTTCGGCTTGTGCGCCAGCCCTTGGATGCGGCGCTCCACAGCGGTGAACAGACTGCGTGCGGCCGTCACCGCCGCGTCCCGGCCGAACACGAACGTCGCCCAGCTCGGCAGGTAGGAGTACTGCAGGCCGACCAGCGCCACGTCGCCGTCGAAGCGCCGGTCGAGGCCCGCGACGGCGTTCGCGTCGATCCAGCCCGATCCGGTGGGCACCGCGACCACCAAGTGCGAGCGCGTGAAGCCGCCCGAGCGCTCCAGTTCGCTGATCGCCAGCGCGACCCGGCTGTCCAGGTCAGGCGCGGAATCCACCCCGACGTAGACCCGCACCGCCCGCACCGGTTCGCCGCTGACGAACTTGCGTCCTTCGGCGCCCAGGGACGCCCAGCTCACCGCCGACTCGGCGCTTCCCGGCCCGTGATACGAGATCGGCTGCACCACACCGGGTTCGAATTGGGCGTTCGCACTCGCATACACCGATTCACGCCATCCGGCCACCGCGGGAACGCCGACGAGGTACGCCAGCACGCCCACGACGGCGGCCAGTGAGACCCCCCGCGCCCAGCCGAGCTTGCCCAGCGCCCAGCCGATCGAGCGGGTGACGCCGATGCACAGCCCGACGATCAATGCGGTGCCGAGCGCGCACCGCCCCCAGTAGTCCGCGCCGATCTGAGGCGTGTCCATCGCCGCGCGTAGGCGGTTCTGCCAGTGGCCCGCGTTCGCCGCGGCGCCCGCCACCAGCACCGCCGTCGCGATCAGCAGCGGCAGCCGTAGCCACGCGTGCCGCTGGTTGATCTCCAGAGCCCAGCGCCGCAGGACGACTCGGAGTACGCCGGCTACCCCGAGGGCGAGCGCCGCGAGCAACCCGGTGAGCACGGCTTGCGCGCCGGGGGTGCGCGGAAGCAGTCCGGGTGCCAGCGAGGCCAGGACACCGGTCCCGATGCCGAGCGTCGTGCCGATCCGCGGCGGCACGACGCGGCCGGCCGCGGCGGCCACCCATCGGTGGCGATCCAGGAAAACCGGCACGGACGAGGTCATCGCCGTACCGCTGCCGCGCCGCCGTCACGCGACGGACCCGCTACCGCTTCGGGATCGCGCTGTCGAGTGCGCACGAGGAGAGCCGCGCCCAGACCGGCGATCCCGGCGCCGAGCGCGCCGAGCAGCTGCCAGCTCGTCGTCGAATCGGTGTCCGCCGCGCCCAGCAGGGATTCGACGACCGGCGCGCCGTAATCCTGGCGCCGCGAGTTCAGGTCGACGGCGGTGTTCGCGATCGAGGCCATCGCGTCGCACCGGGCGCGGGAGAACGGGTCGACGCGGGTCGCGCAGGCCTCGTGCATCTGCCGGTCCAACGTGGCGTCGAGGGCTTGGCGCGCCCACGGGCCCAGCGGTTCGCCGCGCTGGTCGGCGTAGCGCAGCAGGTCGTACCCGAGGTCGTGGGCCTTGCACGCGGTGTCGAACTCGGCGGGCAGCGTCACCGGAGACGAGCAGTCGCCACGTGGATCGACCAGCAGGCCGTCCACCGTGCTCGGCCGGTAGCCGAACGACGCGACGAAGTCCGGTGGGATGGCGGTGAGCGCGCCGGGGCCGCCCGCGGCCAGTTCGGCGACGGCGGCGCTCGCCTGCGCGCTCTCGATCGGCGCGGCCGCCGCGGCCGCGGGCGGGGCGGGGGCGAGGAATGCCGTCGCGGCCACGGCGGTCAACGCCGTCGCGGTGAGCGCCGCGTAGCGTCGCGCGTGCGCCCCGATGAAAGAGGTTGCGGAGGAATGGGTTTGGGCTCCTACGGCCGATACGGACCGGGTCTCGCGCCCGGCGCTGGTCGGTGTGCTCATGGCGACGACGTTAGGGACCACGCTGCCGCGCCCGCCTCACGCCCGGGGATGTTTCGGGTCCGCCGCTGCCGAGTGAGCCCGCGTGCGGTCTCGCACCTGGGTAGCAGGGCGGAAATCACCCGTGGGTATGAGGCCGCGGCGCGCGTGCGGTTCCTAGTGTCGTAGGCATGAACCGAGAAAGTCTTGCCTGGACGCGACGGCTG
Source organism: Nocardia asiatica NBRC 100129 (assembly GCF_000308415.1). GTDB lineage: Bacteria > Actinomycetota > Actinomycetes > Mycobacteriales > Mycobacteriaceae > Nocardia > Nocardia asiatica. The sequence continues at coordinate 2,350 of NZ_BAFS01000196.1, read as the reverse complement.
GACACGCGGACCTGGTTCGACCTGGGCACGGTGCTGGTCGCGCTGATCCTCTACGCGGTGGCCTGGCCGACCCTGCACCTGACCCACACGGTACCCGCCGCGGCCCAGCCGTTCGTCGCGGCGCTGGCCGCGTTCCCGGTGCTGCTGGTGCGGATCAACCCGGCGCTGGGCTGGGCCATCTCGGCGGGCTCCGCGCTGGTGATCGCGCTGGCCATTCCGCATCAGCCGAACAACGAGCTGCCGTTCCAGGTCGTCCACGTGCTGTGCCTGCTGGTGTCGCTGTTCGCGGTGGCCCTGCGGGCGCCGGGGCAGATCGTGGCGGTGGCCTGGGGGGCGACTGCCCTGCTGTTCGCGACCACCATGCCAGGGGAGGGGGAAGCGCTGGCGAACGCCGCTTGGGGCTGGCCTATCGCGCTGGCCGCCCTGGTGCTGTTCGGCCTGCTCATTCGTGGGCTGGCGCTGTCACGGCGGCAACTCGAGCGCAAGGAGGAGGAAAACGAGCTGGAACGGGCCCGTCGCGCCATCCTGGAGGAGAAGGCCCGCATCGCGCGCGACCTGCACGACGTCGTGGCCCACCACATGTCCCTGGTGGTGGTGCAGGCGCAGACCGCGCCGTACCGCGTCGAGGGCGTCGGCGCCGCCGCGCGTGCCGAATTCGAGTCCATCGGCGCCACCGCGCGCGAAGCGCTCAACGAGATCCGCGGCATGCTGGGCGTGCTGCGCAGCGACGGTCAACTGCCCGAGCACACGCCGCAGCCGACGGCGGCCGACGTGATCGCCCTGTTCGAGGGTGCGCGGCGTGCGGGCGTCGCCCTCGAGTGGACCGTCGACGGTGCGCTGGAGACTGTTCCGGAGACCACCGGACTCGCCCTCTATCGCGTCGCCCAGGAATCGCTGTCCAACGCTTCCCGGCACGCTCCGGGCGCGCCGGTGCAGGTGCGCATCGCGCACGGCTCGGATCTGCTGCTCGATGTCGAGAACGGGCCGGGGGCCACGCCCGCCCGTCCGGTCGGCAACGGCGGTCACGGTATCGCGGGCATGCAGGCGCGAGCGCTGGCCGTCGGCGGCGAGGTGACGGCGCAGCCGCGCGCGGACGGCGGCTTCAGCGTTCACGCGCGCTTTCCGATCGGCGCGCCGGAGACCGCCGCCGTCGCCGTCGGCGTCGCCGGGCACGGCGAACCGTGACGGTCAGCGTCGACCCGACAGTCGCGTCGGCTCCCACGCGAAGCGCGCGTGGCTGCGGCGCGTCGCCTGCCGCGGACCCACGGAACCTACCGGCGCGGGGCAGCCTCGACGGCGAGTCGCGCTGCCGACAGGAGGAACGGGCCCGGCGCGCGGAGGTAGACGGCAATTAGGGTGAGCGGGTGGCAATTACGGTGTTGATCGCCGACGACCAGGCGATGGTCCGGCAGGGGTTCGGGGCGCTGCTCGCGGCTCAACCGGATATCAGCGTGATAGGCGACGCGGCGGACGGCAGGATCGCGGTGGCGGAGGCCAAGCGGCTGCGCCCGGACGTCGTGCTGATGGACGTGCGCATGCCGGAGATGAACGGGCTCGACGCGGCCCGCGCCATCCTGGCCGCGGGATTCGACCCGCCGGTGCGTGTACTGATGCTCACCACCTTCGACATCGACGACTACGTCTACGAGGCGCTCAGCCTCGGCGCCAGCGGATTCCTGCTCAAGGACGCGCCCGCCGAGGAACTGGTGCGCGCGGTGCGCGTGGTCGCCGACGGCCAGGCGCTGCTCGCGCCGACGGTCACCCGCAGGCTCATCGCCGACGTCACGCGGCGGCGCAACGCCCGCGCCAAACCGGCGCCGCAGCTGTCCGTGCTGACTCCCCGCGAGCGGGAAGTGCTCGAACTGATCGCGAAAGGCATGTCCAACACCGAGATCGCCGAGACCCTCTTCGTGGCCGAGCAGACCGTGAAAACCCATGTCTCCAAGGTCTTCGCCAAGCTGAATCTGCGTGACCGGGCGCAGGCGGTCGTGCTGGCCTACGAGACCGGATTGGTCACCCCGGGCTGACCGGAGTTCACAGCGGCGCGCAGGACCCGCCGCGCAACTCGTCGAGGTGACGGCCGAGCATTCGCGCCATCCGGCTGAGGATGGTGGTGGAATCCTCGAAACTTCCGGAATCGGCCTGAGCCGCGAGCGCCACGGCGATCATCCCGGACCGGACCGGCACCAGGCCGAACTGGCGGACGGTGTAGACGCCGGTTTCGTCGTCGGGCCCCCAGCCGCCCTTGAAGGCAGTGCCCTCCAGCACGCCCAGACCCCAGGCCTGCTCGGGCGTTATCTCCGTCATCAGCTCGGTGACCTGGAACGACTCGGGCAGGCACGGCAGGCGG
>NZ_BAFS01000197.1 GCF_000308415.1 Nocardia asiatica NBRC 100129 | reverse complement strand
CCGCTGGCGCGAGCGCTACGACGACATGGACACCGACCGCGCCATCGACATGCTGGAAAGCCTGGGCGCCGAGCACCTCTCGGACCGCACCTACGGCACGCTGTCGGAGGGCGAACGCAAACGAGTGCTGATCGCCCGCGCGCTGATGACCGACCCGGAACTGCTGCTGCTCGACGAGCCCGCCGCGGGCCTGGATCTGGGCGGCCGGGAGGAACTGGTGGAGCGGCTCGGCGATCTCGCCGCCGACCCGGACGCGCCCGCGATCGTGCTGGTCACCCATCACGTGGAGGAGATTCCACCGGGGTTCACCCACGGCCTGCTGCTCAACGAGGGCGAAGTGGTGGCGCAGGGACTGCTCTCCGACGTGCTCACCGCCGAGAACCTCAGCGACGCCTTCCGCCAATCGATCGCGCTGGATCGCGTCGACGGCCGCTACTTCGCGCGGCGTGCGCGGCGCGCGGGCAGGCACCGCACCCGCTGAGGGCATGCGGTCGCTTACCAAGCGCGCGTTAGGGTGCAAGGGTGAGTGAGACAGCAGCGCAGGCAGACTCTCAGCAACCGGCCCCGCCGATCAAGGACGCGTCGACGGTGATGCTGGTGCGCGACGGGGCCGACGGGCCGGAGATCTTCCTGCAACGCCGGGTGGGCGCCATGGCGTTCGCCGCGGGCATGACCGTGTTCCCCGGCGGCGGCGTCGATCCCTCCGACGGGACCGCGGACATCGCCTGGGCCGGGCCCGAACCCGCCTGGTGGGCCGAGCGGTTCGCCACCACCGAGGCCAGGGCCAAGGCGCTGGTCTGCGCGGCCGTCCGGGAGACGTTCGAAGAATGCGGCGTGCTGCTGGCCGGTCCGGCCGACGACAGCGTCGTCTCCGACACCACCCGGTACCGGGACGCCCGCGGCAGGCTGGAGCGCAGGGAACTGTCGCTGGCGTCGTTCCTCGCCGAAGAGAAGCTCGTGCTGCGCGCGGACCTGCTGCGGCCGTGGGCGAATTGGATCACGCCAGTCATCGAGCCGCGCCGGTACGACACCCGGTTCTTCGTGGCGGTGCTGCCGGAGGGGCAGCTGGCCGACGGCGCCACCTCCGAGGCGGCGCAGGTGCAGTGGAGCACCCCCGCCGAGGCGCTGGACCGCTGGCGCTCGGGCGCCGACGTGCTGCTGCCGCCGACCTGGTCGCAACTGGTCGCGCTCGGTGCGTTCCGGTCCACCGCCGACATCCTGGCCGCGCAGCCCGCGATCGATCCGATCATGCCGGTCCTGGCCGACCTGGACGGCAAGCGGTTGCTGTCCTTCCCGGACAACGAGCGCTACTTCGCCGACCTCCCTGACCCCGGACGGCTCAAAGGATCCGCGCGCCCCTGAATGTTGCCGCGCTGCCGCCTCCGGGCCTGACCGCTCACGCTGTGTGGTTTGTTGGCGTGTGCTGGGCCCTGCGTGGTGACGCTGCGCTACCGCCTCCGGGCCTGACCGCTCACGCTGTGTCGTTTTTCGGCGTGTGCGGGGCCCTGTGTGGTGACGCTGCGCTACCGCCTCCGGGCCTGACCGCTCACGCCGGTGCCCACCCGGTAGCGTGGCCTCCCATGGCCGAATTCGTGACCCTGGAGCTGCCGGAGGGTGATGCCGCGCGGGGCGTGGCCGTCCTCCGGATCGCCCGCCCGCCGATGAACTTGCTGAACGTGCAGCTGGTGCGCGAGCTGGCCGAGGCGGCGGACGCCGTCGCCGCGGACGAGGGTGTCGCCGCGGTGGTCGTGTACGGCGACGAACGGGTGTTCTCGGCGGGCGACGACGTGGCCGAATTGTTCGATCTGGGGAGCGAGCAGGCCGCCGCCATGGCGGCCGATCTCCAGCACGCCCTCGGCTGCCTGGCCCGGATTCCGCAGCCCACCGTCGCGGCGATCAGCGGCTACTGCCTCGGCGGCGGGCTGGAGCTGGCCTTGGGCGCGGACCGCCGCGTCATCGGTGACAACGTCAAGCTGGGCCTTCCGCAGATCAAGACCGGCCTGATCCCGCTCGCGGGCATCCGTCGGCTGGCTCTGCTGATCGGGCCGGGCCCGGCGAAGGACCTCGTCTACACCGGTCGCTTCGTCGAAGCGGAAGAGGCGAAGGCGCTCGGCCTGGTCGACGAGGTCGTCGCGCCGGACGACGTGTACACCGCCGCGATGCGGTGGGCGCGGCAGTTCGCCGACGGTCCGGCCCGCGCGCTGGCGGCCGCGAAGGCGGTGTTCGAAGCCGGTCCGCACGGCCTCGATCGGGCCCGCGGCGAGTGGTCGGGCCTGTTCACGACGCAAGATCGCCTGATAGGAACAGGTTCCTATTTGGCCGACGGTCCGGGGTCGGCGGAATTCGTGGGGCGATAGCAGGCGTCAACTGGGGATTTGGGTAGGCTTGCCGACCATGACGGTACGTCCCGACGACCCCGCGCCGAACCCGCACGCCACCGAGGCAGAGGTCGAAGCAGCGCTCAAGGATACGAAGCTGGCCCAGGTTCTCTACCACGACTGGGAAGCCGAGACCTATGACGACAAATGGTCCATCTCCTATGACGAGCGCTGTATCGAATACGCGCGCGGCCGGTTCGACGCGGCCGTGGGTCCCGCGCCGCTGCCCTATGGCAAGGCGCTCGAACTGGGCTGTGGTACCGGGTTCTTCCTGCTGAACCTGATGCAGGGTGGCGTGGCGAAGTCCGGTTCGGTCACCGATCTGTCGCCGGGCATGGTGAAGGTCGCGCTGCGCAACGCGCAGAATCTCGGGCTGGACGTGGACGGCCGGGTCGCCGACGCGGAGACGATCCCCTACGAGGACGACACTTTCGATCTGGTGGTCGGCCACGCCGTGCTGCACCACATCCCGGATGTCGAGCTGGCGCTCAAGGAGTGCCTGCGCGTGCTCAAGCCGGGCGGGCGCTTCGTCTTCGCCGGCGAGCCGACCACGGTGGGCAATTTCTACGCCCGCTGGCTGGGCCGGATCACCTGGAAGGCCACCACCACGGTGACCAAGCTGCCGATGCTGAGCGACTGGCGGCGCCCGCAGGAGGAACTGGACGAGTCTTCGCGCGCGGCGGCCCTGGAAGCGGTCGTCGACCTGCACACCTTCGATCCGCGTGACCTGGAGGCGATGGCCCGCTCGGCGGGCGCTGTCGAGGTGTCGGCGAAGACGGAGGAATTCGCGGCCGCGCTGTGGGGCTGGCCGGTGCGCACCTTCGAGGCGGCCGTGCCCGCCGAGAAGCTCACCTGGCGCTACCGGATGGCGATGTACCGCGCCTGGCTGGGACTGAGCTGGGTGGACGAGAACGTCATGCGCCGCGTGGTTCCGCGCCAGTTCTTCTACAACGCCATGATCACCGGCGTGAAGCCGAGCTCCGCCGGAAAGTAGTGGGTCGCGACACCCTTTTCGACCTCGGCGGCGCCGACCGTGCCGCCGGGTTCGACGTAAGCCGGTCTCCGGCGTCGTTCCCGTTCCGGCACGCGGAGATGGGCGGCCGCCGAATCGGTGAGCGGGCGAAACCTCGTGGGATCGCCGTCGGCGCGGTAGCGATCGCCGCAATCAGGTGTATCGATGCGGCGCGAAAGTCCGCGGGGGAGCGGTAGTGAGTTATCGCTTCTCCCAGGACGATGTGCGGTACCTGGCAGGCGTGGCCGGCCGGTCCGCGCTGACCGAGGTGAACCTGTTGCCGCTGACCGCGGCGACGCACCTGCGCGATCTGGAGCGGGTGCGCCGCGCGCACGGCGACCGGGCCGCGGCCCTGATCGAGACCGTGCGTTTGCGGCGCAGGGCCGCCGCGAAACTCCTCGACGCCGAACAGTGGCTGTTCACCGACGACGCGCTACAGCAGGCCACCCCGACGCCGGTGGCGCGGCAGCGTGCCGCACGGCTGGCGGGACGGGCGGTGCACGACGTCACCTGCTCGATCGGAGCCGAACTAGTCGAGCTGGCCCGGGTGTGCCCGGCCGTGCTCGGCAGCGATCTGGACGAGGTGCGGTTGGCGATCGCCGCGCACAACCTGGGGACGCACCGGCTCGGCGGCGGCGATTCGGATTCGCTCGCGTCCGCCACTGAACCTTTGGGGCGAACCGGGAACGTGCTGCTGGTCAGAGCGGACGCGCTGCGCCCGAGCAGTCGCGACACCGTGGTCATCGCCGACCCGGCTCGGCGTTCCGACGGCCGCCGCACCCACGACCCGGCCAAACTGAGCCCGCCGCTGCCGGACCTGCTCGCGGCCTACCCCGGCCGCGACCTCGCCGTGAAATGCGCTCCCGGTCTGGATTTCGATCGCCTCGGCTGGTCCGGTGAGGTGGAGGTGGTCTCGCTCGACGGTTCGGTGCGGGAGGCGTGCCTGTGGTCCACGGGACTCGCCGAGGCCGGTGTCACCCGCCGCGCGACGGTGCTCTCGTCCAAGGGAGCCGCGTGGACCATCACCGACGCCGAACCCGACGACATCGACACGCGCGCGCCGGGGGAGTGGATCATCGATCCGGACGGCGCTGTCGTACGCGCCGGTCTCGTCCGCCATTTCGCGTCCAGATACGGTCTGTGGCAATTGGATCCCCGCATCGCCTACCTCACCGGCGACACGGTGCCGGACGGGGTTCGTGGCTTCCGCATCCTCGACCGCATGGACTTCCGCGAGAAGTCCCTGCGCGCCGAACTCCATCGCCGCGACTGCGGTCCGCTCGAAATCCTCGTCCGTGGCGTCGACGTCGACCCGGACGCCCTCCGTTCGCGTCTCAAACCGCGCGGCGCCCGACCGCACACGCTGGTGATCACTCGCATCGGCCGCGCCGCGACGGTATTCCTCTGTTCCACGCCGTGACCATCGGGTGGAAATGTGCTTACGCCGGCAGTTTCGCGACTACCAACCTTGCGGCGGCCGCCCAGCGCTGGTCGGTCGGCGGGCCGGTCAGATTGCTGCCGACGAGGAAGATGCGGACGGCGAACCGGTCGGTGAGGACCCATGCCTGCGGGAAGTCGGGCTTCGCTTCGACGAGGACCGCTCGCCCGATCCCCGGGAGGGTGCGCGTGGTCGGCGTCGTCAGCCGCGCGATGGTCGCCTCCGTGACCGGACCCTCTTGCGGCCGCAGCACCTTGATGGACGCGGTGAAGGACAGGACGCCACCGGCGGTGAGGTAATAGTTGCAGCTCCGGCCATAGGAACCGTCACTGCGCTTGGTGCTGGTGTCCTGCCCGTCTTTCAGGCTCACCTCCGCGAGCGCGCTGATCTCCGCACCACTGAGAACGCATTCGTCCGCCACGGCGTGTTCTGCGAACGGCTCGTCGGCCGCCTTCGCCGGTGTGGTCGCGGCACCGGAGCTTTGCGGCACCGCCGCCGGATGCCCGTCGACCGTGTGATCGCAGGCGGCGGTAGTCGCGAGCAAGGTGAACGCGACCAGCGTCGCTGTGCCGAGCTGCGCGAGGATCTCGCCCTTCGCCATGATTCCCCCCGGTGAACCCCATCCCGACTACAAGATCGATGCGACTCTACCGCCTGCGGCGAGCCACACCGAGTGCTACTCCGGTTCGAACGCGAAGATCTCGCCGATGCGGGTGGCTACCACGACCTCGCCCTTCGCGCCGATCGATGTGCCGGTGACGGTCCCTTTCGCGCCGGGCAGGACGTCGGAATCGAGGGTGTCCCCGGTGCGCGTGTCGAAGGTGACGAGGTTCAGGCCGTCGCCGATCGCCGCGGTGGCGTAGCCGGTGCCGCCGGTCGCCTGCGCCACGGGACCGCGGATCGCGAGATCTTTTCGCTCCCAGACGGTTTCGACCGCGTCGCCGGTGTCTCGCAGTGCGAGCAGGTGGCCGTCGTCGCCGGACGGGATGATCAGGCCGTCACCGGCGACCGAGATACCGCCGCGCGGTGTCCACTCCATCCGGCGCACCCACTTGGTCCGTCCGTCGGCGGTGTCGAGGGCGATCAGCCGATCGCTGTTGTCGCCGACGTAGAGGGTGCCGCCGTCGGCGGACAGGGCCGGGCTGGTCGCGCTGCCGCGCTCCAGCAGTTCGGCGCGCCACTGCTGCTCGATCTCGCCGTCGGCGTAGCGCAGCGCGACCACGGCCGCGGCGGGGCGCCCCGGCTGCCACAGCGTCACGTAGAAGCGGCCGCTGGCGGTGTCGATCGGGGAGATGTTCGCGACGGGACACTGCGGCCCTCCGGCGGCGCAGTCGGCCAGTCCCTGGCCCGAGTCGGGCCAGGTGAGGCCGGCGTTGGCGAGGAAGTCCGGCTCGCCGAGCAGTTGCACGGTGGGAACCGTCCGCTCGCCCGTCTGCCGCGAGAGCACGTCGACCTGGCCGGATTGGGTGACGGTGAGCAACTTTCCGTCGCCGGTGAACTGCACCGAGACCGGCGTTCCCGCGACGGGGGTGGCCCACCGCGGCTGGCCCAGGTAGTTGAACGAGATCACCTTGCTGTCGTCGCCGACGTAGACGTTGGTCATCCAGTCGACCGCCGACGGCGCGGCGATCGCGCTCGGCCCCATCGCGTTGCAGAACCGTTTGCGGCCGGTGGCCATCTGGAAGGAGAAGATGGAACAGTTCGGCAGGCGCGTGGTGACGAACAGCTGGCTGTCGGGACCGAGGGTGATCGGCTGCGCGATCGGGCCGCCGACCGGGCGCGACCAGTTCAGCGCGATCTTCTGCGATCCGCTGACCGGGCTGGCGCCGCTGTTGCGACCGTCGTGGTAGGCGGCGGTCCAGCCCTTGCCGGTGCCGACGGTGATGTCGTCGTAGTCGGTGCCGCAGCCGGTCAATGCCAGCGCGCCGACCGCGGCCAGCACGGCCGCGGCACGTTTCCGGGACGGTCGCCACATGGAAGTAGCCAGTACGCCGCCGCTTCGCACCTGCCGTACTCCTGTTCGTCGTTGGCGTTCGCCGTCGCCGTCTCCGGCGCAGGAGTCACTGTACGGGAGGTCCGCGCGCGGGTGAACGCGTCCCGGTGTTGTCGTCGCGGGTGCTCGTCGCGGCCGTCGTCCCGGGCGATAGGCTCTATCCGTCGCCGCCGAGGCGGGCGACGGCCGGTAGGACCACGACAGGAGAGCCGTTCGTGACGAGCATGTGGGGCGCACCGTTGCGCTCGCGCTGGCGGGGATCGCGCCGCCGGGATCCGCGTCAGGCGCGTTTTCTGACGCCGGCGTCGCTGCGCTGGGTGCTCGCGAACCGGGCGTACACGCCCTGGTATCTGGTGCGCTACTACCGGCTGTTCAAGTTCCGCCTGGCCAACCCGCACATCGTCCTGCGCGGCATGGTCTTCCTCGGCCGCCGTGTGGAGATCCACGCGACCCCGGAGTTGAGCCGGATGGAGATCGGCCGCTGGGTGCACATCGGCGACGGCAACGCGATCCGCTGCCACGAAGGCTCGCTGCGCATCGGCGACAAGGTGGTGTTCGGCAAGGACAACGTCGTCAACACCTACCTCGACATCGAGATCGGGGAATCGACCCTGGTCGCCGACTGGTGCTACATCTGCGACTTCGACCACAAGATGGACGACATCAACGTCCCGATCAAGGACCAGGGCATCGTGAAGAGCCCGGTCCGCATCGGCCCCGACACCTGGATCGCCGCCAAGGTGACGGTGCTGCGCGAGACCCGCGTCGGGCGCGGCTGCGTGCTCGGCGCGCACGCCGTGGTCAAGGGCGAGATCCCGGACTACAGCATCGCCGTCGGCGCACCGGCCAAGGTGGTCAAGAACCGCAAGGCGGTCTGGGAGGCGGGAGCCGAGCAGCGGGCCGAATACCTTGCGGCGCTGGAAGACATCGCGCGCAAGAAGAACGGGGCCACGCAGTCCGCCTGACGGAGCGTGCCCCGGGTTCGTCGGTGCGGGCGAGTAGGTTCGGCGCTATGACTGCCTATGCCGCCCTACTGCGCGGGATCGCGCCGAGCAATCCGAACATGAGCAACGTCAAGCTGCGCGGGGTGTTCGAGTCGCTCGGTTTCGAGGGTGTCGGTTCGGTGCTGGCCAGCGGCAACATCGTGTTCCACAGCGCGGAGACCGACGTGCCCGCGCTGGAAAATCGCATACAGCAGGCGCTGAACCGCGAACTCGGCATCGGCGGGGGCACGATCATCCGCAGCCTCGGCGAACTTCGCGCGCTGCTGGACAGCGACCCGTTCCACGGCCTGACCCACGGGCGCGGGACATACCTGATCGCGACGTTCCTCAAGGACACGGCCGAGGCCCCGGCCACCTTGCCCGAGCAGCCCGATCCGCTCACCCGGATCGTCGGCTACGACGAGGCAGCGCGTGCGTTCCTCGCCGTCATCGACAACAGTGAGCCGGGCAAGACGCCGGACTTCATGGCCTGGCTGGACAAGACCTACGGCAAAGACATCACCACCCGCACCTGGCTCACTGTCGAGCGCATCGTCAAGAAGCTCGCGGCCTAGCCGGGCCCGCGGGTTACTTCGGGTCGCGTTCCGGCAGTGGACGTTCCACGATGGTCGGACGGCCCAGCGGATTGCGCACCCGCCGCTTGGCCGAGTGGTACACCTGGGCGGTTTCCGCGGCCACCACGTCCCACGCGAAGTCGGCGGTGAGCCGCTCCCGCGCGGCATAGGCCCGCTGCTGCGCGGCGGCGGGGTCGTCGAGGGTGGCGCGGACCGCCTCGACCAAGCCGTCGACGTCCGCGGGCGCGAACGAGGCGCCGGTGACGCCGTCGATCACGGCCTCGCCCAGGCCGCCCGCCGTGGAGGTGATCAGGGGAGTGCCCGCCGCGGCCGCCTCCAGGGCGACGATGCCGAAAGGTTCGTACCGGCTGGGCAGCACGATCGCGTCCGCGCCGTGCAGCCAGCCGAGCAGTTCCGCGTGGTCGAGTTGACCGGCGAAGGTCACCGCGCGGGCGACGCGGTGCACCCGGGCGCGCTCGCGCAGCCACTCGAACTGGGTGCCGACGCCCGCCACGGTGAGGGTGGTGCCGGGGTGGGCCCGGCGGATGCGCGGCAGCGCGGCGATCGCGTCCTGCACGCCCTTCTCGTACTCCAGCCTGCCCACGTACAACAGTCGGGGCGGTCCGCTGCGCGGGGAGCGGGGGCGAAACGTCCACGCCCCCACGTCGATTCCGTTGCGGATGACGGTCATCGGGATGCGTTCCGGGCCGTAGAGCCGCTCGACCTCGTCCTGCATGGAGGAGGAGCAGGTGATCAGCGCGTCGGACTCGTTGGCGAGCCACCACTCCACCGAGTGCACCTGCTTGTTGACCTTGCCCGCGACCCAGCCGCTGTGCCGTCCGGCCTCGGTGGCGTGGATGGTCGACACCAGCGGAACGTCGTAGTACTCGGCCAGGGCGATGCCGGGGTGGGCGACCAGCCAGTCGTGCGCGTGCACCACATCGGGCGTCCAGCCGTCGCCGATGCCCGGCTTGCCCAGTGCGACGCCCGCCCGCACCATGGCATGGCCCATGGCCAGCGTCCAGGCGAGCATGTCCTCGCCGAAGTCGAACAGCGGCGGGTCCTCCGCGACCGCCACCACCAGCACCCCGTCGGCGATGTAGGAGTGGGTGGGATGCGTCGAGGAGTCGGTGCCGGAGGGCCGCCGGGACAGCACGACCACCTCGTGGCCCGCCGCGGCCAGTTCGACGGCGAGGTGATGCACATGCCTGCCGAGCCCGCCGACCACGACCGGTGGGTACTCCCACGACACCATCAAAATCTTCATGCAAGTCCTTCTGCGGCCGAGCCCGGGTCCGCCGGTTCCGGTCCGTGGTCCGCGGTGGCGGGGCCCGGTCCTGGCGCGGTGGCGGATACTGCCCCGGTGACGCTGGGTACGGACCCCGCGGAGGTGAGTCGTCGCGCGTCCACGCCGGGGAAGAGTCCGTCAGCCGCCCCCCATCCTGCCGCCAACTGCCGTGCTTTCGCGAGTTGGCCCGCCCCGACGGCCGCGGCGATTTCCCGCACCGCGTGCGCGTGGCGGTGCGCGCGGTCGCGCGCGTAACCCGCTGCGGAGTCCTTGCTCACCATGAACGCCCAGTCGCTGGACACGGTCAGGATCGCCTCGCGCAGAAGCTGATCGGCGACCTGGTCACGCAGGCCGGGGGCGCCGCCCTGGGCGGCGCGCATCTTGTCGACGGTGTCGAGGGCCAACCGCACGATGTCGTCGTTGAGCTCGACCAGATCGCGGACCTGCTCGCCCGCCCACACCCGCCAGTCCTTGCCCGAACCCCAGGACGAGTCGGCCAGCGGCACCGATTCGCCCAGGTAGCCGCGGGTTCGCGCGTCGGCGAGGGTGCCCACGGTGACGCCTGCCTCCGGCAGCGCGCGCAGCACCTGGGCCAGCCATTGCGGACCCTCGTGCCACCAGTGGCCGAACAATTCGGTGTCGAACGCGGCGACGACGAGGGCGGGCCGCCCGATCCGCTCGGACTCGGAGACCAACCGCTCGCGGACGGTCCGCACGAAGTCCTCGACGTCCCGGGTGACCGCGGCGGCGGCCAGTGCGGGATCGTAGGGAGCCTTGTCCGGACCCGCGACCGTCTTGCCGGTGACCCGGGCGGGTTTGAGACCTGTCGCATGGTCATAGTGATGAAAGTCACGGTAGGCGGCGTGGCCGGGATAGCCCGATTTCGGCGACCAGACCCGGTAGCTCACCTGCAGATCACGTCCGAACGCGACCACATCGGAGTCCCGCACCGGACGGCCGAGCGTGGTGTCGCCGCGCAGGGCGGGGCCGTCGACCATGAAATGCGTCACTCCCGCGGCGGCGTAACCGTCCTCCATGCCGGGGGTGTATCCGCATTCCGGCGCCCAGATGCCGGTGGGTGTGCTGCCCCAGCGGTGCCGGGCGTCCGCCAGGCCCTCGGTGAGCTGGAACTGGCGCAGCCGCGGATCAAGGAGCGGCTGGAAGGGGTGGGCCAGCGGGCCGCCGAGCAGCTCGATGGTCTCGGCGTCGATGAGCTTTCGCCAGACCGGCGCCGCGCCGTGGCGCCAGTGCTGCTCGAACTCGGCCAGCGCCGCGGCGGCCAGGCGGTGTTCGTGCCTGCCCAGCGCGAGATTGCCCGCCATGGCGGCTTCGTCGGCGCGCAACTGCCAGTTGCCCAGCCAGTGGTGCATGCCCGCCAGGCAGTGCGGGTCGTCCAGTTGCGCCGCGAGCACCGGAGTGATGCCGAGACTGAGCAGGTGGGAACGGCCTTCGGCGGCAAGCGTGCGCAGCACCTCCACCACCGGCAGGTAGGAAGCGGCCCAGGACTGGTAGAGCCATTCCTCGCCGACCGGCCAGCGCCCGTGATGGGCCAGCCAGGGCAGGTGGGAGTGCAGAACCAGGGTGAACTGGCCCGGCACGGGGCTTGCGGAGTGCCCGCCGGGCACCGTACTGCGATCGGTCAAGGCTTCACCGCGATGGCGACCAGATCCAAGCTCGCGTCGATGTCCGCCTCGGCCAGCACGAAGTCCTCGACCGTGACGCTCGCGACGTCCGCGGTCAGTTCGTCGGGCCAGGGCTCTCCCGCCAGCGCCCGTTCGATCTGGGCGTCGATGAACGACCCGCCGTGTTTCGCGTCCAGCGCTCGCAGGCCGGGCCCGTGGTGCACGCCGATCATCTGGGAGACCTCGAAACCGGCCTCGACCAGCAGTTCGGTCAGCTCGGCCGCGTTGAGTTCCCTGGTGTGGAACGGGTTGAGCGGAGTGTCGCGACCGGGGGAGAAGGTGATCCGGTTGGGTGTGCTGATCAGCAGCTCGCCGCCGGGCCGCAGCACGCGCAGGCATTCCCGCAGGAACTGGGACTGGTCCCAGAGGTGCTCGATCACCTGGAAGTTCACCACGACGTCGACCGAGGCGTCCTCCAGCGGCAACTCGGCGAGATTGCCCTGGATCATTTCCACGCGCGGATACCGCGCGCGCACGTGCTCGACGGCGCCGGTGTCGTAGTCCAGGCCGATCACCTTGACGGCCACGCCGGCGATCATGTCCGCGCCGTAGCCCTCCCCGGAACCCGCCTCCAGCACGGTCTTTCCGGCGCAGCGGTCGAGCAGCCGGGCATAGGCGATCTCGTGCCTGCGGAACCAGTAGTTCTCCTCGGCGATGCCGGGCACGGTGCGCTCGCCGGTCAGCGGCAGCGGTTCGACGGCGCCGGTGCTCGTCTCGGGGTCCGCGCTGTCACCGGTCGGGTCGGCCACTGCGGCAGGGATCACAGCCTCGCTCATCGTTCCGACGTTACTGGCACGGCAACTGCGCGGGACACCCCACCCGGTCGCCCCGAAGTGCTGCTTCCGGCGGGTCCGGAAGGGGTCGCCGAATCGGCGCACTGTATCGCGTGGTAACCAATTGTGAGAGAGAAGCCACTAAGTTACCCACGGGTAACTTAACGTAAGGTAATGTCACGGCCTGAGCCACCCACCCGGACGTACGGCGCAGCTCGTGCGACCACCACATCCGTGTAACCAGAACAGGAGGTCGACGAAGACCGATGCCGAACATCGTCGTACTCATCAAGCAGGTTCCCGACACTTGGTCCGAGCGCAAGCTGACCGATGGTGACTACACCCTCGACCGCGAGGCCGCCGACGCCGTTCTCGACGAGATCAACGAGCGCGCCGTCGAAGAGGCGCTGCTGATCAAGGAGGCCCAGGGCGGCGAGGTCACCGTGCTGGCCGCCGGTCCGGACCGCGCCACCGAGGCCATCCGCAAGGCGCTGTCCATGGGCGCCGACAAGGCCATCCACATCAACGACCCGGCCATCCACGGCTCCGACGCCGTGCAGACGGCGTGGGTGCTGGCGAGTGCGCTCGGTCAGGTCGAGGGTGTCGAGCTGGTCATCGCGGGCAACGAGGCCACCGACGGCCGCGCGGGCGCCGTCCCGGCGATCATCGCCGAGTACCTGGGCCTGCCGCAGCTGACGCACCTGCGCAAGCTGACCGTCGACGGTGACAGGATCACCGGCGAGCGCGAGACCGACGAAGGCGTGTTCAAGCTGGAGGCCACCCTCCCGGCGATCGTCAGCGTCACCGAGAAGATCAACGAGCCGCGCTTCCCGTCCTTCAAGGGCATCATGGCCGCGAAGAAGAAGGAAGTGCAGACCTTCACGCTGGCCGACCTGGGCGTCGACCCGTCGACCGTGGGCGTCGCGAACGCGGGCACCACCGTCACCGCGGCCACGCCGAAGCCCCCGCGCACCGCGGGCGAGAAGATCGCGGACGAGGGCGACGGCGGCACCAAGATCGCCCAGTACCTGATCGGCCAGAAGATCATCTGATCTCGGCAGCGCTGCAGACTTCCTAGGAGAGAACACAAATGGCAGAAGTACTCGTGCTCGTCGAGCACGCCGAAGGTGCGATCAAGAAGGTCAGTACCGAACTGCTCACCGCGGCCCGCGCCCTCGGCGAGCCCGCCGCCGTCGTGCTCGGCACGGCAGGCACCGGCGAGAAGCTGGCCGACGCGCTGGCCGCCGCCGGCGCGGAGAAGATCTACATCGCCGAGTCCGACGAGGTGGAGAACTACCTGGTGACGCCGAAGGTCGACGTGCTGGCCGCGCTGACCGAGTCGGTCTCGCCCGCCGCCGTCATCGTCGCCGCCACCGCCGAGGGCAAGGAGGTGTCGGGTCGCCTGGCCGCCCGCATCGGCTCCGGCCTGCTGGTCGACGTCATCGAGGTGAAGTCCGACGGCACCGCCGTGCACTCCATCTTCGGTGGCGCGTTCACCGTCGACGCCAAGGCCACCGGCGACGTGCCGGTGATCTCGGTCCGCCCGGGCGCCGTCGAGGCCTCCGCGCAGGCCGGTGCGGGTGAGAAGGTCACCGTCGAGGTGCCCGCGCAGGAAGAAGGCGTGGTCAAGGTGACCTCGCGCGAGCCGGTCGTGGCCGGTGACCGTCCGGAACTCACCGAGGCGGGCATCGTGGTCTCCGGTGGCCGCGGCGTCGGCTCCGCCGACAACTTCTCGGTCGTCGAGGCGCTGGCCGACTCGCTCGGCGCGGCCGTCGGCGCCTCCCGCGCCGCCGTCGACTCCGGCTACTACCCGGGCCAGTTCCAGGTCGGTCAGACCGGTAAGACGGTCTCCCCGCAGCTGTACATCGCCCTGGGCATCTCCGGCGCGATCCAGCACCGCGCGGGCATGCAGACCTCGAAGACCATCGTCGCGGTCAACAAGGACGAAGAAGCGCCGATCTTCGAGATCGCCGACTACGGCATCGTGGGCGACTTGTTCAACGTTGCGCCGCAGCTGACCGAAGCGGTCAAGGCGCACAAGGGCTGAGTTCACCTTCGCCAGATAGCTGGCCCCGACCGGAAACGGTCGGGGCCCGCTTTCGTTTGCAGCGTCGGTTTCTGTCAATGGTGCAGCTACTCAGCCATCACCTGTGAGAACAGCCGTTCGCGTTCCGCCGCGATGACCTGACGCGCGAGCTCGGTACTCATCAATAAGGCGCTTGTCGAGATACCGCCGAAGCGGCATCGTCGGCGGCCTGTTGAACGTTGCCCTGCAGCTGAACCGAAGCGGTCAAGGCGCACAAGGGCTGACACGCTGGGAGCGATCGAAAAGTGGCCCGATCGAGACGGTCGGGGCCGCTTTTCGTTGTTCGCCGCAGAACACGAGATGCCACAACGGATTTGAGCTACTGTTGGCGAGCGTTGCTGCAATGTCAGATGGGGGGCGGTGAGCGACGTCGTGGACAGCGGCGATCTTCAGACGGCGACCGGCGTGGACGGCGGTCTGCCGATCACCGCGCGGCGGGACACTCTCCGAGGGGCTGCGTCGGTGTTGTCGCCACCGGTGGTGTCCCAGTACCTTGCCTCACACGGCTGGCAACTAGAGTCCCGCGATCAGGACATCAAAGAGATCTGGCGACTTCCAGGCGAGGACGGCCTGCTAGGCCGAATCATGCTGCCTCTGGCCACCGACTATGTCGATTTCCCTCGCCGCTTCCGTGAGACGCTGCAATCCCTGGCCACCATTTACGACTGTGACCTCGCCCAACTGGTCGAACGAATAGCGGCCGCGGGGCCGACGCGGTGCTCGTGTGTCTCGACCGGGAAAGTGGCGAACTGACGCGGGTGCGAGCGACTCCGCCGAGGTGCTGGTCGGTTCGAACCGTTTGGGTCTATTGGGACGTAGAGGCGCTGATCTTCGAGCGCTTGGCTTGTTGTGACTGATCGGAGACTTTCGACGCGAAATTCGTGCAAACTCTCGAGGCGACTCGCGCGGGATTCGTGACCGATGCGAAAGAAATTACGGCACAGGTGATTTCGCGTCGAAGTCGCAGGTCGCGGACGTACACTCGGCCGGTGAGCATCCCAACGGAACCGATCGGTAGCATCCCTCGACCTCACGACCTGTTGGCCGCCATGGCCAACGATTCCGGCGACGCCGCCGCGCTCGCCGAACTCCAGCGGAGCGCGGTCGCCGAGACCATCCGCAAACTGGAAGAACTCGGCTCTCCCGTCGTCACCGACGGCGAGCAGTCCAAGCCGAGTTTCGCCACTTATCCGATCGCTGGGCTGGACAATCTGGCCCCGGACGGGGCGGTCATCCCGTTCGCCGACGGGCACCAGAGACAGTTGCCCCGGCTGGCCTCGGGCCCGTTCCGCTATGCCGCCCACGCGGCGGACTATCTGCGCGACGCGCAGCAGCACGCCACCGTTCCGGTGAAGCAGGCCGTCATCGCGCCGTCGGCGCTGAGCCTGCTGTATCCGGCCGACGGGATCGAGGATTATCCGCGCGAGCAGTTCCTCGCCGACCTCGCGGACGCGGCCGAGGCCGACATCCGCGGCTGCCTGGAGGCGGGCGCGCACCTGGTGCAGCTCGACTTCACCGAGGGGCGGCTGTCGCTCAAGCTGGATCCGAGCGGCGGGGTGCTCGACCAGTTCATCGAGCTGAACAACACGGTGCTCGAACGCTTCTCGGATGAGGAGCGGGCCAGGATCGGCGTGCACACCTGCCCCGGCGGCGACCAGGACTCTACACACAGCCTGGACGTGGACTACGTGCAATTGCTGCCGAAGCTGCTGCAACTGCGGGTGGGCGCGTTCTACCTCCAATTCGCCAGCGAACCGGACCCGGAGAAGGTGCTCGCCGTGGTCGCCGAGCACCTGCCCGCCGATGCGCGGGTGTTCATCGGCGTCACCGACCCGATCGACCCGCAGGTCGAGACACCCGAACAGGTCCGCGACCGGGTACTGCTCGCCGCTCGCTACCTGCCTGTCGAACGGTTGGGCACCTGCGACGACTGCGGTTTCGCACCGTTCGCCGACGACACCTCCACCTCACGGGAAACCGCGTTCGCCAAAATTCGTGCGCGCATCGAGGGCACGGCGCTGGCGGCGACGGAGCTGGGTGTCTGATTCGCGCGACGAGACTCGGTCTACGGCCCCGGGAACCCCCGGGGCCGCTCTCGTTCGGCGAGGAGCCGCACCGACCACTCCCTCTGCTCCCAGGCCACGTGTAACACCGCATCGAGGATGAAGGACGATTCCTTTATGGCCACCACCAATGCCGGACTCATCTGGAGCATCGCGAACCTGCTTCGCGGCCCCTATCAGCCGAACCAGTACGGCGATGTGATCCTGCCGTTCACGATCCTGCGTCGACTCGACGCGATCCTCGCGCCCCAGAAGGCCGAGGTGCTAGCCGAGTACAAGAAGACGCAAGGTCTCGGGATCGATCCGTTCATCGTGCTCAGGTCGAAGTTCGGATTGCCGTTCTTCAACACCTCGGTATGGGACTTCGGCAAACTGGCCGCCGACGCGTCCGGGCTGGCCGACAACCTGGTCGAATACCTCGAGGGCTTCTCCGTGAACATCAGGGACGTGTTCGACGGCTACGGTCTGCCCGCGCTGATCGCCGAACTCGACAAGAAGGATCGGCTGTTCCTGATCGTCAAGGAGTTCGCGAACGTCGACCTGCACCCGGATCGGGTGAGCGGGCATGACATGGGCTACATCTTCGAGGAATTGATCCGGAAGTTCGCCGAGTCCAACAACGCTCAGGCCGGCGACCACTTCACCCCGCGCGAGGTCATCGCGCTCATGGTCGACCTGCTCTACGCCGATAAGGATCTCGAGCTGACCGCCCCAGGGATCGTCCGCACCATCTACGACCCCGCCGCCGGAACCGGCGGCATGTTGTCGGTCGCCTACGACCACCTCACCGCGATGAATCCCGACGCCAAGCCCGTCTTGTATGGGCAGGAGGTCAACGGCCGCTCGTACGCGATGTGCAAGTCGGACATGATCATCAAGGGCCAGAGCGTCGACAACATCTACCTCGGCGACACCTTGGCCGACGACGGCTTCTCCGGCCACCACTTCGACTTCCTGCTGTCCAACCCGCCATTCGGCGTGGAGTGGAAGAGCCAGCAGAAGAAGGTGACCGATGAGCACGAGCAGCGCGGCCACGCCGGCCGCTTCGGCCCTGGGCTGCCCCGCGTTTCCGACGGTTCGCTACTGTTCCTGCTGCACCTTATCTCGAAGATGCGCCCGGTTCGCGGACCGCAGGACAAGGGCTCACGGCTGGCGATCGTCCTGAACGGCTCCCCACTGTTCACCGGCGGTGCTGGGTCGGGCGAATCGAACATTCGTCAGTGGATCATCGAGAACGACCTGCTGGACGCGATCATCGCGCTGCCGACGGACATGTTCTACAACACCGGCATCGCCACCTACATCTGGATTCTCGACAACAAGAAGACCGAACAACGCAAGGGCAAGATCCAGCTCATCAATGCGGTCGACATGTTCGGCAAGATGCGGAAGTCACTGGGCTCCAAGCGCAAGGAACTCCGCGACCAGGACATCAAGCTGATCTGCGAGCTGTACGAGGAGTTCCGTCACGACGACGGCACCGACGAGCCCGCGCTGTCGAAAGTGTTCGCCAACGAGGACTTCGGCTACCGCACCATCACTGTCGAACGTCCCCTGCAACTGAGTTTCCATGTGCATGAGGACACCGTCGAGCAGGTGCTCACCGCAAAGGCAGTAGTTAAACTCTCTGCGTACGAGCAAGATTCGGTGCGTTCCGCACTGACCTCTCTGGTCGGCCGGTCGTGGTCGAATCGCGACAAGTTCGTCATCGACCTCAAGTTGGCGCTCATGGACGCGGGCATCTCGAAGCCCGCTGCGCCGGTGGTGAAGGCGATCTGGACCACGGTCGGACAGCACGACCCCGGGGCCGATGTGATCATGACGAAGGGTGAGCCGGAAGCGGATTCGTCGCTGCGGGACACCGAGAACGTGCCGCTCGGAGAGGGTATCGAAGCGTACTTCGCGCGCGAAGTCCTTCCGCACGTCCCGGACGCGTGGATCGACCATGACAAAACCAAGATCGGCTACGAGATCCCCTTCACCCGGCACTTCTACCGGTACACCCCGCCCCGGCCGCTGAAAGAGATCCAGAAGGATTTGCGGGGCCTGGTTACTGAGATCCAGGCGATGCTCGCGGAGGTTGGAGCGTGAACTGGCCAGCATACGAGGAGTACGCAGACTCTGGTGTGGAGTATCTCGGGAAGATCCCCACTCACTGGACCGTTAGTAGGTTCTCCCGGCACATGCTGATCAACAGTGGTCAGGTAGACCCGAGGATCGAACCGTTCCGGTCCATGCCGCTGATCGCCCCTAATCACATTGAGTCGGGAACAGGGAAGCTGGTTGCGCTGGAAACCGCAGAAGAGCAAGGCGCGGACAGTGGAAAGTATGTTGTCCGGGAGGGGCAGGTAATCTACTCTAAGATTCGCCCAAATTTGGCGAAGGCGGTTATTGCTCCGACGGATTGCCTTTGTAGCGCTGACATGTACGGAATTACTCCGGATCCATCGAAGCTGAGCGCTGATTTTGCCCTGCTAGCCCTTCTTTCGAGACCCTTTACTGACTACGTCATCGACTCCTCGATGCGCGTCGCAATGCCGAAGGTGAACCATGATTCACTGGGTGCTGCGCCCTTGTGGTACCCACCGCTTGCGGAGCAGCGGGCGATAGTCGAGTTTCTCGACCGCCAGGTTGCGAAGATCGACGCGCTGATCGCCAAGCAAAAACAACTTATCGACACCCTGCGTGAGGACCGTGCCGCCACAATCACCCAGGCCGTCACGAAGGGCCTCGACCCGGATGTCGACATGAACGATTCAGGCGTAGAGCGGCTGGGTGACATCCCTGTGCACTGGTCGGCCCCGCAGATCGGCTGGCACACCGCTGTGGGAAACGGGGCGACACCTGCCCGTGAAGATCAAAGGTTCTGGGATGGCGGAACTGTTCCGTGGCTCAACAGTGGTCATGTCAACCGTGAGCTGATCACGGCTGCAGATCAGTTTGTCACCGAGATTGCTGTGCGTGAGTGTCATTTGCCGAAGGTTCGAGCGGGATCAATACTGATTGGTCTGACAGGGCAAGGAAAGACGCGAGGTATGGCATCAATCCTAATGATTTCGGCCACGATCAATCAGCACCTGGCGTACATAACTCCAATCTCCGGCGAGCTCGATGCGGCGTACCTCGTTTATGCTATCCGGTCCGCTTACAGTCATTTGCGAGAACTGAGCGACGAGAATGGAAGTACGAAGGGCGGTTTGACATGCGCAGCGTTGCGGAAGCTTCGTGTCCCACTTCCTCCAATAGTCGAGCAAGATGAGATCGCGAAGTTTCTGGAGCAGCGCTGCGCCAAGATCGATGCGCTGATCTGTAAATCGACCGAGATGATCGAGACCCTGCGCGAGTACCGCTCCGCTCTGATCACGGATGCGGTGACCGGGAAGATCGATGTACGTTCCTTCGTAGCGGAAGACGCGGGTGTCGTTGCCGCGCAAGGGGAGGCCAAGTGATCAAGTCCGTCGACAACGTTCCGGTGTACACGCTGCTGAGTCCGGAGAACACGATCGTGTACCGGATTCCGCCGTATCAGCGGGAGTACTCGTGGAGCAAGCAGCAGTGGGACGACCTGTTCGACGACCTCCTCGATTCCGACGGCGATCAGGGTCACTTCCTGGGCACGATCATCTGCGTGAACCAGACCGACAACGCCACGCAGGAGGTGGTGCTCGAGCTGATCGACGGTCAGCAGCGGATGACGACCTTGTCGTTGTTGCTCATCGCAATCCATTACTGCCTGGAGACACGCCGTGACGAGCTCGATGAGGACGACATCACCGATCTGACGAACCTGCGGCGTCAACTCGTCTTGCGCAAGCCGGTGCGCGCTCGGTTGCGCCCGCAGAAGCAGAACTCGAACTTCGAGGACTACCTCAATGTGCTTTCCCGGGCGGGCATCCAGATCGACAGCCCCAAGGTCAAGAACTTGGGCAATCGCCGCATCATGCGGGCGTACAACCACTTCGTGAACCGGATCTCGGTACGTGCCGAGGAGCCGGGCCGCGACGTCGTCGGCGTAGCTCTCGACATGCTCAGCCGAGTCAAGAACGCGACGCTGGTCAAGCTCGAGGTGGTGAGTCATTCCGATGCGTTCGTGCTGTTCGAGTCGCTGAACAACCGTGGCCTGCCGCTCACGCCGATAGACCTGATCAAGAACAACTTGCTTGCGTCCTCGGACAAGCAGGATGGTTTCGACACCGACAAGGTGTTCGTGCGCTGGAACGATCTGCTCGCCGACCTCGGTGACGACTACACCAACCAAGAGCGTTTCTTCCGTCAGTACTACAACGCCTTCAAGGCCACGCTGCCCCCGGTGATCAAAGCGCCGGTGGCGACCCGGTCGAATCTGATCCGCATCTACGAGACACTGATCGGCGCGGACCTGGCCGCCTTCCTCGACGGGATCACCACCGCTGGTTCGGAGTACAAGCGGATCATCGGCAATCTCGACGACGAGGACCCGCGCACGACCTTCGACGACGCGCTGCTGGGTCTCTCCCGTGCACAGGGGTCGCCGTCGCACATCCTCCTGCTGTTCCTGATGATCCGCCGCGCCGAGCTGAAACTGACCGAGACGCATCTGGAGGCGATCACCCAGCTGCTGGCCAGTTTCTTCGTCCGACGCAACCTGACCGGAGTCCCCCAGACCTACACTCTCCAGGCGCTGTTCATGGACCTGATCGAACGGGTCGCCCCCCTGCGAGGCAAGGCCGTCGAGAGCGCTGTGCGGGAGGGTTTGCGCCGGATCTCGGCCTCGGATGAACAATTCCTGGAGAAGCTGTCCGGGCAGATCTACGACGAGAACGCCGACGTGGCGCGGTTCATCCTCGTATCCCTCACCGAGCAGGGCTTCACCAAGGAGACCTGGACCGACCTGTGGGCACGCGAACGCACGCACTACAAGTGGACGATCGAGCACATCCTGCCGCAGGGTGGCAATCTGCCCGGCGATTGGGTGGCGATGCTCGGCGGCAACCGTGAGCAGGCCGCTGATGTGCAGCAGCGGCTGGTGCACACGCTCGGGAACCTGACGATCACTGGGTTCAACAGCAGCCTGGGCAATCGGTCTTTCGACTACAAGAAGGACCGCAAGGACAGCCACGGCAACTACATCGGCTTTCGTAACGGGCTGAGCCTGAACGCCGACGTGGCCGCCGCCGAGAAGTGGACCGAGGAGGAGATCACGCGACGGACCGAGCTCCTCGCGCGGCGCACCCTCGACTTGTTCCCCATCTGATGTCGAGCATCCGTCCGCCGTCGTCCGATTCACTTCTCGGAGAAATCGACATGCCCCAGCACCACGAATCCGTCCTCGAGGGCGAGATCTGCGAGCACCTGGCAGCGCACGGCTGGCTGTACTCTCCGAACGACTCAGGCTACGACCGTGACCTCGCGCTGTTCCCGGAGGACGTGTTCGCGTGGCTGTCCGATACCCAGCCGATGGAGCTGGCGAAACGGATCAAGCCCGACGCGACCACAGACGCGCAGTCCAAGGCCAGATCCGCGCTCTTGCAGCGGCTGGCGAAGACGCTATCGAACGATCCGAAGGCCGACGGCGGCACCCTCGCGGTGCTACGTCGTGGGTTCAGCGACTTCAACGCGGATTTCGCGATGTGTCAGTTCAAGCCGAACTCCGGGCTCAACGCCACCGTCGCGGCGAAGTACGACGCGGTGCGGCTGCGGGTGATGCGGCAGGTGCACTACTCGAAGGCCGATCCGAAGAAGGCCATCGACTTGGTGTTCTTCGTCAACGGAATCCCCGTCGCCACGGCTGAACTCAAGACCGACTTCACCCAGTCGGTACGGCACGCGATCGAGCAGTACAAGAAGGATCGCCCGCCCAAGGGCGAGCTGTTGCTCACCTTCGCGACGCGTGCACTGGTGCACTTCGCGGTGTCGAACAAGGAAGTGCACATGACCACCCGGCTCGCCGGGACGGGCACTGTGTTCCTGCCGTTCAACCGTGGCAACAACCACCACGCCGGCAACCCGGCCAACCCGGACGGCTCGGCGTCGTCATACCTGTGGGAGACGATCCTGCGGCGAGACACCTGGCTCGAGATCATCGACCGATTCATGCACCTCGAGATCACCGAACGCCGTGACCCCGACACCGGACGTAAGACCCGGAAGGAGACGTTGCTGTTCCCGAGGTTCCATCAGTGGGAGGTGGTCACCCAGTTGGTCGCCGCCGCCCGTATCGAGGGTCCCGGGCACAAGTACCTGATCCAGCACTCGGCCGGGTCCGGGAAGACGAACTCGATCTCATGGCTGGCGCAGCGGCTCGCCGGACTCTACGACGATGCCGACGACAAGGTGTTCTCCTCAGTCATCGTGGTCACCGACCGCACCGTGCTGGACACGCAGTTGCAGGAGGCCATCCATCAGATCAATCGCACCTCAGGCGTCGTCGCACACATCGACGGCCTGAGCGGCTCCAAGTCGTCCGAACTGGCAGCCGCGCTGGAATCCGGCACGCACATCATCATCGTGACCATTCAGACCTTCCCGTTCGCGCTCGAGGCGATCGCGAACAGGGAAGCGCTGCGCGGACGAAGTTTCGCGATCATCGCCGACGAGGCGCACTCGTCCCAGACCGGCGGCGCGTCGAACAAACTCAAACAGGTCCTCTCGCAATCCGAACTCGACGAGGTCGCGCAGGGCGGTGTGGTGTCGGCGGAAGACATCCTGGCCGCCGAGACAAAGGCCCGCGCCGAGGCGCGTAACGTCTCGTTCTTCGCCTTCACCGCGACCCCCAAGGCGACCACCCTGCAACTGTTCGGCAGGCCGGGCCCGGACGGCACCCCGCGCCCGTTCCACCTGTATTCGATGCAGCAGGCCATCGATGAAGGCTTCATCCTGGACGTGCTGCGCAACTACACGCCCTATAAGACCGCATTTCGTCTGTCGCACAATGGGAAGACCTACTCGACCGACGACACCACCGAGGGCACCGTCGCCGTTACCCAGGACGGCACCGACGCCGATCTGGTGGACCGGAGCGCGGCCGTGAAGTCGGTGATGAACTGGGTGAAGTTGCATCCGACGAACATCTCGCAGAAGGTGCAGATCATCGTCGAGCACTTCCGGCACAACGTGGCCTGGCGGCTTGACGGGAAAGCCAAGGCTATGGTGGTCACCAGCTCCCGCAAGGCCGCCGTCCGCTACAAGCTCGCGTTCGATAGTTTCGTCGCTCAGCGCGGCTACACCGACGTCGCGGCCCTGGTCGCGTTCTCCGGCGAGGTACAGGACGCCGAATCCGGCAGCGACGAACCGTTCACCGAAACGAGCATGAACCCCGGCCTGAAAGGCCGCGATCTGCGCGACGCCTTCGCCACCGACGAGTTCCAGATCATGTTGGTGGCCAATAAGTTCCAGACGGGATTCGACCAGCCGAAGCTGGTCGCGATGTATGTCGACAAGAAGCTCGGCGGCGTGCAAGCCGTGCAGACTCTTTCCCGGCTGAACCGGACGTTCGCACCGCTGAAAGATCAGACGTTCGTGCTGGACTTCGCCAACGAGGTCGCCGACATCGTCGACGCGTTTTCCCCGTACTACGAGGTCACCACACTCGCCGACGTCACGGACCCGAATATCGTTCACGACACCGAACGCAAACTCGCCGTCGCGGGGATCTACGAGGGCTCCGAGGTCGACGGGCTCGTCGCCGACTATCTGGCGAAGAAGGGCAACAGCGCGCTGGAGAAGTGGATCGCTCCTGCCGCCGAGCGGTACGCAGTCCGGATGAAGGAGGCGCTCGATGCCTCCGACTCGGCGGCCGTCGATGCGTTGGAGATGTTCCGCAAGGATGTCGGCACCTACGTGCGGCAGTATGAGTTCCTCTCTCAGCTGTTCGACTACGAGAATCCCTGGCTGGAGAAGCTCGCGATCTACCTCAAACTGCTCGCGCCGCAGCTCACGGGCGGAGCGAAGCAGACCCCGATCGACCTGTCCGCGGTCGCCATCGACTACCTCGGCCATCATCAGCAGGCCGTGCAGAACGGCGTACTCACCGCCGGGGTGCAGCTCGAACCGGCGACAGGGGCTGGCACCGGAACCGTTAAGGACCCCGAGATGGTGGCGCTGGAGGAGGTTATCGCCCGGATCAACGATCTGTTCTCCGGCAATCACCCGGACTCGAGCATCCGCAGCGTGATCACCCACATCAAGGACCGGCTCGAAGAATCCATGACCCTGCGCGCCCAGGCGAGAACCAACACCCTTGCCCAATTCTCCGCCAGCCCCGACCTCGACATCGCCTTCGTCGACGCCGTCATCGCGGCCATGGACTCCTCGGCCGATCTCTCCGCACAGATCCTCAACAACAAAGACTTGTCGCAGAAGCTGCTCGGAGAACTGCTGCCCGGCATCTACGCGCGACTGAACACCGCCTGATCTCAGTCGCCGAGAACTGCCGGATCACCAGTGGATCGTCCCCTGGTGGCGGTGAGCCGGGGCTGCGTCGGTGGGCAGGCCCGGACGGCGACACGGAGCAAAGGCGTTGCGCTGCATCGAAATTGTTGGTCATGGGCGGAGCGGCCCCGCTCCTGTCCGCGTGGTGGGCGGGGCGGGGCCGGTCGATTCGGTTATGTGTGCGAGGTGCGGTCAGGCGGGGCGGTTGAATTCCCCGTCCTGCACGCCGATGGTGAAGGCGTCCCACTCGCCTGGTGCGAACACCAATGCCGGGCCGGTCGGGTTCTTGCTGTCCCGCACGCCGATCATGCCGCCGCTCAGCCATGCCACTTCGACGCACTGCGAACCGCTGGCGCTGCGGCTGCTCTTGAACCAGTTCGCTTCGGATAGGTCACCGTTCACCGCTCGTAACTCCTTGCCACCCGCCGGAGCAGGTCTCGCGATTCCACTTCACCCAGGCACGTGTCCCGGATGGCCGAGGCGAGCTCACTATAGAGCCGAATCTCCCCTGCTTTCTCCAGGTATACATCCTGCGCCGGTCCCCCCTCCAAGTAAACGATCGGAGGTTCGACCGGCACGCCTTTGGCGTTCGAGTCGAACTCCATGATGATGAACATGCCGTGCGGCATCCCCCAGGCCAGTCCCGCGCTGAAGGGGTGTATCCGCAGCGTGACATTGGGCAGTTTCGAGATTTCGGCCATGTGCCGGTGTTGGGCCGACATGACCTTCGGTCCGCCGATCATGCGATGGAGGGCCGATTCGTGCAGCAGCACTTCCAAAGTGATCGGCTTGGTCTTACGAGTGACTATGGTCTGCCGCCTCAGTCGGTGCTCCACGCGCCGCTCGACGTCCTCGTTGCTGAATTCGGGATAGGCACCGATCACAGCTCGTGCATAGTCTGCGGTCTGCAACCAGCCGGGGACGTGCTCATGGTACGTGGTCAGGCGTCGTGCGGCTGCTTCCAGCCCCACGTACATGTTGAAAGCACCGCTGTACAGACCGCCATACGCGTGATACCAGCTCTTGGTTCTCGCTTGCACCGCTAGGTCGACCGCCGCCTTCGTGTCCGTGGCATCTACGCCGTACAGCTCGCATAGCGCCTGTGCATCCTGTCTGCGGACTTTCTGGATCTGGCCGGTCTCCAGACGCTGGAGTACGGCCCTGGACAGATCGACCAGTTTGGCGGCCTCGGCGATGGTGAAGCCCGCCGCTTCGCGGCGGTCACGCAGGAAACGTCCGAGTTGGCGGCGCGGCAGCGTCGATGAGGGGCCTTCTTCATCAGGGGTGGTCACGCAGGTCTCCTTGAAGTGAGTCGTGCGGGAGTGCAAATCGAATCTGGTTCTTCACGAGAACCGAGCACCGTCCTGGGCAATCGAGCCGATCGGTAATGGGTGCTCGTTTTCGAGCGTATCCGCTGGTCACTGGTGGTGTTCTGATTTCGTCGTTCGAGGCGAGAACCCGCCGAGGGGTCGCGCCGCGTCGAACGAATCCCACACTCGCACGCCGTCGACATGACCCTGGAGCAACGATGCACACCCAGAAGATCGGCACGACCGGTCGGCCCGCCATGCAGAAGAGACAGGGGGCGAATGCCGTAGGGCTGGTGCGGACGGATACGTCCGGACCGCACGCACCTCGGCACGCGACCGAGATACGCCGCCACGCCGAACAGTTGGGCTACCACTACCTCTACACCGTCCGGCCCCCGGAGAGAGAAGTCGACCCGGTCGGATACGCGCTGGCAATCGCGGTCGGCGTGCACGCCACCGCCCTCGTCGTCCACGACCTGACCACCGTGGACAACACCCCTGCCCGAGTCTGCGAGACCTGCGACCTCGAGACGGTTAGCCCCGCCGTGACCTGGGCACGCGCGCAGCCCGGTGTGATCGGTCCCGGCCATGCCCATCCCGACCATCCGCTCACCATCACCGAAGCGCATCGAATCATGCAGCAGCACAGAGGATGTCGCGCCGCCACTTGTCCACGAAAGGCGTCGGCGCTCAGTTGTCTGGTGCGGGCGGGCAAGCTGGTTCCACCGGTCTCCAGCCCGCGCGAACGCGCCGCCGCCCGTGGCCTGACGTTCGATCCGCCCGCCCGTCCACTGCCCATGTCGCCTGGCCCCGATATGGAAACACTCCTGAATGTGCTCGACGCGCTCAGCGCCTCCCTCGTGGACTCCCGCGGCCCGGCCTCCTGTCAGTCCGACGTCACGCGAAGCGAGCTGGACTGAACTGGAATGCACGAGATCCATCACACCGAAGCCGGAGGCTTTCAGGCGATCTGGCGGCTGGAAGGCCACCGGATCGCGATCATGGTCGTGCGCGGCGCGTCCGACGTGACCCCCATCGCCTCCTACGGCCCGGATTCCTATCCCGACCTCGCGCAAGTGCGGGAACTGCTGCCGAGAATGACCGCGCTGTGGGATGCGGTACGCCACGACTTCTGGTCACGGCTGCTCGCGCGCCATCGGCCTTCCCCGACCACCGGAGCAATCTGAAAACGGAAGAAAACGGATCGAGAGATCTGTTGCCCGCGTGCGTGTATAGGCGCATTACTGAATAGAGTCAGGACCGAACGAGTTCGTCCTCCTGGCGCAGCGGAACCATTTACGCCGGGGTCGAGGAGGTCGCACGATGTCCACCACTGCTTCTCTGTCTGCGGCTCCGACACTGAGTTCGGCGAGTCCGGGTTCGGGACCGCTCATCGGCGGAACCACGGTAACTCTGGCCGGGACGAATCTGACCGGAGCTACGGCGGT
Organism: Nocardia asiatica NBRC 100129; assembly: GCF_000308415.1. Classification (GTDB taxonomy): domain Bacteria; phylum Actinomycetota; class Actinomycetes; order Mycobacteriales; family Mycobacteriaceae; genus Nocardia; species Nocardia asiatica. The sequence continues at coordinate 5,784 of NZ_BAFS01000197.1, read as the reverse complement.
CGAATTCGGCGCCGTTGCCGCGACCTCGTTCACGGTCGACTCCGCGACGCAGATCACGGCTGTCTCTCCTGCCGCGACAGGAGTTGTGCGCATCACCGTCACCACGCCGAGCGGGCTCAGTAACGGAATCAAATTCACCTATGTCGGCACGCCTCCGCCATCCGGGGTGAATTTCGGTCCGGGCACCTCGATCCTGTCCGACGGCGGACCGCCCTGTGGAAGCTGGGGCACCGTAGGGGCTGTCGGCTATGACGAGCTGGGAAATCTGGTGGCTCTCACGGCCGGGCACATGATGACTCGGAACACCAGAGCGCAGGAGGTATTCCTCACGGGGAATCGCAAACTGGGGCCGATCGGGTATTACGCCACGTGGCCGACGAATTGGCCCGGATTTCCGTCGTTTCGGTTTCCGGCCGACTCTTCCAAAGACTATGCGATCATCAAGCTGGACGAAACGAAGATAAATCCGGTCAACAGGACGCCGAACGGGACCGTGGTCAGCCGGATCGGCGCGCGCCCTGTTCCGCTTTCGGACATCATATGCAAGTACGGCCAGGTGTCCGGAACGACGTGCGGTCTCGTGATCGAATACGAGAACAACGTCATCAGTTCCTGGGCCGCCATCATTCCGGGCGACAGCGGAGGCCCGGTGACCACGCGCAGCGGTCTGGTCGGAATAACCTCCGCGATCAATCCGCTCAATCCCTGGGCGCCGTTCCAGTTCACCGGAATTCACGGGATTCTCGACGACATCGCCGCGCAAGGACCGGACACGATCGGAATCGGATTCACTCCGCTCGCGTGATCGCGGGGATCGTGAGCGGCGCGATGCCCGCTCGATCGACTCGGCGGCGATCGTCGCTGTGGACGATCTCGGAATTCCCTCGACCGGCGCCAGGGACCGCCCGCGGCCGATGTCTCGCGTCGTTGGACGGTCCGCTGACCGATGACCGTGCTCAGCAGCGGTGCAGCGCCTCGAGCAGGGTGTCGAGGATCGGGGAGCGTCGAGCGTCGGCGCGCAACACCGCCGACACCGGGATGCGCAGCTTGGACTCGGCCAGTCGCAGCACCACCAGTCCCTCGGTCGTGCTCTCCGCGTAGAGCACGGTCCACGCGTCGGGGCGATTGATCAGCTCCATCGTCGCCGTGTGATCGGGCGGGATCGGCGGTCCGAAGGTGGGGCCGGTGGGCAGCTCGGCGAACGCGTTGCGGATCACGGTGTGCAACAACACCTGTTCCTGCTCCGGCGGCAGCAGCAGGGGATACGAACTCAGATCCGACAGGGTCACCGTGTCCTTGGTCGCCAGCGGATGCGCGCTGGAGGTGGCGATCACGAGGTCCTCGACCCACAGTTGCTCGACCATGAGGCCGGGCTGGTCGACGCGGCCGCGAATGAGCGCGAGGTCGCAGTCCCCGTCGGTGACCGCGGTGATGCGCTGACGGAAGGGTTTGATCACGAATTCGATCTCCGCTTCCGGATGCGCGGCGCGCGCGCCCGCGATCGCCGACAGCGAGCGGGTGGCGAAGGACATGTTCGCGGCCAATCGGATGCGCGGCCCCACCGTGCGCACGGCGGCGCGGATCGCCGACTCCAGGCTGAGCATTTGTTTCGCCAGGGGAAGTAGCCGTGCGGTGGCGTCGGTGGGCACCACCGAGCGGGTCGAGCGCTCGAACAGTTGCACGCCGAGGTCGCGCTCGAGCCGGGAGATCTGGTGGCTGATCGCCGACTGCGAGATGAAGCAGCGCGCCGCGGCGCCGCTGAAGCTGAGCTCCTCGCACACCGCGACGAAGTAGGTGAGCTGCCGAAGTTCCACAGCGGCCTCCTATTGATTACGAATCGAGATAAGACTCATCTGCATTATGCGCCCATACACCTGAAATATCCGCCCTCCGGATCGCGGTTGGTAATGAGAGAAGGAGGCTGTCATGCAGTACGTGGAAGCGGGAATCGAAACCGCTGGTGTCGTCATTGTCGGATCGGGGTTCGGCGGGCTCGCCGCCGCCAAGCAGCTGGCCAAGTCGGGGGTGGACTATGTGCTGATCTCCAGCACGCCCGAGCATCTGTTCCAACCGCTGTTGTATCAGGTAGCGACCGGTGTGCTCGCATCGGAGGAGATCGCGCCGCCGATCGCGGGCATTCTGCGCCGCCATCGTGAGGCCGATGTGCGCCTGGGCACGGTGGTCGACATCGATCCCGACCAGGCCGTCGTCACCTATGAACACGAGGGTGTGCGCCACCGCATTCGTTACGGCTCGCTGATCGCCGCCACCGGCGCCAGCCAGTCCTATTTCGGCCGGGACGATTTCGCCGAGAAGACCTTCTCGCTCAAGACCATCGATGACGCGCGGCGGCTGCGCGCGCAGATCGAGCGCGTCTTCGCCGAAGCCGCGCAGGCCGACGAGCCGACCAGACGCAGGCTGCTGAGCTTCGTCGTGGTCGGCGCGGGCGCGACCGGCGTCGAGGTGGCCGGCCAGCTGAAGGAACTGGCGAAACGGCATTACCACCAGGAGGTTTCGGTCACCCTCGTGGAGGGCGCGGGTGAGGTGCTCCCGCCGTTCGGCGGCGGGTTGTCGGAGTACGCGAAGAAGTCGCTGACCCGCAGCGGCGTGGACGTGCTGCTGGGCACCTTCGTCACCGACATCGAGCACGGCAAGGTCACCGTCAAGGGGCGCGACGGCGTCGAGCACGGGATCGCGGCCGAGACCGTGGTCTGGTCGGCGGGCGTGCAGGCGGGCGGATTCGCGAAGATCCTCGCCGAGGCCACCGGCGTGGCGACCGACCGGGCCGGCCGATTGCTGATCAACCCGGACCTCACCGTCGGCGGCTACGCCGACATCTACGCCATCGGCGACATGACCTCGCTCAACGGCTACCCCGGCCAGTCGCCGGTGGCCATGCAGGAGGGCAGGCACGCCGCCGACATCATCCGTCGCAAGAAGCAGCCCGGCACCCCCTTCACCTACTGGGACAAGGGCAGCATGGCGGTGATCAGCCGCTTCAGCGCGGTGGCGAAGCTCAACGAGCGCATCACCTTCCGCGGTGTGATCGCCTGGTTCATGTGGCTCGCGGTGCACCTGTTCTACCTGGTCGGCTTCCGCAACCGCTTCGCCGCGGTCGCTTCGTGGCTGGTCGCGTTCATCGGCACCGGGCGCCCCGGCTTCGCCGAAGAGGACACGACTGCGACGAACGTACGCACTGCGGAAATCCGCGCCGCCTAGTGACTTCCCGCACCTGAGGAATCGCGCCGCTCCGAGCTGGGAGCGGCGCGATCGTCTGCGCACGGCCTGGGTGCACGCCGTGCGCTCCGGCGCCGGGCCCTGTGCGATGCACCGCATGTCGGAGGCGATCCCGAAGCCGAGGGACGAACAGGGTGGAACCGCTCGGTGAACGGTCGGTGTGACAGCCGTCTCGTTCACCGAACCGGCATCGCCGCGACACTTCGAGGTTGCTGCGGCGCATTGTCGAGCTGGCTTCATCATGGATATGACTATTTCGTCCGTGTTGACAGCCCCGGCTCGAGCGACGGACTCCGGGGAGGAACGGTCGCGCTACTCGCTGGTGGTCTCCTCCGACCGCGATCACCGCGTCGCCGCGCAGCGCCTGCGCTACAACGTGTTCGCCAACGAGCCCGGCTTCCAGATCCCGGACGACGGCACCGGTCTGGACGCCGATCATTTCGACGAGCACTGCGACCACATGCTGGTGTGCGACGACGCGACCGGTGAGTTCGTCGGCTGCTACCGTATGCTGCCCCCGGACCGGGCCGCCGCCGCGGGCGGGTACTACACGGCGACGGAATTCGATCTGACGCAGCTGGATCCGGCGGGGATGCGGATCGTGGAGATGGGCCGCGCGTGCGTCGTCCCCGATCATCGCAACGGCTCGGTGCTCACCCTCATGTGGGCGGGCATCCTGCACTACATCCAGCTCACCGGTTACGAGTGGGTGATGGGCTGCGTGTCGGTGCCGATGCAGGACACCCCGGCCGACGCGCCCGGGGTGAACGTGCGCGGCGTGCGCGATCTGCTGCTCGGCCGCCACGCGTCCGACCCCGAGCGCCGGGTGCACCCGTACAACCCGGTGGTCGTCGAGGGCAAGACCTTGGACGAACTGACGCCGCCGTCGCGGCCGAAGCTGCCGCCGCTGGTGCGCGGCTACCTGCGGCTGGGCGCGGAGATCTGCGGCGAGCCCGCGCACGATCCGGCTTTCGCGGTCGCCGACTTCGTCGTGCTGCTCGGACTGGACACCATCAACACCCGCTATCTCGATCGACTACAGGAAGCCGCCGCGACCCTCGACGGGGGACGGTGAGGACCGTGGTGTTCGACGCGCCGCCCGCCGAGTCCTCCGCGCACGCGTGGATGCCGGCCAGCCCCTGCGGCCCCGGCTGCCTGGATTCGATCGATCAAGTCGGGCCGGGACGGGTGGCCGCCCGGTTGGCCGGGGTAGCCGGACTGCTGCTCAGCTTCCCGGTCGCGAACGCGGTTACGCCGCGAGGTAAGCGCGAGCCATTGCAGCGCGGCTATGCGCGCCTCTTGCTCGGTTGTCTGGGCATGCGACTGCGCATCGTCGACAACCGGGGGGCCGCGGACGAGCGGGGGGTCGTCGATGAGGGCGACCCCGCGCTCGCACCGGCCGGTTTCGGCGCGCCCGGCCACGGCCTGATGGTCGTCACGGGACATATCGGCTGGACCGACATCGTCGCGCTGGCCTCGGTGCAGCCGCTCGGCTTCGTCGCGCGCGCGGACATGGTGGAGTGGCCGCTGATCGGCCGGCTCGCCGAACTGATGCGGGTCATCCCGATCGAGCGCGAGAGCCTGCGACAGCTGCCCGGCGTGGTGGCCGCGGTGGGGGCCCGGCTGGCCGCGGGCGAGCGGATCGGCGTCTTCCCCGAGGGCACCACCTGGTGCGGCCGCGCCTACGGCACCATGCGACCCGCGTTGTTCCAAGCGGCCGTGGACACCGGCACTCCGGTGCAGCCGGTGCGGTTGCGGTACCTCGACCGGCACGGCGTGCCGTGCACAGTGCCCGGGTTCGTCGGCGTGGACACCTTCGCGTCCTCCGCGCGCCGGGTGTTGCGCTCGCGCGGGATGGTGGCCGAAGTGGTGCTGGAACCGGTGCAACAGCCCGGCGCGAACCGGCGCGAGCTGGCCCGCCGCTGCGAGGCGGCTATTCGGGGCACCGCGTCGCCGCGCCACGGTGCGAAAGTAGCGACGGAGTGGATCGAGGCGGCGCACACCCGCGTACAGGATCCCTCGGTCGACGCGGACGCCCCGGAGGTGCGCAGGCCACGCCGCCGCCCTGTGCTGCGCGGGCGCCGCACCGCAGCCACGCAGTAGGCGACGAACGCACGGCTGCGAGAACCGAACTTCCGGCCTTTCGCGCCGCCGGAACTGCGCGAGGTATCCGAAGCGTGGAGCGAATCTTGTCCGTGTGCTGTTTCAGTCCCCGCTGAACCACAGATATCCGCGTCGGTGGATCGCGGTTACCGCAGCGCTGCAACACGGAGTCCAGCTCCTGTTCACTGTCGTCCTTCGGAGACAGTTCCGCGAGTTCACCCAGAAATGCATTCAGCTGGGTCGTATCGAACATCGTGTCCGCGCGCCCGTGAACAGCCCACAACATCGATCCTGTAGGCGCATCCCGGATCATCTTTCCGAGAGTTCCGACGGTCTTCCGGTAATGACTGTCGCGATTGCCACCTTCCCCCTCAGCACCCGTGTCGAGTGGAGACGCGCCGCGCACGATGCCGTGGCGGGCCGATCTCGGCCCACCCCGCACTA
>NZ_BAFS01000198.1 GCF_000308415.1 Nocardia asiatica NBRC 100129 | reverse complement strand
GACGAGGTTCGCAAGGTCACCGAGGCCGCCATGCGCGGGGAGATCGACTTCGCCGAGTCGCTGCGCCAGCGAGTCGCCACGCTGGCCGGTCTGGACGAGTCGGTGATCGAGGAGGTGGCCGACCGGATCGAGCTGACCCCTGGGGCGCGCACCACCATTCGCACGCTACGCCGGATCGGTTTCCGCTGCGGCGTGGTGTCGGGCGGCTTCCGTCAGGTGATCGAGCCGTTGGCGCACGAACTGGAACTGGATTTCGTGCAGGCGAACACGCTGGAGGTCGTGGACGGCAAGTTGACCGGCCGGGTCGTCGGGGAAATCGTCGACCGCGCGGCCAAGGCGACCGCGCTGCGCAAGTTCGCGGCCGAGGCCGGGGTGCCGATGGAGCAGACTGTCGCGGTGGGTGACGGCGCCAACGACATCGACATGCTCAACGCCGCCGGGCTCGGCGTCGCCTTCAACGCCAAACCCGCGCTGCGCGAGGTCGCCGACGCGGCGCTCTCGCATCCCTATCTGGACGCCGTCTTGTTCATCCTCGGTGTCACCCGGCACGAAGTGGAGGCCGCCGACGCCAGGGACGGTTTGCTGCGCCGGGTGCCGCTGGGCTGAGCGGTCCCGACCCTCCCGCTCGGACGATTCCTGGATGGCCGCCGATCGGTAGGCTCGCTGCGAGTTGATCATTCGGCGATCGGAGGACGGGTGCGGAAGTCTCTGCTGGTGCTGCTGCTCGTCACGGCGGTGGCGGGATGCGGCGACGGCTCGCCGGAGACGATCGCCACCGAAGCCGAGAAACCTGTTGTGCGAGTGAGTGCGGCCGATGCCGGCCAGCAGCGGCTGTTGCCGGTCGGACAGCGTCTCGTAGTCGCCCTGCCGGCCAATCCGTCGACCGGATACTCCTGGAGCATCGCGCGGATCGACTCTTCCGTGGTGAAACAGGACGGTGCGGCGGACTACGAACCGGATTCGGCCGAGCCGGTCGCGCCGGGCGCGGGTGGCACGGCCGTATGGAACTTCGTGGGCATCGCGGCGGGCGTGACTTCGTTGCAGATGGAGTACACGCGTCCGTGGGACCAGGGCTTGGTGCCGGCCCGGACATTTTCGTTGACTATCGAGGTGCGGTGATGACGAGCACGCCGGAATGCGGCGCTGAAGTACGGCGCGACGCCGAGATTTCCACGGCCGCCACGCCGTCGGACATCGCCACGCCGTCGGACATCGCCACGCCGTCGGACATCGCCACGCCGTCGGACATCGCCACGTCATCGGACATTGCCGCAGCGCCGGACATTGCCGCAGCGCCGGACATTGCCGCAGCGCCGGACATTGCCGCAGCGCCGGACATTGCCGCGGCGCCGAATATCGCCGCGGCGCCGAATATCGCCGCGGCGCCGAATATCGCCGCGGCGCCGGATATCGCGGCATTCCGCGCCCGGCATGCGGAGCTGGCGCGCGGCTACTACGGAGCGGGCGATCCGGACGACCCCGCCATGGTGCAGGCGATGCAGATGGTCCTGCACCTGCCCAAGGCCGATCCGCCCCCGCGCAGCGCGCTGCTGGCGGCCGCCGCGGCCGCCGCGGTGGCGCTGTGCCTGGACGCGCGGGTCGGGCCGGGCGGCGAGTGGGAACAGCCTTATCTCGCATGGAAGCACTCGCGCATCCGCAAGGTGGCCCGGCGTGCGCGCGGCGCCCAGTGGCAGGCGGCCTGCGCGGTACCTGGCGTCACCGTCGAGGTCGACGGCGCGCAGGCGCGGGCGCTGGTCCCCGGACCGGTGGGCGCGGTCGACCCGCGCATCAAGCGTCTGCAGATCGGCGGCACCGATCTCGCGCACGACGATCCCGGGCCGCCCGATCCCGGATCGCCGGTGCTGTGGGTGAACGCCGGGCTCGGGATGACGCTGGGCAAGTCGGCCGCGCAGGCGGGTCACGCGAGCATGCTGCTGGCCGGTGCGCTGCCGGTGGAGAACGCGCAGCGCTGGGCCGAACTCGGCTTCCGCTGCGCGGTACGCGAGGCCGGCGCGCAGCGCTGGGCGGCGCTGGCGCAGCAGGTGGCCGAGGGAGGCGCGGTCGCCGTGCGAGACGCGGGATACACCGAAGTGGCGCCCGGCTCGATGACGGTGATCGCGGTGCCCGCCGCGTCTTGGTGAACGCTGCGCGGGGACGTCGCGGTCGCCGTGGGCGTGTCGGACGGCGCGGCGGATGCTGCCGTGACGGCGATGATCCGGCATAGATCCGACCGACCGGCTCGGTTTTCCCTCCCCGCGTTGGCGAGTGCCCCCTCAGGTGGGCCAAGATGGAGCGCGTGCCGCAACCGGATCCCGATCTGCTCATCGATTTCACCGACGTAACCGTCCGCCGCTCGGGCCACACTCTCGTCGGTCCGGTCACCTGGCAGGTCGAGCTCGACGAACGCTGGGTGGTCCTCGGCCCCAACGGCGCGGGCAAGACCTCGCTGCTGCGCATGGCCGCCGCCGAGATGCACCCCACGCGGGTGTCGCGCATCTGCTCGGGGAGCGGATCGGAAAGGTCGACGTCAACGAGCTACGTCCGCGCA
>NZ_BAFS01000199.1 GCF_000308415.1 Nocardia asiatica NBRC 100129 | reverse complement strand
GCGTTCCGGGCGTCCCTCGCTCGCCGGCCGTCCCGACACCCCCTACTTGCTGGATCGTTTCGGGCGCGTCGCCCGCGACCTCCGCGTGTCCATCACCGAGAAGTGCTCGCTGCGGTGTACGTACTGCATGCCGGAGGAGGGGCTGCCGGAGATCCCCCGGCACGAACTGCTCACGGTGGACGAGATCGTGCGGCTGGTGCGCTTGGCGGTGCGGGACCTGGGCGTGCGTGAGGTCCGCTTCACCGGCGGTGAGCCGCTGATGCGCCGCGACCTGGAACACATCATCTCCGGCTGTCATGCCGAGGTGCCGCACGTCCCGCTGGCCATGACGACCAACGGCATCGGGCTCGAGCACCGCGCGTTCGGCCTCGCCGCCGCGGGCCTGCATCGGGTGAACGTGTCGCTGGACACCGTCGACCGGGCCGGTTTCGCCCGGTTGACGCGCCGCGACCGCTTGGAATCGGTGTTCGCGGGCATCCGCGCCGCCCGTGTCGCGGGACTGGCCCCGATCAAGGTCAACGCCGTCCTGATGCGTCAAACCCTCGCCGGCGCGGCTGATCTGCTGCGCTGGTGCCTGGACGAGGGCTGCGAACTGCGTTTCATCGAGGAGATGCCGCTCGACGCCGACCACGAGTGGGCGCGCGCCAACATGGTCACCGCCGCCGAACTGCTCGACGTGCTCGGCGCCCGGTTCGACCTCACCGAGGCCGGCCGCGCCGATCCGTCGGCTCCGGCGGAGAAATGGCTGGTCGACGGCGGCCCCGGCACCGTGGGCATCATCGCCACCGTCACCCGCAAGTTCTGCGACACCTGCGACCGCACCCGGCTCACCGCGGACGGCATGCTGCGATCCTGCCTGTTCAGCGATCAGGAGTTCGACTTGCGCCAGGCGCTGCGCTCCGGCGCGGGCGACGAGGAGGTCGCGAATCTGTGGCGCGGTGCGATGTGGAACAAGTGGGCAGGTCACGGCATCGACGCCGAGGGCTTCGTTCCTCCGGAACGGACGATGGGAGCCATCGGTGGTTGAGATCCGCTATTTCGCCGCCATCGCCGACGCCGTCGGCAAGGACAGCGAAACCCTCGACTTCCCGGCCGGAGCCACGGTGGCCGACTTGCGCGCGACCCTGTCGGCGACCTATGGGCCCGACCTGGACAAGATGCTGTCGGTGTGCGCCTACCTGATCGGCGACGAACTCACCCGGGACCCCACGGCCGCGCTCAGCCCCCGCGTCGACGTCCTGCCCCCTTTCGCGGGCGGATAAGCCGCGCCCTGGCACGCGGCGGTCTACAGTCGCGCTGTGGTGCGGAGCAAGGCGAGCGATGTCGACGGCTATCTGGGCGAGGCGCCCGAAACGCGCCGGGAGGCACCGACGTGCGCGCCGCTTTCACCGACCGCTTGGCCGGTCACGACATGGGTAAAGGGTGCCTGCGCTTCCGCGCGCCGGAGCGAATCGATTTCGAGCTGACCCCGCGACCTGCTGCGCGCCACCGCCACGGGAGAGGGTGAACCGGTCTGCTGAGACCCCGCGAAATTTCTCGCGCGGGTGTGTAGAAAACGGCGAGTGCGGTTCGTCGTCCGAGTATCAGGGGTATCCGAGCCCCTCGAAGCGAGGAAGGATGACGCTATGCACTACCTGGCGATCATGGCAGGACGCGAAGAGGAGTCGGCGGTCCGGCCCGGCACACCGGAGTTCGACACCGAAGTGGCGAGGTACGCGGAGTTCGAGCAGCGCGCGGGCGCCGCGATAGCGGGCGGTGTGGCGCTGTTCCCCTCCGCCGACGCGCTGCACATCCGGCGCGCGGGCGGGCGCACGCTCGTCACCGACGGCCCGTTCACCGAGCAGGCCGAGGTCGTCGGCGGGTTCTACGTCTTCGAGGCCGCCGACCTGGACGAGGCCATCCAGCTGGCGCGTCAGGTGCCCGCGGCCGAGCACGGAGCGATCGAGGTGCGCCCCATGGTGATGTGGTCGCCGCACGACACCCCGCGCGCGGATTGGTGGCTGGCCCTGCTGTGGGAAGCTCCGGACGCGGTGATCGCGCCGGGCACTCCGGAGTGGGACGCCGCCGTCGCCGAGCACGAGCGCTTCGGCGCGAAGTACGCGGCGGCCATTCGGGGCGGCGGGGCGCTGCGACCGCCGTCCTCGGCGACCACGGTGCGGGTACGCGACGGAAAACTGCTGCTCACCGACGGGCCGTACGCGGAACTGGCCGAAGTGGTCGACGGGCTGTACCTGTTCGCCGCGCCGGACCGCGAGCAGGCGGCGGAGATCGCGGCGGTCATCCCGATCGGCGAACGCGGGCGCACCGAGCTGCGCCGAGTCGTGGACCTGGGCGACTGACGGTGCGGACGGGCCCGGCCGCGACCATCGACGCCGTCTACCGCGCCGAGTTCGGCCGGGCTCTGGCGACGGTGGCCAGGACGGTCGGCGACATCGGACTGGCCGAGGACGCCGTGCAGGAGGCGTTCGCCGACGCCGTGCGCACCTGGCCGGAACGCGGGCTGCCGTCGAATCCGGGGGCGTGGATCACCACGGCCGCGCGGAATCGGGCGCTGGACCGGCTACGGCGCGAATCGGTGCGAGCGTCCAAGGAATTCGACGCGGTCCGCGCCCGGGCGCCGGGCGAGGAGGATGAGGTGTCCGCGGTGCCGGACGACCAGCTGCGGATGATCTTCGCCTGCTGCCACCCGGCGCTGGCGCGGCCCGCGCAGGTGGCCTTGACCCTGCGCCTGGTGTGCGGGTTGCGGACCGCCGAGATCGCACGTGCTTTCCTGCAGCCGGAACAGACGGTGGCGCAACGGCTGACGCGCGCGAAGGCGAAGATCCGGCAGGCGGGCATCCCCTTGCGGGTACCGCCCGCGCATCTGATGCCCGAGCGGGTACCGGGTGTGCTGGCGTGCGTGTACCTGGTGTTCACCGAAGGCTACTGCGCCACTTCGGGACAAACCGCGGTGCGAGACGAGCTGTGCGACGAGGCCCTTCGGCTCGGTAGGCTGCTGTGCCGGTTGCTGCCGCGCGAGCCCGAGGCGCACGCTTTGCTGGCGCTGATGCTGTTGCAGGACAGTCGCCGGGAGCAGCGCCGACGCGCCGGCGGGGAATCGGTACCGCTGGAGGAGCAGGATCGCGCCCGGTGGGACCACGCGAAGATCCGGGCGGGCCTGGCCTGTCTGCGATCCGCCGAAACCGACGGCTCCGGTCCGTACCTGGTGCAGGCGCGTATCGCCGCCGCGCACGCCACGGCGCCGACCTGGGAGCGGACCGATTGGCACGCTGTCGTCGCCGGGTACGACGAGTTGCTCCGGCTCACCCCGTCACCGGCCGTGTCGGTGAACCGCGCCGTCGCCGTGGGATTCTCCCGTGGATTCGACGCGGGCCTGGCCGCCCTCGACGAGGTCGCCCGCGACCCGCGATTGGCCGGGTCGCACGTGATCGCCGCGACGCGCGCCGATCTGCTGCGGCGCGGCGGCCGCCCGCGAGAGGCGGTGCCGCACTACCGGGCGGCGCTGGAACTGGCGGGAAACGACCAGGTGCGGCGGTTTCTGGCGCGACGTCTCGCGGAGTGCGAGTCGGCGGCCTAGACGCTCAACGCCACCAGGTGTCCAGCGGGGTCACCGGGACGGTGCGCTTGTGGCGGGTGTCGCGGAAGATCTTCTCCAGCCGCTCGGCGACCTCGGGGGTGACCTCCTTGCCCTCGAGGTAGTCGTCGATCTCGCTGTAGCGCAGGCCCAGTGCTTCCTCGTCGGGCAGGGCGGGCCGGTCGTCCTCCAGGTCGGCGGTGGGCACCTTGGACCAGATGCCGGCGGGCGCGCCGAGTTCCTGCAGCAGCGCGGCGCCCTGACGCTTGGTGAGACCGGTCAGCGGGGTCAGGTCGACGCCGCCGTCGCCGTACTTGGTGAAGAAACCGGTGACCGCCTCGGCGGCATGGTCGGTGCCGATCACGAGCAGGTTCTCCTGTCCGGCCAGCGCGTACTGGAGCACCATGCGTTCCCGCGCTTTGATGTTGCCGCGCACGAAGTCGCGCAGGTTGTCCACCTGCAACGCCGACGCCGCCTCGGCGGCCGCCGCGTTGGCGCTGGGGCGGATGTTCACCACGACCTGCCGATCGGGCCGGACGAAGGCCATCGCGGTCCGGGCGTCGGCCTCGTCGGCCTGTACGCCGTAGGGCAGCCGGACGGCGAGGAAGGTCGCGTCGACGCCGTCGGCGCGCAGTTCCTCGACCGCGAGCTGGCACAGCCGACCGGCGAGCGCGCTGTCCTGCCCACCGCTGATACCGAGGACGAAACCTCGTGCGGGAGTGGCGTTCAGATAATCCTTGAGGAAATCGATCCGGCGGCGTACCTCGTCCTTCGGTTCGATGGTGGGGCGGACGCCCAATTCACTGATGATCTGTTCGCGCAGGTTCCGCATGGCGCCCGAGTCTACTGGCCGATCACCGGACGACAACGCGCCGAACGACGCTCTCCCAGTTGTCGCCGATCTGTTCGCGGGTATAGCCGAGCACCCGCATCTGGTGCAGGATCAGCGCCGCGCCCAGCATCGCCAGCAGCCAATCGGCGAGGAGCGTGAGATCTCCGGGCGCGTCGGCCTGGCGCAACAGCATCACGACGTGCGCGCGCAGCAATCCGTACGGGCCGCCGGAATAGCGGTCACCGGCCTCGCCGAGTTCGGCGGCGCGGTGCAGCTCGCCTTCCACTTCGATGTCAAGCAGCCGGGTCCGCCCGAAGGCCACCAGCCGTTCCACCGGAGGCGCACCGGGACCGAGCGGCGGCGGTCCGAAGATGAACGCCTCCTGGTACTTGCGCTCGGAGTGGTCCAGCAGGGCGAGCATCAGCCCGGACCGGCTGCCGAACCGGCGGAACACCGTGCCTTTGCCGACTCCGGCGCGTTTGGCCAGCGCGTCCATGGTGAGGCTGTCCACGCCCTGCTCACGCACCAGCTGCTGCGCGGCGTCCAGCAGCAGCCTGCGGTTGCGCGCCGCGTCGGCGCGCTCGGCGGGCTCCGACGTGCCGGGCAGCGGCGCGCCGACATCGAGCAGCCGGCGCGGACCGGATATGGACGCGTCGGATGTGGGGTAGTTCACAGCGCTCACGCAAACTCCGCGGGAAGTAATCGGACTACGGTCCGGTTAGTGTGTGGTGAACGTAAGGACACCACACCATTCAGTACACCAGGAGACGTCATGAGCGAGCGTAGCGAGCGAATCATCAACGCCGAGTCCAACGGCTCCGGTGAGGCCGGGACCCGCATCCTCGCCCTCGTCGGAAGCCTGCGCGCCGCCTCGGTCAACCGGCGGCTCGCTGAGGCCGCGGCGCAGACCGCACCGGACGGTGTCGAGGTCACTCTCTACGACGGCCTCGCCGACGTCCCGTTCTACAACGAGGACATCGATGTCCCGGGCGCCGTTCCCGCGGCCGCGCAGGCGCTGCGGGACGCCGTCGCCGAGGCGGACGGCCTGCTGGTGGTGACGCCGGAGTACAACGGCACGCTGTCGGCGGTGCTGAAGAACGCGATCGATTGGGCTTCCCGCCCGTACGGCGCCGGCGCGATCCAGGGCAAGCCCACCGCCGTGGTGAGCGCCTCGATCAGCCCGAACGCGGCGCAGTGGGCGCACGGCGACGCGGTCAAGGCGCTCGGTGTGGCGGGCGCGCGGGTGGTCGAGTCGGCGCATCTGCACTTCGGCGTCATCGGCGAGCGCTTCGGCGCCGGGCATCCGCGTGACGACGCCGAAGCGCTGACCCAGCTGGCCGCAACCGTGCGCGAGCTGGTCGAGGCGACGCGCGGCGAACTGGCGTCGGTGTAAGCTCCATCTCCGGTCTCGGACGAGGGTCATCGCTGCGGGTGCAGCGGTGGCCCTCTTCGTTCGCCCGAGGGTTTGCTGAAAGTATGCTAGCTCGCTGAACAGTGATCTGCGCCACTGTTTGATTCGGGGGTGAATCGAGCGTGCTGGTACTTCTCTCGGTGGAATTTCATCGATGTGACTCGCTACATGTCGTGTTGTAGGAATCTGTCGGCCACTAGGTGTAGTGTCTTCGCTACTGGAAGACGGTGCGAGGCCCCACCCCCCAGGAGTCGGTCATCCATGGCTGATCAGGGGATTCGAGTCCGGCTCCAGGAGTTTGCGCAGCATACGTCGATCGTGCAATGCATACGGATCTCAGGCTGTGGATCAGGCACAAGGAGAGAGGGACATCAATGACCGTCACCGTGTACACCAAGCCCGCTTGCGTCCAGTGCAACGCCACCTACAAGGCCCTCGACAAGGCCGGGGTGGACTACGAGGTCATCGACATCTCGGAGAACGACGAGGCGCGTGACTTCGTCATGGCACTCGGGTACCTGCAGGCGCCGGTAGTGGTGGCCGGGGACGATCACTGGTCGGGCTTCCGTCCCGACCGCATCAAGTCGCTCGCGACCGTGGCGGCCTGAGCGCCGCAGCGCTTCCGGTTCATCCGAAGGGCGAGCGCCACGGCGCTCGACGAGAGAGGAAGGCGACCATGCCGGAGACGACGGCGCTGGTCTACTTCTCCAGCGCTTCGGAGAACACGCATCGCTTCGTCGAGAAGCTGGGTCTCCCGGCGGCTCGCATACCACTGCACACCGCCGACTCGCTGCGCGTAGACGAACCGTACGTGCTGATCGTCCCCACCTATGGGGGCGGTCGGCACGTGCTGGGGGGCGACCGTTCCGACAAGGATTTCGTGCCGCGGCAGGTCGCGAAGTTCCTCAACGACCCGCACAACCGGGCGCTGCTGCGTGGCGTCATCGCGGCGGGGAACACGAACTTCGGCGACACCTTCTGCTACGCGGGCGAACTGATCGCACGCAAGTGCGGCGTGCCGTACCTGTATCGCTTCGAACTCATGGGAACCGCTGAGGACGTCGAACGCGTCCGAGAGGGATTGGGATTGTTTTGGCAACAGCAACGACAGCACCGGCCGGAAAAACAGCTCGCTTAGAGCAGCCCCCGGTCCGCGGCGCCGAAGCGGGCGAGGTTCTCGACTACCACGCCCTCAACGCGATGCTGAACCTGTACGGTCCGAACGGGGAGATCCAGTTCGACAAGGACCGCGAGGCCGCCCACCAGTACTTCTTGCAGCACGTCAATCAGAACACCGTCTTCTTCCACAACCTGGACGAGAAGCTGGACTACCTGATCGACGAGAACTACTACGAGGCCGAGGTCCTCGAGCAGTACAGCCGCGAGTTCATCAAGAAACTGTTCCAACAGGCCTACGCCAAGAAGTTCCGGTTCCCGACCTTCCTCGGCGCGTTCAAGTACTACACCTCGTACACGCTGAAGACCTTCGACGGCAAGCGCTACCTGGAGCGGTTCGAGGACCGGGTGTGCATGGTCGCGCTCACCCTCGCCGCCGGTGACGAGGCGCTGGCGGGCAGGTTGGTCGAGGAGATCATCGACGGCCGCTTCCAACCGGCCACCCCGACCTTCCTGAACTCGGGCAAGAAACAGCGCGGCGAGCCGGTCAGCTGTTTCCTCCTGCGCATAGAGGACAATATGGAGTCCATCGGGCGCTCCATCAACTCCGCGCTGCAGCTGTCCAAGCGCGGCGGCGGGGTCGCGTTGCTGCTGAGCAACATCCGCGAGCACGGCGCGCCGATCAAGAAGATCGAGAACCAGAGCTCGGGCGTCATCCCGATCATGAAGTTGCTCGAGGACTCCTTCTCCTACGCCAACCAGCTCGGCGCGCGTCAGGGGGCGGGCGCGGTATACCTGCACGCGCACCACCCGGACATCTACCGGTTCCTGGACACCAAGCGGGAGAACGCGGACGAGAAGATCCGCATCAAGACCCTCTCGCTGGGCGTGGTCATCCCGGACATCACCTTCGAGCTGGCCAAGAAGAACGAGGACATGTACCTGTTCTCGCCTTACGACGTCGAGCGCATCTACGGCAAGCCCTTCGCCGACATCGACGTCACCGAGAAGTACTACGAGATGGTCGACGACAAGCGCATCCGCAAGTCGAAGATCAAGGCGCGCGAGTTCTTCCAGACCATCGCCGAGCTGCAGTTCGAGTCCGGCTACCCGTACATCATGTTCGAGGACACGGTGAACCGGGCCAACCCGATCGCGGGCAAGATCACCCACTCCAACCTGTGCTCGGAGATCCTGCAGGTCTCCACGCCGTCGGAATTCAACGACGACCTGTCCTACGCCAAGGTGGGCAAGGACATCTCCTGCAACCTCGGGTCGCTGAACATCGCCAAGACGATGGACTCACCCGACTTCGCGCAGACCATCGAGGTGGCCATCCGGGCGCTGACCGCGGTGTCCGACCAGACCCACATCTACTCGGTGCCCTCCATCGAGCAGGGCAACAACCTCTCGCACGCCATCGGCCTCGGGCAGATGAACCTGCACGGCTACCTGGCGCGCGAACGGATCCACTACGGGTCCGAAGAGGGCATCGACTTCACCGACATCTACTTCTACACCGTGGTCTATCACGCGATCAGGGCGTCGAACCGGATCGCGATCGAACGCGGCGCGTACTTCGGCGGCTTCCCCGAATCGAAATACGCCAGCGGCGAGTACTTCGACAAGTACACCGACCAGGCGTGGGAGCCGAAGACCGATCGCGTCCGGCAGCTGTTCGCCGACGCGGGCGTGCACATTCCGACCCAGGAGGACTGGCGCGAGCTGAAGGCCTCGGTCATGGCGCACGGCATCTACAACCAGAACCTGCAGGCGGTCCCGCCGACCGGGTCGATCTCCTACATCAACCACTCCACCAGCTCCATCCACCCGGTGGCGTCGAAGATCGAGATCCGCAAGGAAGGCAAGATCGGGCGCGTCTACTACCCGGCGCCCTACATGACCAACGACAACCTCGAGTACTACGAGGACGCCTACGAGATCGGCTACGAGAAGATCATCGACACCTACGCCGCAGCTACCCAGCACGTGGACCAGGGCCTGTCGCTGACGCTGTTCTTCAAGGACTCCGCCACCACCCGCGATCTCAACCGCGCCCAGATCTACGCCTGGCGCAAGGGAATCAAGACCCTCTACTACATCCGGCTGCGCCAGATGGCTCTGGAGGGAACCGAAGTCGAGGGTTGCGTGTCCTGCATGCTGTAATTCCGCGGTAGCGAACAGGGGCTTCCCACTGGGTGAGCCCCTGGTTCGCATTTCGGCCGCCGAGATCGCATGCGCTTCGCCGCTCCCGACGCGGTGCCCTGAAGGACGGCAGTCCACCGTCGTCCGATTCGATGCCGCGTTCGCGCCGGTGGCGGCAGTGCCCGGGACGCGACTGGAATATGCTGACGCGGAGGCCGATTCGGTAGGGATAGGAACGACGATGACTCATCTCGGCAGCAACGGCGAGCCGCCTCGGCCGATCCACGACCCGAGCGTGCCGAGCAGCGCCCGGATATACGACTACGTCCTGGGTGGGAAAGACCACTACCAGGTGGACCGGGACGCGGCCGAGAAAGTGATCGCGGCGTTTCCCACCGCCCGGGTCGCGGCCCGGCAGAACCGGCAGTTCATGCACCGCGCGGTGAACGCCCTCACCGCGCTGGGCGTGACACAGTTCCTCGACATCGGCACCGGCATCCCCACCGAGCCGAACCTGCACCAGGTGGCACAGGCGCCGAGTCCCGAAGCGCGAGTGGTCTACGTGGACAACGATCCGATCGTCCTGAGCCATGCCCGCGCCCTGCTCACCGGTACGCCGGAAGGACGCACGGCTTACATCGACGCCGATCTGACGAACCCCGAAGCGATCCTGTCCGCGCCCGAGCTCACCGACACCCTCGACCTGAAGAGTCCGGTGGCGGTGAGTCTGGTCGCGGTACTGCATTTCCTGTCCGACGACCAGGACCCCTACGGCATCGTCGAGACGCTGCTGGATGCCTTCGCGCCGGGTTCGTTCCTCGCGGTCTCGCACATCACCGCCGACCTCGAACCGGAAATCATCACCAACGCCCTGAACGTATATCGCCAGAGCGGGGTCTACGCCCAAGCGCGCACGAAAAACGAATTCGCCCGCTTCTTCACCGGCCTGGAACTACTCGAGCCAGGAATCGTCGTCTCCAACCAGTGGCGCCCGGGCACCGAATCCCCCACATGGCTGGACGCGCAAGTCAACTGCTGGAGCGCGGTCGGCCGCAAGCGCTGAGTTGTTTGGCAGCGCCTGCGGCGCTGCGTGTTCGCGGCCCTTGGTGTCTCGCGGCCGAGCGATCGAGACTCGCGCCTTCGGCGCATGCGCTTCGATCGCTCGGCCGCGAGACGGCCGCGAACGGTCGCTCGTAAGACTCGCTTCGGGTGGGGCGGGTAAGAGGGGATCGGGCTACCCCGGGTTGGCCAGGGCTGGCCGGGGTTCGGGCAGGGCGGGAGTTCCACGAATTCGGGGCTCAACCGCTCGTGGGGTGTGCCTTGCATGATCAACGCAGGGCCGGGATCACTTCGCGTTCGAAGAGTTCGATGCCGGAGGTGTCGTAGGCGGCTTCGGGGAAGTTGAGGATGGCGTAGCCGAGGCCGAGGTCGCGGACTCGGCGTAGCTTCTCGATGATCTGGTCGGGGGTGCCGGTGGCGGCGCCGCCGTCGTGCAGCTGGGCGACGTAGGACTTGGCGGGGGCGGCGCCGAGGACGGGGGTGAGGCGCGCGGCCAGCGTCGCGAGACGATCCTCGACCTCGGCCTGGGTCGAGCCGATCGCGACGTTGAAGTTCGACGAGCGCACGATGGCGTCGAAGTCGGTGCCGACTTCCGCGCAGTGCGCGCGCAGGATCTCGGACTTGCGGGTGAACTCGGCGGGGTCGGCGCCGAAGTTGGTGTACCGCGCGTATTTCGCCGCGATGCGCAGCGTCTTCTTCTCGCCGCCTCCCGCGACCCAGAGCGGAATGCCGCCCTCCTGCAGGGGAAGCGGACGGACGATCGCGCCGTCGACCTGGTAGTACTTGCCGTCGAGGGTGGCCGAGCCCGTGGTCCAGGCCTGCCGGAAGATCTGCACACCCTCGTCCAGGCGGCCCAGCCGTTCGCCCGCGGACGGGAAGCCGTAGCCGTAGGCGCGCCACTCGTGTTCGTACCAGCCGCCGCCGATGCCCATCTCGACGCGGCCGCCGGAGATCAGGTCGACCGTCGCGGCCACTTTGGCCAGGTAGGCCGGGTTGCGGTAGCTGATCGCGGTACACATCTGGCCCAACCGGACACGTGCGGTGGCGGCGGCGAACGCCGACATCAGCGTCCACGCTTCGTGTGTCGCCTCCTCGGTGGGGACCGGGACGGTGTGGAAATGGTCGTACACCCACAGCGATTCCCACACCGGGTTCGCGTCGGCGCGCTGGGCGAGGTCGCGCATCACCCCCCACTGGTCCGCCGGGTGGATGCCCACCAGATCGAGCCGCCAACCCTGCGGAACGAAGATGCCGAAGCGCACGAAAATCTCCTCCGTGTGTACTCGAACCGCCACGGCGAGCGCCGCGGCTTCCCTACCTCACTGTTCCCAGTCCGCCGCGCGCTGGCAACCGTTCGGCGCTCGACGCACCGAATTCCGGCCACGTGCGGCGCTGGCGTAGTCCGCGTCACCGGTCGTCGCGAGCCGGATTGCCGCGCCGATGAAGCGAAGGGTGAGCCCGATGGCGGTCCGGCACAGTCCCGACGCGAAGGAAACTCACTGGCGGGCGACAGGGCGGATGCCGCACGCTGGAACCGTATGAACGAAGTAAGACATTCGAACGAAGGAAGACAACCCAGACTCGGCGTCGATTTCGGCCGAGTGATCCAAGGCGCGGCCTCGGCGCCGGGCGACGAGGACACGGTATTCCTCTCCGGCGGGCTCGAGCAGGCGCTGCGCACGCCGCCCGGCGCGGGCGCTTTCGATGTCCTGCCGCGCCTGGTCCGGCGCTTCGAGGGCCGCGCGTGGGTCATCTCCAAATGTGGACCACGGATCGAACAGCGCACCCGCCAGTGGCTCGATCATCACGATTTCTACGACCGGACCGGAATCGCGCCCGGCAATGTGCGCTTCTGCCGGGCCCGGGCGGACAAGGCGTTGCACTGCGCCGAACTCGGCATCACGCACATGATCGATGACCGTCTCGACGTGCACCGCGCCCTGCGCGATCTGGTGCCGTACCGGCTCCTGTTCGGCGTGCAGGCCGAGCCGATCCCCGCATGGGTGCGCCACGTCCCGACCTGGGACGATGTGGAGCGCGCGGTGCTGGAGACGACCGATCCGGCGTGATCGCGGTCGGGGCGAAGCCGAGAATCCGCCGCTCGTCTCGGGTGTCGGTGAACGGCTCGACCCATTGGCCTCGGTTCCGCCGAACTGCCGGCTACCCGGCATGACCACCCACCGTGACCGAGCGCTCGGGACGCCATCGGTGAGGTGGCCGCACGCGGCGGCGCGGCAGGTGCACAGCGCGGCGACCTCGATATCGGCCGACTCGCCGGTCGCGGTCGCGGAGCCCGAGGTCGGCCGAACGCTCGCGAGGCGTCCGGCCGATCCTGGTCCGGTTCTACGCGCCGGTGAACTTCACTCCGGCGATGGACTTCGATGGCTCGCCGTCGACGCCGACCGGGATGTCGCCCTCCAGCGTCGTGCGGTACAGCACCCGGGTGACATCGAGATGGTCGAGGTCGCTCGGCGCGAGATGCGCGGTGGCGCGGTTGTCCCAGAACGCCAGACTGCCCGCCTCCCAGCGGAACCGGACCGTGTACGCCGGGTTGGTCACCTCGTCGAACAGCAGTTTCAGCACCGCGTCGCTCTGACTCGGCCGGAGGCCGACGATCCGGGTGGTGAAGCCCGGGTTGACGAACAGCGCCCGCTCGCCGGTCACCGGGTGCACCCGGACGACCGGATGCTCGGTGATCAGCGGCGTGGCCGCGACTTTCTTCGCGTAGTCGCTGTCGGCGTCCCAGACCGGCCTGCTGCCGCCGAAGCGGTGCTCGGCGCGCAGCCCCTCGACGAACCGCTTCAGCGCCTCCGGCAGGTTCTCGCAGGCGGCGACGAGATTCGTCCAGCCGGTGTCGCCGCCTCGCGCCGGGGCGATCTCGGCGCGCAGGATCGAGGCCGCGGGCGGGTTGATCAGCGCGGAGACATCGGTGTGCCAGTGATTGGTGTAGCTGAATTTCCGCACACCGAAGCGCTTCTCGTACAGCCTGCTGTCGACCGCGAGGATCTCCGGGTGCTCGGTCGGCGCGTCGTCGTCGTACGGGTGCGACGGCGTGACCGCGCCGAACCGGCGGGAGAAGGCGATCTGCTGGGCGTGGTCGATGCGCTGGTCGCGGAAGAACAGCACCTTGTAGGTGTGCAGGGCGTCGGTGATGACCGCGACCTGCTGGTCGGTCAACGGCTCACGCAGATCGACGCCGGAGACGTCGGCGCCGATGTAACCGGCGACGGGTGCGACGCGCACCGCGTCATCGGTGGTGTTCGAGACGGGGGTTTCGGGTACGGCGGTCATCGGAAGAACTCGTTTCGGGGTAGCGGTTCAGGGTCGGCTCCAGCCGGAGAAGCGGGTGTTCGGCCGTGTGACAAGCGCTGCCGCACGTCCGCATGAAGTCGACGACGCGTCGTCTGGTCAGCGCTCGGACGACGACCGTCTTCCGCCCGCGCCGAGCCTGGTCAGGGGCGGTCATGGTCAACCGTTCGCCGGGGCGCGCCACCGCGACAGGCGGCGTTCGATGGTGACCAGCAGGCCGTTGAAGCCGAGGCCGAGCAGCGAGATGGCGAGGATTCCCGCGTACATGTTCGGGATCGCGAAGTTTTGCTGGGCGGCGGTGATCAGGTAGCCGAGCCCCGCCCTCGCCCCGAACATCTCGGCGGCCAGCAGCACGAGGATCGAACTGGCGGCGGCCATCCGCAGACCGGTGAAGACCGACGGCAGCGCCGCGGGCAGAATCACCTTCTGGAACAGGCGCAACGGTGAGAACCCCAGCGACGCGGCGGATTTGACGAGCAGCGGATCGACGGTGCGCACGCCCGTGATGGTGTTCAGCAGAATCGGGAAGAAGCTGGCGTAGAGCACGATGGCGACCTTCGAGGTCTCGCCGATGCCCAGAATCAGCAGGAAGACCGGAAGCAACGCCAGCGCCGCGGTGTTGCGGAACAGCTCCAGGATCGGGCTGAGGAAATCCGCCACCGGCTTGTACCAGGCGATCGCGATGCCCACCGGAATACCGGCGAGCAACGCGAGCGAGTACCCCGCCAGCGACCGGTTCAGGCTCGCGGAGAGGTGAGTCCACATCTCACCGCTGGCCACCAGGTCGGCGAACGCGTGAGCGACCACGGAGAACGGCGGCAGGAACACCTCGTCCACCAGCCCGAGCGTCGGGGCGACCTGCCACAGCAGCAAGAACAGCGCGATCACGACGGTCGGTTTGAACACCCGCCAAGCGAACCGGCTCACCGCCCGCAGCGCTTGCCCCACGGCAGTGGGTTCCGCCTCGGCCGGTCGCGCCGGGATCGGTCGGGTCGGCGCGGCCGCGTGCTCGCGCACCGGCCGCTCGCTCAGCTGAATGGCACTAGACATGGGCCGTCCTCTCGAGGGTGGCTTCGACGTCGACCGGGTGGTCGGACAAGGACTCGAGCTCCAGGCTCGCCGCCCGCTGAACTTCGCTGTGCAGCAATGTCCAGATCTCGTGGCGGTAGTCCCGGAAGCGTTCGGACGAGCGGACGTCGTCGTCGGTGTCCCGGTCGATCTCGACGTCGACGATGGCCTTGATCCGGCCGGGCCGCGACGTCAGCACGGCGACTCGCTGGCCGAGATACACCGCTTCGTCGATGCCGTGGGTGATGAACAGGACGGTCTTGCCGGTGGCCCGCCAGATGCGCAACAGCTCGTCCTGCAGCGATTCCCTGGTCTGCGCGTCGAGGGCGGCGAACGGTTCGTCCATCAGCAGCACCTCGGGATCGAAGGCGAGGCTGCGCGCGATCGCGACTCGCTGCTTCATGCCGCCGGACAGTTCGTGCGGGTAGCGCTCGCCGAAGCCGGAGAGCCCGACCAGTTCCAGATAACGCTCGGCGAGCTCGCGCCGCGCCTTGCGGCGCAAACCCTTGGCCTCCAAACCGAATTCGATATTGGCGCGGGCCGTTCGCCAGGGCAGCAGCGCGTACTGCTGGAAGACGATGCCGCGGTCCAGCCCCGGCCCGGTGATCGGCCTGCCGTCCAGCAGGATCTCCCCGGAGGTCGGCTTGCTCAGTCCGCCGAGCAAATCCAGCAGCGTCGACTTGCCGGAGCCGCTCGGCCCGACCAGGACCAGGAACTCGCCCTCGCGCAGCTCCAGCGAGATGTCCTCGAGCGCGGTGAACCGCTCCCGGGAACCGCGCACCGCGAAATGCTTGTGCACTCCGATAAGCGATAGTTTCGTCGCCGTGGTCATCTCGCGGCCACCACCTCTCCGGTCGGTCCCGCCTCCGGCTGGTACTTGCCGTTGGCGTACGGGTTGAACTTGTTGGTGTAGAGGTCAGCGGCCCGCAACTTGCCGTTCGGCAGTTCGCCGTTGCGCACCAGCCAGTCGATCCAGATCTGCAGTTCCTTCTCGGCGACCACCGCACCCGGCACGGGGATGCCGGAGCTGAGCCAGTACGGCACCAGGTTGGTGTTCTCGTTGCGGCCGCGCTTGCCGATGATCTGAACGAACCGCTCGCGCACCTGATCGCGCGGCGTCACCTGCAACCAGCGGATCGCGCGGGCGGTGCCCTGCACGAAGTCCGCCACGACCTCGGGATTCTGGGCGATGAAGTCGTCGCGGAAGACGTAAGTGCCGTAGTCGAACGTGCCGGAGATGGCTTTGTCGGTGTACAGCGGGTGCAGACCGCCGCGCTGGAGGGCGGTGTCGCGGAAGACGCTGCCCAGGGCGCCGACGTCGACCTGCCCCTTGCGCAACGCGTCCTCGGTGTTGGCCGGCGGCACGACGACCAGCTGCACCTGCTCGATCTCGTCGTCGGTGAGGCCCTGCTGATGCAGCCACTCCCTGGTGATGAATTCGTGGTGCGCGCCGAGCGTGTTGACGGCGACCTTCTTGCCGATCAGATCGCGGGCCGAGGTGATGGGGGAGTCGTCGCGCACGTAGTAGCCGGTGAACGACTGCTCGTCCGCGCCATAGGAACTCAGCACCGAGGTGACCTTCGCCCCGCCCGCGATCAGCTTCACCACCGCGCCGTTGAACGCGCTGCCGACATCGACCTGGTTGGTCGCCGCGGCCTGGATATTGGCGGGGCCACTGGTGGTGTCGCCCTCCCAGTGCAGGCTGATCATCGTGAAGAAGCCGAGGTCGTCGGCCAGCTCGAAATGGTTCACCTGTCCGGTGCTGCCTTGGTAGCGCAGCACGGTCTTGCCGTCGGCGGTCTTGGCGGGCGCGGACTCCCCGCATCCGGTGAGCACGGACAGGCCGGTGAGCACGGCGGCAGCGGTGGCGAGCGCGCGGGCGACGCGCCGGGTGGGTAGGGGGAAAGGCATTGTTCGTTCTTTCGAAGACGAGAGGACGCCGTGCGATTCGATGCCCGGCATCCGGCGACACCACAGCGGAGCGATGCGGCGGTGGACGACCGCGCGGGATTCGGTCACAGACCTGGGCCGCGCTGCTTCAGCGGCAACAGATTCCGTGCGGAACGCGCATGAAGTCGACCGCGCGGCGGCGGATCAATGCGGTTGCTGTCGACATACGGGGACTTCCGTGAGCTGTGCTGAGGTGCCGCGGGCGTCGGTGCGAGCCTGCTTGGCAAACACTGTCCCGGTTCCCAGCCATGGGAGCAACAGTTCGACGCCGACTGCGTGTAACCCTGTGATTCCGGCATGCGGGGGCTTTTCCACCGTGCCGACAACATCGGTGACCGAAGGGTTGTGCTCGGCGCGGAGCGGCTTCGGTCACAACCGCGGGTCGTAAGGTGATCATTGTCTCCGAAGCGATGTAAGCTACGCGAGGACGTTTTCGCGTCCGTGCGATGTTGAGCCTTGTGGTGCGGATTCCGAGATCCGCGGCGACGACGAGAGGGAGGTGGGGTAGCGATGCGCAGCGAACCTCCCAGTCGAAGGCCGCGCGGCGCCGCCCCTTCGCATTCCTGATCAGGTCGCGACGGCAGGGGCCGGCGCCCGCGGTGTGAATCTCGAGCTCTCCGTTCACTCACGCATGTGCTGAGGTCCTCTCATGTCGCAGACCGACATCATCGAAGTACGTCCGACGCTGTCCGAATCCCTGCAGGACATCGTCGATACCCGTCGCGTGGACGCCGCGCTGGACTGGCTCGGCAACCACCCGCCGCACGTCATCGCCGATCAGCTCGCCCGCATGGACGCGGTGCGCGCCGGGATGGCGTTCCGCCTGCTCGACAAAGATCTGGCGCTGGCCGTATTCGAGGAACTCGAGCCGGTGGACCAGCAGCAGATCCTGCAGGGGCTGCGCGATCAGAGCTTCCGCGACCTGGTCGAGGGCATGGCGCCCGACGACCGCGCCCGCATGCTGCGCGAGGCGCCCGCCAAAGTCGCCAAGAAGGCGCTGGCCGGGCTGAGTCCGCGCGAGCGGCGGATGACCGCGAGCCTGCTGGGCTATCCAGAGGGCTCGGCGGGCCAGTACATGACGCCGGAGGTGGTGGCGCTGCCGCGCGACCTCACGGTGGCCGAAGCGCTCGGCATGGTGCGCACCAAGGGCGGCAACGCGGAGACGGTGTACACCCTGCCCGTCGTCGACGCGGGCAGGCGGCTGACCGGGATCGTCGAACTGCGGGAGCTGGTGCTCAGCAAGCCCGAGACGATGGTGTCGGAACTGGTCGTCACCGAGCCCGCTTACGCGCGCGCCACCGATTCGGCGGAGAAGGCCGCCCGGCTGATGCGCGAGACCAACGACATCAACCTCCCGGTGGTCGACAGTGAGGACCGGTTGGTCGGGCTGCTCACCATCGATGACGCGGTCGAGGTGATCGAGGCCGCCGACAGCGAGGACGTCGCGCTGCAGGCGGGGTCTGCCCCGTGGGAGGGCCACTACATGGCCGCCGGGGTGTTTCAGCTGGCCCGCTACCGCGCGCTGTGGCTGCTGCTGTTGCTGTTCGCGGCGACACTCACCGTGAGCGTGACCGATTTCTTCGAGGGCACCTTGCAGCAGGCCGCGCACCTGGCGCTGTTCATCCCGCTGCTGATCGGCGCGGGCGGCAACGCGGGCGCGCAGGCCGCCACCGCCTGTGTGCGCGCGGTGGCCGTCGGCGAGGTCCGGGCGTCGGACCTGCTGAAGGTGATCTGGCGGGAATGCCGGGTCGGCCTGGTGCTGGGCTCGTTGCTGGCCTCGGTGGGCCTGGCGATCGGCGCCCTGTTCGTCGGCCCGCGCATCGCCTTGGTCGTCGGCATCACCCTGGTCCTGATCTGCGGCTGGGCGGCCACCATCGGCGGCACCATGCCGCTGCTGGCCAAGAAACTGCGCATCGACCCGGCGGTCGTCTCCGCGCCGATGGTCACCACCCTGGTCGACGCCACCGGCCTGATCATCTACTTCACGACGGCCAAGTTGGTGCTCGGAATCTGAGGGCCGGCGATCTCGGCCCGCGCTTCCGATCAGCGCGGCCGCATCCGATCGGGAAGACCGGTCCCAGCTCGGAGAAGACGACGCGAGCCCGGCGCCCGCGACCGAATCGCGGGCACCGGGCTCGAGGTGAGTTCGCTCAGAACTCCCAGTCCTCGTCCTCGGTGTTCACGGCCTTGCCGATGACGTAGCTCGAGCCCGAACCGGAGAAGAAGTCGTGGTTCTCGTCGGCATTGGGGGACAGCGCCGAGAGGATGGCGGGGTTCACCTCGGTTTCGTCCTTGGGGAACAGGCCCTCGTAGCCGAGGTTCATCAGCGCCTTGTTGGCGTTGTAGCGCAGGAACTTCTTGACGTCCTCGGTGAGGCCCACCTCGTCGTAGAGGTCCTGGGTGTACTCGACCTCGTTGTCGTAGAGCTCGAACAGCAGCTCGAAGGTGTAGTTCTTGAGTTCGTCGCGCTCGGCCTGGGAGACCAGTTCGAGGCCCTTCTGGTACTTGTAGCCGATGTAGTAGCCGTGGACCGCTTCGTCCCGGATGATCAGCCGGATCATGTCGGCGGTGTTGGTGAGCTTGGCCCGCGACGACCAGTGCATCGGCAGGTAGAAGCCGGAATAGAACAGGAAGCTCTCCAGCAGCGTGGAGGCGACCTTGCGCTTGAGCGGATCGTCGCCGTTGTAGTACTCCAGCACGATCTCGGCCTTGCGCTGGAGGTTGCGGTTCTCCTCCGACCAGCGGAACGCTTCATCGATCTCGCGGGTGGAGCACAGGGTGGAGAAGATCGAGCTGTAGCTCTTGGCGTGCACCGACTCCATGAACGCGATGTTGGTGAGCACCGCCTCTTCGTGCGGGGTCAGCGCGTCGGGGATCAGGCTCACCGCGCCGACCGTGCCCTGGATGGTGTCCAGCAGGGTCAGGCCGGTGAAGACCCGCATGGTCAGCTGCTTCTCGTCGGCGGTGAGGGTGTTCCACGACGGGATGTCGTTGGAGACCGGCACCTTTTCCGGCAGCCAGAAGTTGCCGGTCAGCCGGTCCCAGACCTCGGCGTCCTTTTCGTCGGGCACCCGATTCCAGTTGATGGCCGACACCCGATCGATCAGTTTCATCCTGCCTCCACGCCTTTCCCCAGCACGCTGCCGTCACGGAATGTCTACCCTCGGAACACTACTCCTTGGGGGTGACATGTCCGCACAGCACAACACCTTGTGTCGCCGCAGTGCACGTCCGCCGGGTATGAGATTGCGGGGGACGCGGCGCTCGCGGCCCCCTATTGTGCGGCACGCGCCGGTGGGCGGTCACACCGGCGCCGACGACCCGGAATGATCGCTGAATATTTGCCACTTGGTCGGAGAGTGAGCAGGACGGGGTGTCGGCAACCCGGCACACAGGTGCTGGGTGTTCGCATCCCCTGGGCCGCGAAAGCGTTGCCAGCGGCACCGATTCGCCGATTCGCGGCAGCGCTGGGCGGCGGACAGTGCCGCAAGTCACCGGCCGCCCGGTGGCCGTCGCGGCCGCGGCGCCGGTCTGACCCGCCCGCTCACCTGCGCCGATCGGCCTCGCCGAGCGGCTACGTTGAGCCGAGGGTGTCCGACGCGTTTGGAAGGAGTGAGGGTTATGACCAGTCCGATCACCACCCGCCCGGTAGTCGGCGACATGACGATCTTCGCAGGCGTGCTCATCCTCGTCGCCGGTGCGTTGCACCTGCTGAC
>NZ_BAFS01000200.1 GCF_000308415.1 Nocardia asiatica NBRC 100129 | reverse complement strand
CGCCGATCGGGCCCAGTCGGGAGCGGGTCTGGCCGCGTCGAAATCGGTGCGCGACGCCTACCGGGAGGCGGGATTCCCGCCCGCGAACTACGGCGGCGTGGTGGACGGCCTGCAGACCCGCAAGGACGTCGCCGGGCCCGCGCTGACCACCGTTCCGGTCGTCTTCCTCGAGATGGGCAACGGCGCCAATCCCGAGGACGCGGCGCTGCTGGAATCACCCGACGGGCAGCTCAAGCACGCGATCGCGCTCACCACCGGCGTGGTCGGCCACCTGCTCGGCGCGCAACCGGGTGCGTCGACGGATCAGCAGGCGGCGCAGCCCGCTCCGCAGGGCGCCTCGTTCGATCACCCGGCGGCCAACCCCGACACACCTCAGGGGCAAACGAACCCGGCGGTTCCGCAGGCTCAGACGATTCCGGGCACGCCGCAGGCTCAGACCAGCCCGGGTACGCCGCAAGCACAGGTGAACCCGGTGGTTCCGCAGGCCCAGACGATTCCGGCGGTGCCGCAGAGCCCGGCGGCTCCCGCTGTGCCGCAGGCGCAGTCCGCGCCGGGCGCCGCGACGCCGCAGTCGACGCCGGGTGCGGGCACGCCCCAGTCGCCGGGCACGCCTGCTGCCCCGAGATCGCCGGGCACGTCCGGAAACCAGTCGCCGGGCGCGCCGTATGCCCAGCAGTCGCCGAGCACCGAGGGCGGCAACGCGTCGATCATGGAGTTGTTGATGCCGTTGGCTAAGATACTCGGCCTCGACGACAACGCCATCACCACGGAGCTGATCAACCTCGGCTACAGCCTGGCGGGCATGCTGCTGGGGTCGTCGAAATAGTCCGCACACCGAACCCGCCGGACGCCATCCCGCCGGTGCGAGGGTGGCGTCCGGCTTTCCCGGCGGGCCGCGCGCCGCACTAGGGTGAGCGGAATGGCTGACCGGATTCCTGTTGTGCTGCTCGCGGGGTTTCTCGGTTCCGGGAAGACCACGCTGCTCAATCACCTGCTGAAGGACAACCGGGGAACGCGGATCGGGGTCGTGGTCAACGACTTCGGGGCGATCAACATCGATTCGATGCTGGTCGCCGGGCAGGTCGACGCGATGGTCTCGCTCGGCAACGGCTGCGTGTGCTGCGCGGTCGACGTCACCGAACTGGACGAGCTGTTCACCCGGCTCACCCAGCCCCGCGCCGGGATCGACGTGATCGTGGTCGAGGCCAGCGGCTTGGCCGAGCCGCGCAGCCTCATCCGGATGGTGGTCGGCAGCGACAACCCGCGACTGCGCTACGGCGGCCTGATCGAGGTGGTCGACGCCGAGGAGTTCCCGCGCAGCAGCGCCCGTCATCCCGAGCTGCGCACCCATCTGCGGCTGGCCGATCTCGTGGTGGTAAACAAGGCCGATCGGGTGCCCGCCGAACACCTCGCGCGGCTGCGTGCGGACATCGCGGCGCTCGTCGGTTCGGTCCCGGTGTACGCGACCACCTACGGCCGGATCGATCCCGGACTGCTGTTCGACGAGCCGTCGCGCCCACGGCCCCTGGTGGCCGAGCAGCTGAGCTTCGACGAACTCCTCGCCGAGCACGACCACGACGACCACGACGACCACGCCGGGCACCGCCATCTGCACGACGACTACACCAGCGTCTCGTTCGCCAGCGACCGAGCGCTCGATCCGCGCAAGCTGATCGGTTTCCTGGAGGACCCGCCACCGGGATTGTTCCGGGCCAAGGGTTTCGCCGCGTTCGGGGTGTCGGACGAACGCAGGAAATTCGTCCTGCACATGGTCGGCCGCCACATCGTGTTCGAGCCGGGTCACTGGTCCCGCGGTGAGGAGCGGGGCACGCGGCTGGTGCTCATCGGTGCGGGCCTGCGCACCGACTCGGCGCTGACCCGGCTGCGCGATACGGTGCACGACGCCGCCGATCCGCTCGACCCGCAGAGCATGCTCGGCGTGTGGCGTTATACACCGCACTGAGACGTCAGATTGGCGCGTTCGGTCGCGACCTGTCGCGTTCGGTGCTGGTGACAGAGCAGTCTTTTCATGAGACTGAATGCGGTGTTCGCCGGTCGGCGGGCGCCGGGAGCGAACTGCCGCGAACGGCGCCGCTGGGCAGCCGATCCGTGACCGACCCGATCGTTCTGCGACCGATGGGAGTTTCCCGTGTCAGATTCCATGGAGAGCGCCACCGCGTACGTCATCGAGGCGCTGGAGGCCAAGGGCACCGCCACCCGCGACGACTTCGACGTACCCGCGATCGTCGCCGAGACCCACGCACTCACCAACAGCTGGGATTTCCGGACGATCGAGGACGCGACGTTCTGGTCGATCGCCGCGCGTTTCCTCAGGCCGTGAAGGTGCGTTCGGCGCGGTGCGCGGCGGTGGTCAGCGACCACCGGCGAGCGGCACGCCGCATCGAAGCCGGGTCGGAGTAGCCGAGGATCTCGGCCTGGCGCGACGGACTCAGCGGCCCGGCGGCGGTCGCGGCGACCAGCCGGGCGCCGCGGGCCCGGTCCAGTTCCGCGCGCCAAGTGGTGCCCGCCTCCCGCAACCGGCGCTGGAGCGTGCGCGGGCTGGTGGCCAGCCTGCGCGCCACCCGCTCCAGGGACGCGTCACCATCGTGCAGACAGTCCGCCAGGGCCGCCGCGACGCGTTCCGGCCAGGCGGTGGCCAGCGGCGGCGGGGGCGGAAGGGCGGCGGCCAAGGGCTGAAGTACGCCGGCCAGCACCGGATCGCTCGTGGTGAGCGGCAGATCCATGTCCGAGGCGCGGAAGGTCACAGCGTCCACCGGCGCGTCGAATTCGATCGCGGCCGTTCCGAATACCTCGCGGAAGGCGTGGGTCCTGGCGGGCGCGCGCTGGCGCAGCGATACCCGCAGCGGGGCCAGCGGTGCGCGCACCACGCGACGCGCTCGGCTGAGCACCGCGCTCAGGCCCCACAACTGGGTCAGGTCGCGGCCGCGGCCGGCCCCGTCGAGCATGTCCAGATACAGCGTCACCTCGTCGTCGTTCTCCGCGACCAGGTCGAAGCGGTGATTGGTGGTCACCGCGGTGACGTACGGCCCGCAGGTCGCCAGCCCGGCGCCCAGTGTCGGAGCCGAGGAGAACAGATAGTCGTAGAGACCGAGGCAGGTGAGCTCGTAGCGGCTCGCCACGTTGAGCGCGACATTCGGGTCGCCGAGTTCGTGTTCGCCGATCTCCCACAGCCGGGAGAACGTCTGGCTGGGCAGGTGCGCGTCGTCGCCCGCCATGGTCCACCCCGGCAACCCGGATTCCCGCAACAGCCGGTCGCGGTCGACGCCCGCCGCGGTGAGTTGCGAGACGACGAATCGGTGGAGCAGAACCTGGTCGGTCCCCATCGCGTGCTCCCTTCTCCCACCGCGACCGATCGGCCTACCCGTTCAGCGGCACCCGTCCTGTTCGTTTCGCGGCGCCGCGAGCGCAACACCGCGACGCGGACACGCTATACCCGCCGTGTTGATTCGTCATGAAATTCACGTCAAGCGCGGATCACCCGCAGGCGTTCACCCATTCGGACAGGCCGTCGGCGAACAACTGGCGCTTCCAGATGGGGACTTCGTGTTTGATCCGATCCACCAGTTCGGCGCAGGCCGCGAACGCCTCGCCGCGATGCGCCGCCGCGACCGCGACGACGATCGCGTCGTCGCCGATGCCGAGCGACCCGACGCGGTGTACGGCGGCGACCGGCAAGCCGTGCGCGGCCGCGAGTTCCGCGCAGACGGAGTGCAGGAAGCGCTCCGCCTGTGGATGGGCGGAATACTCCAGCGCCGCGACGGACTGTCCGCCATCGTGGTCGCGGACCTTGCCGGTGAACACCACGACCGCGCCGTAGTGCGGCCCGGTGACCGCCGCTTCGACCTCCGCCGCGTCGAGCGGCTGGTCGCTGATCCGGGCGAGCCGGACCGTGGCCTCAGCCGTTGTCATGACTTCCACCTCCGGCAACTTGTGCGAGCAGATGACCCAGCAGCGGTTCCAGCACGGCGATGCCGTCTCGAACGCCGCCCGGCGAACCCGGCAGGTTCACGATCACCGAGTGTCCCGCGAGTCCGGCCACACCGCGACTGAGTGCGGCGAGCGGGAATTTCGCGGTACCGCGCTGCCGGATCGCCTCCGCGACACCCGGGAGTTCACGGTCGAGCACGGCGAGGGTGGCCTCCGGGGTCGCGTCGGTGGGGGAGGCGCCGGTTCCGCCGGTGCTGACGACCAGCTGGGGTTCGAAGCGCAGCGCGTCGGCCAGCCCGAACTCGATCTCGGCGTCGGCGTAGACCAGCGGACCGCGCACCGAGAAGCCGAGACCGGCCAGCCATTCCACGAGCAGCGGACCGGTGGTGTCGACGCGGGTGCCCGCCGCGACGCCGGTCGACGCGACCAGGACCACGGCGGAGTGTTCCCCCTCGTCGAACTCCGGTTCGGTGGCCTCGGGCGTTTCCTCCGCGGCGTCCGCGTCGGCGGCAAGGTCCTCGTCGTCGGCGAGTTCTTCGTCGGCGGCAAGGTCCGCGCCGGGGGCGAGGTCCTCGTCGTCGGACGGCCCGCTCGCGCTCTCGTCGGCCGGGCGCTCCCAATGTCCGCGCTTGCCGCCTTCTTTGGTGAGCAGCCGCACGTCGGTGAGGGTAGCCGCGGGATCGACCGCCTTCACCATGTCGTGCAGCGTGAGCCCGGCGACCGCGACCGCGGTGAGCGCCTCCATCTCGACGCCCGTGGGACCTTTGGTCTTCGCGGTGGCCTCGATGGTGATGGCGGTGCCGGTGAAACCGAACTCCACCCGCACCGAGGACAGCGCCAGCTGATGGCACAGCGGAATCAGCTCGGAGGTCTTCTTCGCCCCCGCGATGCCCGCGATGCGGGCGGTGGACAGCACGTCCGCCTTCGGCAGGTCGTCGGCCCGGACCAGCGCGACCACCTCGGCCGTGGTGCGCAACTCGCCTGCCGCGACGGCCATCCGGGTGGTGTCGCTCTTCGCGCTCACATCGACCATGCGGGCGCGACCTTCGTGGTCGACATGGGACAGCTCGCTCATAACGACCACACTCGCACAACCGCTCCCGCGGGCAGCGCGGTGACCTCGGCGGGCACGTCGATCAGCACGTCGGCCCACGCCATGGCCGCCACGAGATGCGAGCCCGCGCCGGACACCACCTCGACCGCTTCCGGACGGCCGGGCGCCGACTCGGGCCGGGGACGGACCAGTTTGCCGCGCAGGAACTGTCGCTTCCCCTCCGGCGAACGCGGCACGGCGGTTCGCAGCGGAAGCTCGTAGGCGTCCACCTCGGGCAACCCGGCGAGGCGGCGCAACATCGGGCGGGCGAACACCTCGAACGACACCATCGTGCTGACCGGATTGCCGGGGAAGCTGAGCACGGGCACGCCGCCGACGACCGTCAAACCCTGCGGGCCGCCCGGTTGCATCGCGACCGAGCCGAACTGCCCGCCCATCGGCTCGAGCACGTCCTTGACCACCTCGAAATCACCTTTGGACACTCCGCCGGAGGTGAACACCACATCGGCGCGCTCGGTCGCGCCCACGAGCAGCGCCCGGAACCGTGCCGGATCGTCGGTGCTGTGCGAGACGGAGACGACCTCGACGCCGTTCGCCGCGAGCGCCGCGGCCAGGGCGACGCCGTTGGAGTTGTAGATCTGCCCGGGCCGCAGAGTCTTCCCGGCCGCGACCAGTTCGTCGCCGGTGGTGAGCACGGCACCGCGCACCGGGCGGAAGACCGCCACCTCGGGCAGCCCGACCGCGGCGAGCGCGGCGACGTGCCGGGGCGCGAGCGCCGTTCCCGCGTGCGCGAGCAGGTCCCCGGTTCGTACGTCGGTGCCCGGTTCCCGCACGAATTCGCCTGCGCCGCGACCGCGTTCGATGGTCACCGTGCCCGCACCGGCGCTGGCGTCCTCCACCGGCACGACGCAGTCCGCGCCGGGGGGAATCGGGGCGCCGGTCATCACCTTCATCGCCGCCCCCTCCGGCAGCGGCGAGCGGCCCGCGGCGCCCGCGGCGACCACGCCGGTCAAGGGCAGGGTGACCGGCGTGACCAGCACCGATTCCGCGCGCACCGCGTATCCGTCCATCGCGGAGTTGCGGAACACCGGCAGGTCGATCGGCGATCGGACATCCTCGGCCAGCTGCCTGCCCAGCGCTCCGGGCACCGCGACGGACTCGACCGCGCGCGCGGCCAGCGGCCGCAGCAGTTGTTCGATGCTGTCGCGGTGGTCGTCGACGGGCCGGGCCGAGAGGCCGGCGGGCCGGGGCTTCATGCGAGTCAGCCTAACGCCCGATCGGAGCGGTTTCCGTCGCTGTGGCCGGGCGCCGGTTCGCGAGCGGGTCGCCCGGGGTCGCGGCCGCCGCCTCACCGCGGGCACGTGATCGCGGTGAGTCCTCGAGGGGTATTCCGCCCGCTGCCGAATCGGGACAGGCGGTCATAATGGACGTGTGACTCTGGTCGAGATCGGGATTCCCGCCGT
>NZ_BAFS01000201.1 GCF_000308415.1 Nocardia asiatica NBRC 100129 | reverse complement strand
CGCTCAGACCGCCCACGGGTCGAGCGTCGTGGTGCCGTCCTCGGTCGCCGGAGTCCGCTGGACCGGGCCGCTGCCCGAACAGGCGGTCGTGCTGGTGCGCCGGGTCGACGGTGACCCGCTGTGCGCCGACATCACCGTCGCCGCCCCGGACGGCGCTGTGGCGCTGGCCCTTTCCGGCGTGCGGTTCACCGGCCTCGCGGCCGAGCCGGACCTGCACGACCACCTCGACGGCCTGTTCTACGAGCCGGTGTGGTCCATCGTCGACGACATCGCGACCGCCGACGAACCCGCGGACGGGGCGGAGTTCCTGCTCGTGGTCAGCCTGGGCAGCACCGTCTCCCAGCGCGCGAAGGAGATCGCCAGCGCCCGTGCCGCTTCGGAGATCCTCACTTTGGCGCCGGAGGAACCCGGCGCCGCGGATCGCGTCCTCGCGACCCTGCGCGCCGCCCGCGAACGGCCCGGCGTGACGCGCAGCCGCCTCGTCGTGGTGTCCGGCGCCGAACTGGACGCGGTGCCCA
Organism: Nocardia asiatica NBRC 100129; assembly: GCF_000308415.1. GTDB lineage: Bacteria > Actinomycetota > Actinomycetes > Mycobacteriales > Mycobacteriaceae > Nocardia > Nocardia asiatica. The sequence continues at coordinate 3,126 of NZ_BAFS01000201.1, read as the reverse complement.
ACGCCTACGGTCTCGCGCTGGTCGCCAAGGCGATCGGCGAGCTGGTCGTGGGCGCCGAGGACGACGACGCCACGGCCGCCGAGGTGCGCGCGGTGGTGGTCACCGAGCAGGCGTTCTGCCTGCCGATCGACGCGTTCGCGCATCCCGCGCAGGCCGCGCTCACCGGCGCCAGGCGGACCCTGCGCAACGAGCAACCCGCGGTGCAGTGGCGACTGGTGGACATCGAACCGGCCACGCGCGCCGCCGACATCGTCGAACAGGTGCTCGGCGACGGACGCGCCGACGAAGTCGCGCTGCGCGCGGGGGCGTGCTGGGCGCTGCACCTGCGCAAGTCCTTGCGCGAACATCTGGCGGCCTGGGACGAGGCCGCCCCGCTGACCGACCCGCAGGCCTCCTTCCGTCTGGAGATGCCGCGCTCGCGGCTGCTGTCGGACCTGGCCTGGCGCGCGGTCGAGCGCGTGGCGCCCGGTCCCGGCGAGGTCGAGATCCGCATGGACGCGGTGGGCCTCAACTTCAAGGACGCGCTCAAGGTGCTCGGCGTGCTCACCGAAAAGGAGCTGGCCGGCACGTATTTCGGCACCGAGCTGGGCATGGACGGGTTCGGCGTGGTCGAGCGGGTCGGGCCCGGGGTGACCGAGGTCGCCGTCGGGGATCAGATGTCGGTGTGCGCCAGGGATCTGGTGCGCCGCCACGTCACCCTCCGGCCCGACGAGGGCGCCACCATGCCCCTCGATTACCCCGACTCGGTGCTCGACCCGTGCCACTCCAGCTCGGTGCTGCCCTTCCTCACCGCCGAATTCGCGTTCGGCGAGCTCGCTCACCTGCGGCCCGGGGAGACGGTGCTGGTGCACGGCGCGGCGGGCGGCATGGGCATGGCCGCGGTCCAGGTGGCGGTGCGCCTCGGCGCGCGGGTCATCGCGTCGGCGGGCTCGGACGAACGCCGCGCGGTGGCCGCGGGGGCGGGCGCGCACGAGGTGGTCAACTCGCGCTCGATCAGCTTCGTCGACGACGTGCTCGCGCTGACCGGCGGACGCGGCGTCGACGTGGTCTACAACTCCTCCCCCGGCGAGATCCTCCAGCAGAATCTGCGGGCGGCCGCCGAATTCGGCCGGATCATCGAGATCGGCAAGGCCGACATCTACGGCGGCGGCACGATCGACCTGCGCCCGTTCGACCGGAACCTGTCGTTCTTCGCGGTGGACATGGACCGCGCCCTGGCCGTGCGCCCCGAACTGGTCCGTCGCGCGGCACGGCGGGCGATGGACGCCCTGAACGACGGCACCTACGACTACCTCCCCTACAGCGCGTTCACCCTCGATTCCACCGCCGAGGCGTTCGAAACCGTGGTGCGGTCCAAGCAGATCGGCCGCGTCGTGCTGGACCTGCGCGAACCGGAGCCGACGGTGCTGGCCGCGCGGCCCGGCCTGCCGATCGACCCGGAGGCCAGCTATCTGGTCACCGGCGGCTTCGGCGCGTTCGGCCTGGCCACCGCGCGCTGGCTGGTCCGGCTCGGCGCGCGGCGCCTGGTGCTGGCCGGGCGCAGCGGTGCCACCACGGACACGGCTCGCGCCGCGATCGCCGAATTCGCCGCCGCCGGTGCGGAAGTCGTCGAAGAACGCCTCGACATGGCCGACTACCACGCCGTCGCGGCGTTGGTCGAACGCATCCAGTCCAGCGGGCGTCCGCTGCGCGGGGTGTTCCACGCGGCCGGTGTGGTGAACAACCTGGAGATCCCGCAGATCACCGCGGAATCGCTGGCGGAGATCTTCGGGCCCAAAGTCGCCGGCGCGGTCAACTTGGACACCGCCGTCACCGCCGCCGGCATCGACCTCGACATGTTCGTGCTGTTCTCCTCGGCGAGCAGCATCGTCGGCATCTCGCCGCAATTCGGCTACGCGGCCGCCAATTCCGTGCTGGACATGATCGCCGCCGCCCGCCGCGCCCGTGGCGCCGCCGCACTGGCGGTGAACTGGGGCTTCATGAGCGGTGGCGGCGGGATGGCCGACTACGAGGCGGTCAGCCGGTACGCGGAGATGACCGGTTACCGCTCGGTGGACATGGACGTGGCCACCGAGCTGCTCGGCGAGTGCCTGCGGCTGGACCTGCCGCAGATCGTGCTGTTCGACGTGGACTGGAGCCAGTGGGCGCTGGCGCACCGCCCGTCCACCCGCACGCCGCGCTTCGCCGAGCAGGTGGCGGCCGCGGGCGGCGGGGCGGCGGGCGCGGGTGCGCTGCGAGCGGAGATCCTCCAGCTGGGTGTCGAGCAGCGCGGGGAGGTGGTGGCCTATCTGCTCGCCGAACAGCTCGCCGCGGTGCTCGGCGTCGACGCCGAGACGGTGGACCTGAACACCCCGCTGCCCGAACTCGGCATGGACTCGCTGATGGGCATGGAGTTCGGCGCCCGCGTGGTGCAGGTGCTCGGCACCCAGCTGTCCGTGCTCGCCGTGATCGGACTGACGTTGCGCGGGCTCGGCGCGCGGATTGCCGAGCAGATTGCCCAGGAAGAAGAGCGCGCGGCGAGGAGCGAGGACGAATGACGGACAACAACCCCAGGGTACTGGCCCGCGCACTGCTGGCCAGGCACGCGAGCGGCGAGACCGGCGCCGCCCCGGCGACGACCAACGGCGCGCGGGCCGCGAATGGTTCCGCCACCCCTACCGCGACCGGCGTCAATGGCAACAGCGCGCCGCGCGGAGTCGCGCACACGTCCTTCCGCGACCACCCCGGCGTGCTCGAAGCCGGGCAGCGATTCGGCCGGTTCGACGCCTGGGTGAACCAGGTCGGCCTGGTCAACCCGTACTACCTGCCGCACGAGGGCGTCAGCGGTGCGGTGACCAGGATGGCCGACCGGGACGTGGTGAACTTCAGCAGCTTCGGCTACCTGGACCTGGCCGCCGACCCACGGGTACGGCAGGCCGCCAAGGACGCGATCGACCAGTACGGCACCTCCGCCGCCGCGGTGCGCATCGTGGCGGGCGAACTGCCGATCTATCGTGAGCTGGAAGCCGAGATCGCCCGCGTCTACGACACCGAGGCCGCGCTGGTGACCGCCAGCGGCTACCTCACCAATGCCGCCGCGGTCGGGTTCCTGCTCGGCAAGCGTGACCTCGCGGTCTGCGACGCGCT
>NZ_BAFS01000202.1 GCF_000308415.1 Nocardia asiatica NBRC 100129 | reverse complement strand
TGCCGATCTCCGGGCGCCACGAGACCGCGGTCCGGACGCTGGCCGGTGAACTCGCCGAGGCGCTGGACCGGTATCCCGCCGACGCGGTGACCGCGGCCGCTTGGACCAGGCGCGCCCACCACCCCCTGCGGGCCGGCTTCGCCTACGACGACGCCGACGACCTGCGCGGCCAGCTGCGGGCCTTCGCCTCGGGTGCGGGGCGGGCCCCGTCCCGGGTCATCGGCGACGGCGCGGTGGAGCCGGTGTTCGTCTTCAGCGGAATGGGGCCGCAGTGGTGGGGTATGGGTCGCGAGCTGCTCACCACCGACTGCACGTTCGCCGAGGTCGCCAGGGAGATCGACCGTGAGTTCGTCTCCATCGCGGGCTGGTCGATCCTGGACGAGATGCTCGCCGAGGAGGCCGAATCCCGGATCGGGCGCACCGCGTTCGCGCAGCCGGCCAACTTCCTGTTGCAGGCCGCACTGACCGCCGAGCTGGCCGAATACGGCGTGTATCCGGCGGTGGTGGTCGGCCACAGCGTCGGCGAGGTCACCGCCGCGTACGTGTCCGGAGCGCTGTCGCTGCGGGACGCGCTCACCGTCAGCTATCACCGCGCCCGGCTGCAGGCGACCACGGCGGGCACCGGCGGCATGCTGGCCATCGGCATGTCCGAGGAGCAGGCGCGCGAATTGCTCGCCCGCGCCGACAGCATCTCGATCGCCGCGGTGAACAGCCCCGGCGCGGTCACCCTCGCCGGCGACAGCGCCGACCTGGAACTGCTGCGCGACACCCTGTCGGCCACCGGCACGTTCGCGCGCAGCCTGCGGGTCGAGGTGCCCTACCACAGCCATCTGATGGACCCGATCCTCGACGAGCTGCGCGGCGCATTGGCCCAGCTCGCGCCGCGGGACGCGAAACTCGCCACGTACTCCACGGTGACCGCGGCCGAGATCGCGGGCACGGACTGGGACGCGGACCACTGGTGCCGCAACGTGCGGGAGCCGGTCCGTTTCGCCGACGCCATCGGCGCGCTGGTCGACGCCGGGCACCGGGTCTTCCTCGAGGTGGGGCCGCACCCGGTGCTCAGCGGCAACATCCGCGAGATGCTGATCCATCGCGGGGTGATCGGCGCCGCGGTGACCACGCTCTCGCGGGATCTGCGCGACCGCAACAACGTGCTGCGCGCCGTCGCGGACCTGTACGTCGCCGGCTCGCTCGACGGCCAGTCGGTGCCGGGCCGTCCGGACTCGATCGTCGAGCACCTGGATCTGCCCGCCTACCCGTGGCAGCGCAAACGGGTCTGGCACGACGAGCCGGTCACCCTGCTCGATCGCCTCGGCGCCCCGGACAGTTACGCGCTGCTGGGCGACCCGACGACGGCGGCGAACTCGGAATGGCAGGTGCAGCTGTCGGTTTCGCGGCTGCCCTGGCTGCGCGACCACGTCGTGGCGGGGCATGTCGTACTGCCGGGCGCGGCCTACCTCGACGCCGCGCTCAGCGCCGCCGTGCAGCGCACCGGACGCACGAGTGTGGGCCTGGAGTCGGTGGAATTCGTCGCGCCGCTGGTGATCGACGAGCACGACGTCCCGGTGCTGCGGGTGAGCGTCGAGGAGTCGACCAAACGCTTCCGGATCCACTCCCGCTCGGCCACCTCCGCCACCTGGACGCTCAACGCGCACGGCAGGCTCATCGAAGCCGACTTCACCGCCGCCGTCGCCGATCTCGGCGCCCCGGAGCACGCCGCCGTCGTCGCGGGCGCCGATCTGTATCGCGGCCTGGCCACTCGCGGACTCGACTACGGGCCTGCCTTTCAGCGCATCGTCTCGGCTGTCGTCGGCGCGGACGCGGTGGTCGCCTCGCTCGCGCCGGTGGAGGAGGCCGCCCCGGCCCGGCACCTGGCCCACCCGGCGCTGGTCGACGCCGCGCTGCAGTGTGTCGCCGCGCTGGCCGCGGACTCCGGCAGCGACGTGGCCATCGTGCCCGCCGCCATCGCCGGGGTGCGCAGGCTGAGCGCGCTGCCGCAGCGTCCGCGGGTGGTCGTGACCCGGCGCGGCGTGGATCCGCTGCGCGCCGACATCGCGATCGTCGGCGAACACGGCGAGGTGGCCATGCGGCTGCTGGGTGTCGAGTTCCGGCCGGTCAGCGCGGCGGTGGAGGTCACCCATCAGCTCGAACGCGTCTTCTATCAGCCGATCTGGGAGAGGGTCGAGGCGCAGGCAGGCGAGCGTCCCGCCGAGGACGAGGTGGTGATCGCCGTCGTCGTCGGAGCCGACGCGGCCGACCGGGCGGCGGCGCTGCTGGGCGACCGCGTCAACGTGAGCGTCGTGCTCGATGATCCCGAGGACGGCGACAACGACGAACGCCTCCGGCTGGCGCTGCGCACATCGGAGGACGCCCCGATCGCCGAACGGATCCGAGTGGTCGGCGTTTTCGGCGAGGCGTTCGACGCGGCGCGCAATGTCTACTGGCTCGCACGCCTGGCGAACGCCGTCGAGCACCTGCTCGCCGACGCACCGCAGGTTCGCGTCCACGGCGTCGTCGTCACCGAGCACGCCCTGTGCACGCCCGCCGACACCGCCGCACGGGTGTCGCACGGCGCGCTCGCCGGTGCGCGGCGCGCCCTGCTCAACGAACAGCCGGCCGCCCGCTGGCGGCTGGTCGACGCCGAAACGGGTGCCGAAACGTCGCTCGCCGCACTCGTCTTCGCCGACGACGTGCCCGACGAGATCGGTGTGCGCGGCGCCGACCACTGGGCGGTGCGCCTGGACCGGAACTTCGCCCAGCACCTCGAGGAGCGCAACCGCGCCACACCGCTGTCGGACCCGGACGCCTCGTTCGTGGTGGAGATTCCCAAGTCCCGGTTGCTGTCGGACCTGGCACTGCGCGAGGCCGATCGGGTGGCCCCTGGCCCGGGCGAGGTCGAACTCCGGATGGAGACGGCGGGGCTCAACTACAAGGACGCGATGAAGGTCATCGGCGTGCTCACCGAGAAGGAACTCGCGGGCACCTATTTCGGCACGACGGTCGGGATGGAGGGCTCCGGCGTCGTCGTGCGCGTCGGGTCCGGCGTCACCGACGTCGCGGTCGGTGACCGGATGATGGTGTGCGCCCGCGATATCCTGCGCAAATACGTCACCATGCCGGTCGACGCGGGCGCGACACTGCCGCACCGGCTGCTGCCCGGCGAGGTCTACGACCCCCTCACCTGCGGGTCCGGCCTGCCTTTCCTCACCGCGGAGTTCGGATTGCGGACGCTGGCGCGGCTGCGGCCCGCGGAGACCGTCCTCGTGCACGGCGCGGCGGGCGGCATGGGCATGGCCGCGGTGCAGGTCGCGCTGAACATCGGCGCCACGGTGATCGCCACGGCGGGCACGCCCGAGCGGCGCGCGCGGGTGCGCGGGCTCGGTGCGCAGCACGTGCTGAATTCCCGCTCGGCCGACTTCGTCGACGAAATCGCCGAGCTCACCGGCGGACGCGGCGTCGACGTCGTCTACAGTTCGGCTCCCGGTGAGATCCTGCGGCAGAACTTCCGGGTCGCCGCGGAATTCGGCCGCGTCGTGGACATCGGCAAGGCCGACATCTACACCGGCGGAGTCATCGATCTGGGCCCCTTCGACCGCAACCTCACGTTCTTCGCCGTCGACATGGACCGGGCGCTGGCCCACGACCCCGAACTGCTGCGCACGCCGATGCGGGCCAGCCACGCGGCATTGCGCGCGGGCACCTATCGGTACCTGCCCTACACGGCCTACCCGGTGTCGGAGCTGGCCGCGGCGTTCGAATCCGTCGCGCGCTCCGACCAGATCGGCCGGGTCGTGCTCGATCTGCGCGAACCCCAGCCGATGGTGCGCCCGAAGCTCGCCCACCCGCGCATCGACCCGGACGGCTGCTATCTGGTGACCGGTGGATTCGGCGGCTTCGGCCTGGCCACCGCCCGCTGGCTGGTCGCCGAAGGCGCGCGAAAGCTGGTCTTGGCCGGGCGCGGCGGCGCGTCCACTCCGCAGGCCCTGGCGCAGGTCGCGGCGTTCACCGCGGCGGGCGTCGAGGTGGTCGAGGAACGCGTGGACATCGCCGACTACGCCGCGACAGCCGCCCTCGTGGGCCGCATCCGGTCGTTCGCGCCGCTGCGCGGCATCTTCCACGCCGCTGGGGTGGTGAACAACCTGCCCATCCCCCAGATCACGCCCGAGTCGCTGGACGAGCTGTTCGCCAAAGTTCGCGGGGCGCAGCACCTGGACCGCGCGGTGGACGCGGCGGGTATCGAGCTGGACATGTTCGTGCTGTACTCCTCGATCAGCGCGCTGGGCTGCATCACACCGCAGATCGGGTATGCCGCCGCCAACGCCGCGCTGGACGCCCTCGCCGCCGACCGGCGCGCCCGCGGCGCCACCGCGCTCGCGGTGAACTGGGGTTTCCTCAGCGGCGGCGGCATGGCCGACAAGACCGAGGCGCTGGTCGACTACGTGAAGTCGATCGGCTTCCTGCCCATCGACATGGATCGGGCGACCGTCCTGCTGCGGGAGTGCCTGGCCCTCGACACCGCTCAGGTCGCGGTGGCCGATATCGACTGGACGGTGTGGTCGCGGGTGGCGCGCCCGTCCACCGACACCCACCGCTTCCGCGGATTGCTCGCCGACATCGGCGTCGGCGGCGAGGCCGGCGGCACGCTGCGCGCCGAAATCCTCACCCTGCCCACCGAACAGCGCGTGGACTTCGTGGCCCAGCGCCTCGCCGATCAGCTCGCGGTGGTGCTCGGCGTGGAGACCGACGCCATCAATATCGACGAGCCGGTCACCGACCTCGGCATGGACTCGCTCATGGCGATGGAGTTCGGCGCCCGCACGGAGAAGGAGCTCGACGTCAAGATCTCCGCGCTCGAACTCAGCCGGGGCCTGTCGCTGCGCGGCATCGGCGCCAAGGTGGTCGGGCAGTTCGCCGAGGCCGGCGACGCGCGGGCCGCGGCATGAAAGGAACCGACATGTCCACCGAGCTGATCGCCTACGCCGATATCGACGCCGTCCTGGGCCACCGGGACGGGCGGTTCTTCGGCGAGGGATACAAACGGATCACCCACCGCGTCTTCGACATCACCCTCGACCGCGGCGCGCAGGACCTGCCACGGCTGACTGCGACGGCGGGGGTGCACTATCCGCTGGACTGGTCACGCAAGAGCACCCGGGTGCTGGTCCCGCACGTGAGCAGCATCGACTGCGCGATCTTCGGCTACCGGCTGCTCGAGGTGATCCTGCGCGAGT
>NZ_BAFS01000203.1 GCF_000308415.1 Nocardia asiatica NBRC 100129 | reverse complement strand
ATCAGGTTCGGGATGGGCAGTTCCGGGATGATCAGGTGGAACCCGCGATACTGCGCGGGAGCGCTGTCGGCGTGGATGCTCACGGCGACATCGGCGCCGGACTGGCTCGCCGCCCGCGCCCGGTCGTCTACGCAGCCACCCCAGTTCATGTCGTCCTGGCGGCTCAGCACCACGCGCGCGCCGAGTGTCTCCAGCGACGTCTTGACCACCTGCGCGACGTTCCAGGTGATGGTGTGCTCGGGAACGCCGTTCATCGTGGTCATCCCGGTGGTCTGGCAGTCCTTGGTGCCGCCGCGACCATCGCTGACCTGCCTGGCCAGATCTTGCGAGTGGTTCGACCCCTGGTGTCCGGGATCGAGGAAAACGGTCTTGCCCGCGAGCTTTTTCGACATGTCCAACGCCGACGGCGCCGCGTGCGCGCTGACCGGAAACAACCCGGACAGCGTCACCGTCATCGCGGCCGTGACGGCGGTACAGATACCGGTTTCGATGATGCTTGGCTTCATAGTGCGGTCGGCGCCCCGGGATGGGGCGCCCCTCCCTTCCCACTTGTAACACCAAACCCAGTGGTTAACTCTGGCAACGTGTGTATCAGCAAAGCAAGGAGAGTTATCGAAGTGTTACCGCAGGTCCGGCGCCGCGCCGTCGGACCGACCACAGCTGTTTGCGCGGAGATAGCAGAGCGTAGTGCAATCCGACCTGCGCCATGCCGAACGGCACACCGAATTCACCGGCGAGTCGGCGAAGCACTGATGAGAGGCGCCGCGCAAGGGTACACCGGCGAGCGCCGCACGCGGCGACGGACATATAGAAACAAGTAGCTGGGATGTCCGGAATCCGTCGTCGAGCCTTCGGCCGAATCCGCGTGGGCCGAGCGCAACTCGACCTCCCCGTCGTCTCGGCGTAATCGCCACGGACCGCCGGAATAGCGGATTTCCGGCACACCACCCGGTCGGTTCTGGTATTTCTGGCCGCGGAGATGCGGGGATCTCCCGAGTCGGCCGCGACCACGGACGGACAACGCCCGCGCGGCGGTAGTACAAGTCAAGGAGAACCGGTATGCGTGCAAGCACGCTCCTGATCGCTGGGGCCATGACCTCCGCGGTGACCCTGCTCGCCACGGGAACGGCGGCGGCCGAACCGGCGAACGCCATCTCGCACGACGGCGTCTATCTGGTCGGCGTGGACATCGCCCCCGGCGTCTGGGAGGCGCCCGGCACACCCGACCCCGCCTACGCCTGCGATTGGGCAAGGTTGTGGAAGGTCGAGGGCGACAACACGAATATGCAGAACATCATCGCGAACAACCACACTCGACTGAGCCCGGTGCGGGTGGTGATCAAGCCGACCGACGTCGGATTCAAGACCGAGAACTGTGGCCCGTGGCGATTGCTGCCGACGCCGCCGCCCACCGGATCGTTCGGCGGCTGAACCGGACAGCGCCCGCCGGACGGCTATTGACCGGCGTTCAACAGACGCTAGGGTCGGCCGCATGACGAGGAGCAAGATTCTGATCACCGGTGCGAGCTCCGGCCTCGGAGCCGCCATGGCGCGGGACTTCGCGGCCAAGGGCCGCGACCTCGCGCTGTGCGCCCGCAGGCTCGACGCGCTCACCGCGTTGCGCGACGACCTGGCCGCCGCGCATCCCGGCGTCACCATCGCGGTCCGCGCACTGGACGTGGACGACCACGCGGCGGTGCCGGTCGTGTTCGGCGAATTGCGCGACGAACTCGGCGGTCTGGACCGCGTGATCGTCAACGCCGGGATCGGCAAGGGAGCGCGCGTGGGCAGCGGCCGGGCCCACGCGAACCTCGCGACGGCGACGACGAACTTCGTCAGCGCGCTGGCACAGGCGGAAGCGGCACTGGAGATCTTTCGAGCCCAGAGCGCCGGACATCTGGTGCTCGTCTCCTCGATGAGCGCCGTGCGCGGGCTGCCCGGCAAGAAGGCGGCCTATTCGGCGAGCAAGGCGGGCCTGGCCGCACTCGGCGAGGGACTGTCCACCGAGCTGGCCGGCACGCCGATCTCGGTCACTACGCTGCTACCAGGATTCATCGCCACCGACATGGCCGCCAAGGCGGGTGACGCGCGGATGGTCGCGCCCCTGGACAAGGGCGTCGCGGCGATGGTCGCCGCCATCGAGAAGGAGCGCCGCCGGGCCTGTGTGCCGGGGTGGCCGTGGCGCCTGATCGACATCGCGCTCCCCCGTCTACCCGACTCCCTCGTGACACGGATGAGCTGAACGAGCTACCGCCTGAGCGTCGTGCGCGGTGGCTTTCGCGCCGTGCGCGGTGGCGCCACGCGCCATCGTCGCGCCGCGGGTATTTCCGATATCCCGCAGAGCATCCGGCCGAGCGTGCCGCAGCGGGTAATTACCCGCGAGGTAATCGACGCGACGACCGGCGGCAGGAAGGATCGCGGCCATGATCGATGAGACGGGCACCAAGCTGTTCCATCAGAGCATGCCGTTCACCGAGCGCCTCGGCGTAGAGGTCCTCGCCCACGGACCCGAACTGGTCCGCAGCCGTCTGGCCTGGGACCAATCGCTGTGCACGCTCGGCGGCGCACTGCACGGCGGCGTGCTGATGTCGCTCGCCGACGCCACCGGCGCGGTCTGCGCGTTCCTCAATCTGCCCGAAGGCAAGCAGGGCACCACCACAGTGGAGTCGAAGACCAATTTCCTGCGCGCGGTGCGCTCGGGGCACGTCATCGCCTCGGCGGCGCCGCTGCACGCCGGGCGTTCGTTCATCGTGGTCGAGACGGTGCTCCGGGACGACGCGGACAAGCTGGTCGCGAAAGTCACCCAGACTCAAGCGGTGCTCTAACCGACGCCGACGGCCACCCGCTCGCCCGCCGCCGCGCGGGCCGCGGGCCAGACCCGGGCCAGGTCCAGCAGCTGCCGCAATTCGGCGGCGAAATCCGCCGCGGGGACCGGCAGCCGGGCCGCGTTCGATCCGATCGGCGCCGTCCCCGCCTTTCGCGCGGCCGCCGCGCACGCCACTCGGCGCGCGTAGTCGGTCATCGGACATTCGGAGCCGGCCGGGGTGGCGGACATCGGGGCGTAGCGACCGAGTTGCAGTAGCGCGTCCTGGATCTCCACGGTCATCCGCAGCAGTTGGGTCCCCGGGTCGGCCCGCTCGCCCGCGGCGGGCCGCAGCACGATCTCGGGAACCGCGGTGGTGAGATCCCGCCACAGCGGACGCAGCCTCCGGCAGAACCGTCCGGCTCGGTCGAGTTCCGCGGTGGCCAGCAGCGACCGGATCAGCGGAATGGCGACCACCGTCGCGTCGAGCGCCAGACAGATGGTGACCGTCGCCTCGATCCTGATCAGATGCCCACCCCAGCCCTGCCACCCGGTGCAGGCCCGCACCGTCGACAGCACCAGGTTCACCCCGAAAAGTGTTGCGGCCCAAATCATCAGGCCGCATACCAGCTTCTCGGCCAGCCCGATCCCGCCGACCCGCAGCTCCCGGACGCACATGCGGGCCAGCAGTGAGACGTTCACCAGCAGCGGCAGGCCGAAGGCGGTCCACACCACCAAGCCCTCGGCGTCCACGGTCAGGTCGACCAGCCTGCCTTCCTCCCGTGCCGACGCGCCGGCCAGGAGGATCGCGGCGGTGGACGCGGCGGCCAGCGCGCCGCAGACGCGGTGCCTGCGCCGGACCACGACCGGGTCCGCGTCGAAGGCCCAGATGCGCACGATCCCCTGCAGGCACATCGATGCCATCACCGTGCAGCCGAGCGCGAGTTGATGAGCGAGGCTCGCGATACCGGGCATCATGGTGCAGCGATACAGCAGCAGACTCAGCAGGCCCCAGCCGAACAGCTGATTCAGCAATTCGTCGACGGCGGTGTCACGTACCAGCAACCATCGGCCCGCCAGAACGGCCGCGACGAAGCCGATTACCGGCCACGCGACGATTCCCGAAATCGATGACGACATCGGCCGACCTCCCACCCGCGAAACTGTCCCTTGCGAACGATAACGTTGCCGCGTGTTCGTGACCGCGCAGATCGAGAAACGGCAGCAGCCGATTACCGAGGCGCGTCATCCCCTCGCCGGTGATTCCACCTTCCCGGACCGTCACCGATCCCGGCAAGTCGCCGCTTCCGCACATTCGAGGTCGATCTTGACAAATACGCGATATGCTCACTCGTTCACCGAGCCGACATCCCATTTGTCCAGTTCGCGACAGCATATGCCGAACACCGGGCGGACGGCGATTGTCACCGCACCCAGAACTTCGGGGGCTCCGCCGTCGGATGTCACAGCGCGGCGTGGCACGGCGAATTCGGGAAGGACGCAAAACATTTGGCGGATCGTGCGTCGGTGTTACGCTGACTCACATAGAGTTTCAGTGACGACACTCACCTCCGACACGCACCTCTCGGCAGGTGCGCCTACTCTTCGTAGTCCGCGAACGCGGTCCCACCTCATGCTCTGCCCGCCCGTTCGTGCGGCAAGAACGGAGATATCTGTGCGCGATGAACCACGATCTGCTTTCCGGACCGAGCGAGTCGATGGTGCATCGCTGGGGAGAGACGTCGTTCCCCCGGCACTGCCAGGGCGTGGCCGGACGGCCCGGCCACGCAGAGCCCTGATACCGGCGGCCTTCGTGACCACGACCAGGGGGTACTCGGCCGCGCCGCGATACCGCGTTCCCGAAGACAGCGCACTGGCGAACCTATGCGTCACGGCTTGACCGTGTTTGGGGAACGGAACCGATGAGCAAGCAGACTGCCGGAACAACCGAATTAGCCGTGCGCCCTGCCGGGACGGACTCGATGAACACCGCGCTGCGCGATCGCCTGATCGGCGCGACCGTCGAGGTGGTGTCCACCGAGGGTTTGCACGCGCTCACCGTCCGCCGCGTCTCGCGCATGTGCGGCGTCTCCACGATGGCCGTGTACTCGAATTTCGGGGGGATGCCCGGCCTGATCCGGGCGGCCGGTTCCGCCGGTTTCGCGCAACTGGCCGAGCGCATGGCCGCTGCCGGGGTGAGCGAGGAGCCGATCACCGATCTGCTCGTCCTCGGCCTGGTCTTCCGGGACGAGGCCCAGCGCAGGCCGGAACTCTTCCAGCTGATGTTCGGCACCGGCACGCGCATCGACACGAAGATCAACCGCGGCAACGTGCTGGTGGCCGGGCACGATTCGGAGTTCGAGCACTACGCGGAGACCTTCGACAACGTGGTCGGCGCGGTGCAGCGCGCACAGGACGCCGGTCTGATCAGCACCGCCGACGTCCGCTCGGCCGCGGCGCAGCTGTGGATGGGCCTGTTCGGCTTCGTCCAACTGGAGATGGCCGGGCACCTGGGCGACGACGGCCTGCTCGAAGTGCTGGTGCCCGCGATCGTGAATCTTCTCGTGGGAATGGGCGCCGAGCTGGAGACCGTCGGCGCGTCGGTACTGCTCGCGGTGGAGCGCTTCGCCGATCGGTTCGGCGACTGACGTCTACGCGCCGGGTACCGGTCAGAACGGCAACCGGGACCGCAGCCGCTGGGCGCGTGCCATCGCGCGCTCGGCGGCGCTTCCGCGCGGCGGCATCAGACCCAATTGCAGCAACATCTCCGTCAGGTCCCACGTGGCCTGGCTACGCCAGATCAGCCCCGAGCGGAACTGCCACACGTCGATGACCAGCAGGTCGATCCGTTTACCGGTCGGACCGAAGCCGGGCGGGTCGATCGGGCCGAGATGGGTCCCGGTCATCCGCCACGGCACCAGGGCGATCCGATCGTCGGCGGCGAGCACCGGCGGAAACGGGTTGGTGTAGGCGACATCCGGGAACGAGCGCACCGTGTCCGCGACGAATTTCGCCACGCCCGCCCGCCCGTGCGCGGGCGCGTCCAGCGAGGGGTCGTGCCAGATGGTGTCCTCGGTGACGCATTCCGCGACCGCCGCGCCGTCTCCGCTGTTCCAGCCCGCGATGTATCGCTCGGTGAACGCCAGCAGCCAGGCGAGGCTTTCCACGGGCTCGGCCTCCGCCTCGATACGGAACTGCCCGGTGTTGTACGGATCCACGCCCATCGCCTTTCACCCAGTGCCAATTCGACGAGTCATCGTAGCCACGGAACGAGGACCCACTCAACAGCTTCCGGGCGAGCGTGTCCGAGACCGGCGGAATAACACCGGAATAACGGTGTAATTACTCGGCGATCGGGCGGCCATAACCTTGTAATAACGTCAGAATAATATCGTCATACCCGCCCTGAACTGCATCGATGGCGAAGCCGGCAATAGCGTTGCCGCAATGTTTTTCGCGCCGTGACCGCACAGTTCCTTATTGACCTTCACGAATCGGTCCTCCTACCATGGGTGGACACTGACCTCCTACCGCGGAACCACTTCACTCCGGACGACGCTCACGGCCGAACAGGTTTACCGGCGTCGCGATTCCGGTTGTCTCCACGCTGATTCGAAGACGCCGACGGAATACGCGCCTGCGGTTTTCGAATACCCGAGCACCAGGGGATTTTGCATGCCCAATGTAGCAATTGTCGGTATCGGCTGCCGTTTCCCGGGCGGCATCGACGGGCCGGACTCTTTCTGGGATCTCGTCGTGCGCAAGGGCGACGGAATCGTGGAGGTGCCGGCCGATCGCTGGAACCTTGCGAAGTTCTACGACCCCGACCCGGACGCGCCCGGCCGGATGTACACCAGGCACGGTGGCTTCCTGACCCAGTCGCTGTGGGAGTTCGACGCCGAGTTCTTCGGCATCTCCCAGCGCGAGGCATCGATCATGGACCCGCAGCAGCGGTTGCTGCTCGAAGTCGCCTGGGAGGCGCTGGACGACGCCGGGATGGCGGGCCGGGTCGGCGGGCGCGAGGTCGGCGTGTTCGTCGGCGGTTTCATGAACGACAACGCGCTGGTGCGCAGCGGCTCGATGGCGCGCGCCTCGATCAACAGCCACAGCCCGACCAGCTCGTCGCACACGCTGCTGTCGGCCCGCATCGCGTTCCTGCTGGATCTGCTCGGACCCACCATGACCATCGACACCGCCTGCTCGTCCTCCCTGGTCGCGTTGCATCAAGCGGTGCTCGCGCTGGAGTCGGGCGAGTGCGAATCGGCGATCGTCGGCGGGGCCAACGCGATGCTGCGGCCCGAGGCGTTCATCTCCATGTGCAAAGGCCGCTTCCTGGCGGTCGACGGGCGGTGCAAGTCCTTCGACGCGGCCGCCGACGGTTACGGGCGCGGCGAGGGCGCGGGCGCGGTGGTGTTGAAGACCCTGGACGCGGCGGTCCGCGACCGCGACCGGATCTACGCGGTGGTGCGCGGCAGCGGCGTCAACCAGGACGGCCGCACGCTGGCGATCCCGGTGCCCAACCCGGTCGCACAGGAAGCGCTGGCCCGGCGGGTGCACCGGCTGGCGGGCATCGACGCGCGCGACGTTCGTTTCGTGGAGGCGCACGGCACCGGGACACCGGTCGGCGACCCGCTCGAATTGGCCGCCCTGGGCGCGGTGTACGGCGCGGTCGACGGCCGCGACGAGCCGCTGCCGGTGGGCTCGATGAAGAACAACATCGGGCACACCGAGGCCGCCGCGGGCGTCGCCGGCGTCATCAAGGCCGCGCTGACCCTGCACCACGGCGTCATCGCCCCGCAGCTGCGCCTGGACAACCCGAACCCGGAGATCCGGTTCGAGGAACTGCGGTTACGCGTTCCGCTGGCGACCGAACCACTGCCGAACGAAGACGGCCGGGCCGCGGTGGCGGTCAACAGCTTCGGCTACGGCGGCACCAACGCCCACGCGATCCTGACCCGCGCGCCACAGCTGCAAGCGCGGGCCGCGTCGACGCCGATCACCGTGCTGCCGCTGTCGGCCCGCAACGAAACCGCGCTGCGCGCCATGGCCACCCAGCTGCAAGAGCTGACCGAGACCGCCCCGGTGGACGCGGTGACCGAAGCGGCGTGGACCCGGCGCGCACACCATCCCCTCCGCGCCGCGTTCGGCTACCGGGACGCCGACGACCTGCGTGCCCAGCTGGCCGATTTCGCCGCGGGAGCGGGCAAGTCACCGGTCCGCGCCCTCACCGACGGCTCCACCCAACCGGTGTTCGTGTTCAGCGGCATGGGCCCGCAGTGGTGGGGCATGGCCCGCGGCCTGCTCGAGGCCGACGGGCACTTCGCCGCGGCCGCACGCTCGATCGACGAGATCTTCCGCGAGATCGCGGGCTGGTCGATCGTGGACGAACTGCTGCGCCCGGAAGAGCAGTCGCGCATCACCGGCACCGCGTACGCACAGCCGGCGAACTTCCTGGTCCAGGCCGCGCTCATGGCCGAACTCGCCGAACTCGGCATTCATCCCGCCGCGGTGGTCGGCCACAGCGTGGGCGAGGTGGCCTCGGCCTACGCTTCGGGCTCGCTGTCGCTGCGCGACGCGCTTCTGGTGAGTTGTCACCGCGCCCGGTTGCAGGCCACCACGGCGGGCACCGGCGGCATGCTCGCCGTCGGTCTGTCGGAGGAGCAGTTGCGCGAGCGCCTCGCGGGCGTGCCGGACGTCTGCGTCGCGGCGGTCAACAGCCACTCGGCGGCGACGCTGTCGGGCGACCTGGCCGAATTGGACCGCATCCGGGAAGAACTCACCGCCGAGGGCGTCTTCGCCAAAGCGCTGCGCGTCGAAGTGCCCTATCACAGCCACCTGATGGACCCCATTCTCGGCGACCTCACAACGGCGCTGGCCAATCTCACACCGCGACCGGCGCGCGTGCCGATCTGGTCCACCGTCACCGGCGGCGAACTGTCCGGCCCGGACTGGGACGCCGAGTACTGGTGTCGCAACGTGCGCGAGCCGGTCCGGTTCGGCGCGGCCGTGGACAGCCTGCTCGACGCGGGGCACCGGGTCTTCCTGGAGGTGGGGCCGCACCCGGTGCTCAGCGGCAACATCAAGGAGGCGTTCGTGCGCCGCGGCCTCGACGGCGCGGCGATCAGCACCCTGTCGCGCAACGCCGACGACCGGGACAACCTGCTGCGCACCGTGGGCGAGCTGTACCAGGTGGGCGGGCTCGACACCACGCGCGTGCCCGGCACGCCGGAGACGCCCGGCGCCCACCTGGATCTGCCCGGCTACCCGTGGCAGCGCCGCGTGCTGTGGACCGAGGACCCCGCGATCGAGGCCGACCGCGTCGGCGCCGTCGACGGTTACGTCATGCTCGGCCAGCGCACGGCGGCCTCCGAACCGGAATGGGAGGTCGAGCTGTCGGTGGCCGCGCTGCCGTGGCTGCCCGATCACGTGGTGGACGGATCGGTGGTGCTGCCGGGCGCGGCCTATCTGGACGCCGCGCTCAGCGCCATCGCCGTCCGCACCGGCCGCAGCGGCTTCGGGCTCGAGTCGGTGCAATTCGTCGCCCCCTTGGTGATCGCGCAGCACGACGTGCCGGTGTTGCGCCTCACCGTCGAGGAGACCACGCACCGGTTCACCCTCCGCTCGCGCGCCGCCACCGCGACCACCTGGACGATCAACGCGCACGGCAGGCTGATCGAGGCCGACGTCGACGCGCGCACCATCGACCTCACGCCCGCGGCGGACGCGGTGGACGTGACCGCGGCGACGCTCTACGACGGCTTGGCCGCACACGGCCTGGCCTACGGGCCGAGCTTCCGTTTGATCACCGCGGCGCGAGTGGGCGCCGACTCCGTGCTGGCCCGGCTCGATCTCACGCCGCTGGCGGGCAGCGCGCCGAGCCTGCCGCACCTGGCCCACCCGGCGGCCGTCGACGCGGCACTGCAGTGCTTCGCCGCCCTCTA
>NZ_BAFS01000204.1 GCF_000308415.1 Nocardia asiatica NBRC 100129 | reverse complement strand
ATTCTCCAGCGCGCTGAGGTGGGCGAACAGCAAGTAGTCCTGGAAGACGACGCCGATGCGCCGCCGCTCGGCGGGCACGAAGATCTCCGGTGGCGCGTCCCAGGTCTCGCCGTCGAGCCGGATCGCGCCCGCGGTGAGCGGCGTCAGTCCGGCCAGCGCGCGCAACGCCGTCGTCTTGCCCGCCCCATTGGGACCGAGCAGAGCGACCACCTCGCCCGGCGCGACGGCCACGGAGACATCGAGCCGAAACGACCCCCTCGCGATCCGCAGATGCGCATCCAGGGTCACAGCACACCCCGGATCCAGCGCTCGCGCAGCGCGACCAGCACCGCCACCGAGACACCGAGCAGCACCAGGCTCAGCACGATCGCGTCGTCGGGATCGGTCTCCAGCGCCAGATAGACCGCCAACGGCATCGTGGTGGTCCGGCCGGGGAAGTTGCCCGCGAACGTGATGGTGGCGCCGAATTCGCCGAGCGCACGCGCCCAGCACAGCACCGCGCCCGCGACGATCCCCGGCAGCACCGACGGCACCGTGACCCGCCGGAAGGTCAGCCAGCGCGACGCGCCGAGCGTCGCGGCCGCCTCCTCGAAGCGCGGATCGGCCGCCCGCAGCGCGCCTTCCACCGCGATCACCAGGAACGGCATCGCCACGAACGCCTCCGCGATCACCACTCCCGCGGTGGTGAAAGGCAGTGCGACCCCGAACCATTCGTACAGATACCGGCCCACCAGCCCGCGCCTGCCCAGCACCAGCAGCAGGGCGACGCCGCCGACCACCGGGGGCAGCACCAGCGGCACGGTGACCAGCGCCCGGATCACCCCGCTGCCGGGCACCTCGCCGCGGGCGAGCAGCCAGGCCAGCGGAATTCCGAACACCAGGCAGAGCACCGTCGCCAGGCTCGCGCACAGCAGCGACAAGCGCAGCGCCGCACCGACTTCGGCGGCCGCCAGCCGCTCGGGCAGCGTCCGCCATGGCGTCCGCCACAGCAAGCCGAGCAGGGGCACGAGCAGGAACGCCAGCGCGGCGACCGCGGGCAGCACCAGCACCAGCGGTCGTCGTCCCGCGGGCGCCCGTCGCCGTGCCGAGCCGATCACGGGGTATCGAATCCTGCCGCCGTGAACACCGCGCGGGCCTGCTCGGAGCGTACGAACTCGACGAACGCGGCCGCCGCCGCGGCGTTCGGCGCGTGCGCCAGCGGCGCCACCGGATAGTCGTTGACCGCCTGGTCCGCCTCCGGGAAGGCGATGCCCTGCACCTGCGCGCCGCCCGCGCGCACATCGGTGCGATAGACCAGCGCCGCGTCGACCTCGCCGAGCTTCACCTTGGTCAGCACCGCTCGAACGTCGGCCTCGCGGGTGTCGGGCCGCGGATCGACGCCCGCGATCTGGAGAACCTTCTCGGCTGCCGCTCCGCACGGCACCTGAACGGCGCACAGGGCGATCTTCGGTTCGTTCTTGCCGAAATCGGCCAGGCCGGTGATCGCGGCCGGGTTGCCCTGCGGCACCGCGATCTCCAGCCGGTTGCGCACGAAGGTGGCCGGTGCGGCGGTGACCTCGCCCTTGTCCACGACCTGCTGCATGTTCTTCGGCGCGGCCGAGGCGAAGACGTCGGCGGGCGCGCCTTGGACGATCTGCTCGGCGAGTGCGGAACTGGCGCCGAAGCTGTACACCACCCGCACTCCCGGGTGTACAGCCTCGAATCGTCTGCCCAGCTCGGTGAACGTCTCGGTGAGCGAGGCCGCGGCGAAGACCGTCACGGTGCCGCCGATCCCGTTCGGGTGCGTCGGCGCGGGCTCGCCGGAGCCGCATCCGGTCAACGCGACCGCGGTGACTCCGGCAACGGCCATCGCGCTCAGTCGGATCATCTCTGTCAACTCTCCGGTATCTCGACTACGACATGTGTCGACTTGACCGACGCCACCGCGACGCTGCCCACCTCGAGCCCGAGCTCGTCCACCGACTCCCGGCTCAGCAGTGACACCAGGCGGAACGGTCCCGCCTGCATCTCCACCTGGGCCATCACGGTGTCCTTCACCACCCGCGTGACGATGCCGCGCAGGCGATTGCGCGCCGAGGCCGCCACGGTGGCGCCGGGCTCCGGCGCCTCGGCGTTGGCGCGGAGGAACTCGGCGAGTTCCCGGCCGCTGACGCCCTTGCGCCCGCTGTCGAGCTGCAGGGCGGTCAGCTTGCCCTGCTCGATCCAGCGCCGCACGGTGTCGTCGCTGACCCCGAGCAGCGCGGCGGCCTCGCTGATCCGCAAATTCGACATGAAAGGAAGTTTATTTCCGCATCTGCGGAATGCAAGCTGGGCGCACCGCTCCTGACCCAGCCACCCGCCACGGCCTCCGAGCGGTGCGGGCTAGCGCACGCGCAGGCGCAGCATCGAACTCGCGCCGCGCTGGAATTCGAAATCGACGCCGACGAGGTCCGATCGCACTCCCTCGCTACGCAGGGCTTCCCGGAGACGGTGGAGAAGGTCGTCCAGCCGCCCCCCGGCATGATCCACGAGCGGGAACACCCGGACCTCGCCGCGGCATACTCGCGCCAGCTCCCGCAGTGCCGCCGAGTGGAAGTCGAAATCCAAGCGGTCGGCGTAGGTGAACAGCAAGTGCGAGCTCAACACCAGATCGAAGGACCGATCGGGAAAATCCAGCGCGGGCAGCACGCCGTAGCGATAACGCCACGGGTTCGCGCGCAGGTCCTCGGCGAACCGGCGCGCCGCCGTCCCGCGCAGCCGCCGATGGCCGTCGGGATCGCCGTAGAAACCCCAGACGTAGCGGTCGGCGGCGGCGGTCGTGTGGGCCGCGTTGCGGTCGAGTTCCGCGGACGCCAGCGCGGTCAGCTCCGCGGCGGGCATGCGGTACACCGGGTCGGCCGCGATCGCCCGCGCGCCCAGTTCGGCTGCCTCCGCCGCGAAGCTCGCGGCGCCTCCTGGGCAGTCGAGGATGTCACCACGCAGGTCGTCGTCGGTGAGCGCGAACATGGCGCGGTATTCGCGCAGCGATCGGCCGGTCAGCAGATAGCGGCCCGCGTCGACCGGATCGTGTTCGTCGCCCATGCGAGGACGGTAGCCAGGACCGGCTCACGGTGCGAGCGAGTTTCCGTCCGCGGGCCGGGCCGAGCCGGTCGGCCGGACCGGGTGCAGGCGCTGAATCGTGAGCGCGGCCGCGAGCAGCCGGGAGTCGTGCGGGTCGGTGGGATCGGCGCCGGTGAGTTCGGCGATGCGGCGCAGGCGATAGCTGAAAGTGTTCGGGTGCACGTGGATCTCGGCGGACGCCGCCTTGCGATCGGAACCGTGCCGCAGATGCGCGTCGAGCGCGTCGAGCAGATGGGGACTGTCCAGGATCGGCGCGATGCGCTCGGCCAGTCGCGCGCGGGCGGTGCCCGGTCTGGTGATCTGGTACTCCAGCAGCAGGTCGTCGAGCTGGTAGACGCCCGAGGGCCGGCCGAGCAAGCGCGCGAGTTCGGCGAGTTCGGTGGCTTCTTTCGCGGTGTGCGGGATGGCGTCCCTCGGCACGGACGGATATTCGGCCACGAACACCGGAACACCGAAGTGCTCGGTCAGTTCCGTGGCCAGCCGCGCGTGGCGCGCGTCGTCCGCTTCGGCGCCGGAAGCGCTGGGCAGCAACGCGATTCCGGTCCAGCCGTCGAAGGTGGCCAGCGCCGTCGTGCCCGCGAGGGCGTCCAGCGCGCGGTGCAGGATGCGGATGCGGCGGCGACCGACGAGCGTCGCGACGGTGCTCGGCTGGTCGTCGTGCCGGATGTGGATCGCGAGCACGGTGTAGTGCTCGGCCAGCGCCGTGTCCGCCCGCGCCGCCAGTTCCGCGGTGGGCAGCCCGTTCAGCAGCGCCGAGCACAGCGTGCGGCGCGCCTCCCGCTCGGCGTTGTAGATGGACTGCTCGACCTCGGTGTAGGTCTCCACGACCGTGACGTTGATCTGCATCAGCAGGTCGAGCAGACGGCTGCCGAGCAGAACGAGATCGTCGAGCTCCTCGCGGGAGGCCAGCGCGGCTGCCTCCTGCAGCACCGACTGCGCCGAACCGTGAATGGCCTCGATCAGCACGGGCAGCGGAAACCGGTCCTCGGCGTGCCGCTCGGCCACCGGGGCGACGAACGTCGCCACCTCGGCCTTGGTGAAGCTGCGCTGTTCGCCGATCGCTTGCAGCACCGCGCGGCCGCACGCGTAGATCGCGGGCAGCACCTCGGCGGTGAAATGCCCCTCCGGCAGGTCGGCGGCCGGCGGGGTGGTGCCGAGGCCCGCGGCGAGCATGCGCTCGGCGATCTGCGGCCAGCGGGTGAGCAACCGGGTGACGAGCGGGGCGTCACCGGCCACCGGGGACAACGCGACGGACATGGGCCGATTGTTTCCGACCACAGAACCCGCGGCAAGCTCGTGCGCGCGGCCGCGTGAAATTTGGTTCGGACGCCAATATCGCGGAGGAAATGTTCTCTTCCGCGTGCAGTGACACCACTCCCGGGCGCGCCCTACATTCGGAAAGCGGCCCGTAACTATGGCCCGGATCACATCTCGCCTCGAAATGTGGCGTGGGAGACATTGTTCGGCGGTGCTCGATTCGCCGCCGGGCCGCATTCGTTCGGTGCGAATGGAAGTGGACTGGATGTTGGCAATTATGCACAACGCTCGGCGGGCGATTCTCGGGGCGGCGGTGATCGCGGGCGTCACCATGGCGACCGCGCTCGGCGGCGGCGCGGCGTACGCGCGAGAAGAGATCGAACCGACGCAGCAGGCGCTGGCGGACTATATCAGCGCGGGCCTGACGCCCGCCCCGGACGGCAGGCAGCCGCGCGCGATCGTGGACGCCGGAAGTTCGTCGGGCTGGGCGACCAGCGTCGCATCCGACGCCTCCGGTGAGGGTCCGGAGATGTCGGCGTATCTGGCCGCGTTCGCCTACGGTCTTACCCACCCCGACTCCGCCCCGTCCGGCGCCAACCGCTGGAACTGCGCTCCCACCGCCGAACACCCGCGGCCGGTGGTGCTGCTGCACGGCACCTGGCTGAACGCTTACGACACCTTCTCCTCGTTGTCGCCGCGTCTGGCGCGCGCCGGATTCTGCGTCTTCGCCTTCAACTTCGGGCGATCCGGCCTGATGCAAGGCGGCGGACTCGGCCCCGTCCTGCCCGGGCGCTTCGGCGTCGGTCCGATGGAGGATTCGGCGGCGCAACTGCGGGACTTCATCGATCGGGTGCTGGCCGCGACCGGTGCGCAGGCCGTCGACATAGTCGGGCATTCCCAGGGCGGCACGGTCGCCAACCATTACCTGAAATTCGAAGGCGGCCAGGGCAAAGTGGGCAAGCTGGTGAGTCTAGGGGCCACCCACCACGGCACCTCGCTGATGGGCATCGCGACGCTGGGCCGGATCATCAACAACTTGGGCGTGAACATCCTGGGGTTCTACGAACCGCTGGTCGGCATCGCCAATATCCAGCAGGCGGCGGGCTCGCCGTTCTACACCAGCCTGAACGCGCAGGGCGACACGGTGCCCGGCGTCGCCTACACGGCGATCGGTTCGCGGCACGACGAGATCACCAACCCTTATCAATGGACCTTCCTGCAGGCGGGTCCGGACGCGACGGTGGACAACGTGACGCTGCAGGACGGGTGTGAGCAGGATATGTCCGATCACCTGACGATGATGTATTCCCCGCGGGCGGCATCGATCGTGCTGCGCGCGCTCGACCCGGTCGCGCATCCGGCGCTGGAATGCACCTTCAATCCGTGGATGATCGGCGGCAACGGCAGCTTGTGAGCCGCGCTGTCACTGCATCGGCGAGAGAATCCGCGCGCATCTAATTGGGCCCCGCGACAATTCTTTTCCGGCCGCGACATTGGTTGGGTGAGTACGGGCCCCGCGCACCGTCACCGGCGCGGCGGTGCCCGTGGTCACGGCCGTGCCGTCGGAGAGGGAGAACCGGATGACTGTGGAGCTCGAGTGGGACGGCGGCGCGGTGCCGCCCGAGCCGGCGGCTTTCTCGCATCGGCCGATACTGCCCGAAGCCGATCCGTTCTACCTCCCGCCGCCCGCGGCCGGGCGCTTGCGTCCCGGCGCGATCGTGCGCACGCGCAGGGTGGAGATCGGATTCTTCGGCATGGTGCCCCAGCGCGTCTCGGCATGGCAGTTGCTCTATCGCACGAGTGATCTTGACGGAGTGCCGGAGGTCGCGGTGACCACCGTGCTGCTGCCCTGGGGCGCGGACCCCGCCGAGCCGCGCCCGCTGGTCTCGTTCCAGTGCGCGATC
This sequence comes from Nocardia asiatica NBRC 100129, assembly GCF_000308415.1. Taxonomy (GTDB): domain Bacteria; phylum Actinomycetota; class Actinomycetes; order Mycobacteriales; family Mycobacteriaceae; genus Nocardia; species Nocardia asiatica. The sequence continues at coordinate 1,966 of NZ_BAFS01000204.1, read as the reverse complement.
GACGCGGTGGCCTCGAAATGTCTTCCCTCCTACGCGTTGCGGCGCGGTGCGCGGGCCGCGGGGGCGATACCTCAGCTCGAACTCCCGCTGATCGCCAGCGCCCTGGCCCGGGGCTGGGCGGTGTCGGTGCCGGACCACGGCGGGACCGCAGGACGGTTCGGCGTGGCCAGGGAGCCCGGATATCGCGCGCTGGACGCGGTGCGCGCCGCTGTCTCCTTCGTCCCGCTCGGGCTGGACCCCGTCACACCCGTTGCCCTGTGGGGTTATTCGGGTGGGGGATTGGCCACCGCGTGGGCCGCGGAGGTGGCCGCGCAGTACGCGCCCGAGCTGAATATCGTCGGCGCGGTCGCCGGATCGCCGGTCGGTGACCCGGCCGCCGCTTTCGTACGGCTCAACGGCACGCTGTTCGCGGGGTTCGCGGCCGTCTTCACCGCGGGGCTGCGCCGCGGCTACCCGGATCTGGACCGCCTGCTGCGCGCCCACCTCGACGCGCGGTATCTCGGCTGGCTGGCCGAGACCGAGACCACCGCGACGTTCCCGCTGCTGTATCGCTTCGCCCGCCGCGATATCGACAAGCACAGCCCGGCGGGCATCACCGCCATGATCGCCCAGGACGGGTTGCGGCGGATTCTCGAGGACATCCACCCGGGCCGCCAAGCGCCCGCCATGCCCATGCTGGTGCTGCAAGGCGTGCACGACGAGGTGATCGCGGTCGCCGACGTGGACGGTCACGTCGCCCGCTATGTCGACGGGGGAGCGCACGTGCGCTACCTGCGCGACCGGCTCAGCACCCATCTGCTGCTGCAATTCCTGGCGCTGCCGGTCATGATCGACTGGCTCGCGGGTCGCTTCGCCGGGCGCGAGCTGCCCGCGGCCGGTACCCGGACCAGCTGGTCGCTGGCCCTCGCCGGTCCGGCGCTGCGCGGCCACCTGGATTTCGCGGCCTTGCTCGCGCGCATGTGGCTCGGACGACCGATCCGCGCGCCGCGCCCGCCCGCGATGTCGCCTCCCCGCCCGCGCCGCTTCCCCGTCTTCTCCGCCGCACTCCGCAATCCCTTGTCCTGATCTTGCCGCGCTCCCGCCGACGCGCCGCTGAGCTGGCCTGATCTCGAGTCGGTGGGCGGCGCGGCCGAGATTGGTGCGTCCCGTCGCAAACGTGTCCGTTTTGTTCTAGCGTGAGCACGGTTGGTGCCGAGAGGGGTCGTGGATGCGTAGCGGGATGCTGAGTGTGGCGCAATTGCGGGACCGGGTCGACACGGGCGAGATCGACACGGTGCTCGTCGCCATGACCGACATGCAGGGGCGGCTGCAAGGGAAACGCTGCGCGGCGCGATATTTCCTGGACGAGGTCGTCGCGCACGCCACCGAGGCGTGCGGGTACCTGCTCGCGGTGGACGTGGACATGACGACTGTCGAGGGATACGCCCTGTCCTCCTGGGCGACCGGGTACGGAGACGTCGTGCTGCGGCCGGATCTGCGCACCCTGCGGACCGCGCCGTGGTGGCCGGGCACGGCGTTGGTGCTGTGCGATGTCGAGCACGTGGTGCCGGAAGGCCGGGCGGTGGCGGTCTCGCCGCGCCAGGTGCTGCGCAGACAGCTCGATCGGCTGACCGAGCGTGGCCTGCGCGCGTTCGTGGGGACCGAACTCGAGTTCCTGGTGTTCGACGACAGCTACGAGGCGGCCTGGAACGCCGGGTATCGCGGGCTGACCCCGGCCAACCAGTACAACGTCGACTACTCGATGCTCGGCACCGGGCGGATCGAGCCCTTGCTGCGCCGTATCCGGAAGGAGATGGACGGCGCGGGGATGTACGTCGAATCCGCCAAGGGTGAGTGCAATCCCGGTCAGCACGAGATCGCTTTCCGGTACGACGAAGCCCTGACCACCTGCGACAACCACAGCATCTACAAGACCGGCGCGAAGGAGATCGCGGCCCAGGAGGGCCGCAGTCTCACCTTCATGGCG
>NZ_BAFS01000205.1 GCF_000308415.1 Nocardia asiatica NBRC 100129 | reverse complement strand
CGCCTCCGGCGGTGCTCCAGCCGAGCAGCGGCAACCCGGGCCCGCCGTCGGGCAGCCCGACGGTGTGCGCGCCGCTGATCGAGCCGCCCGCCGCGCGCTGTTCGGGCGTCGCCCGGACCATCAGCATCCCGAGCGCGGCGCCCGCGAGTGACAGCATCGCGCCGTAGCGGATCGCGGCGCCGCGGGCGGGGTCGGCAGGCGGGTCGACGAACAGCGCGGCCGACGCGACCAAGGTGGCGACCCAGACCACCACGATCGAGGAGCCCATGATCTCCCACAGCGCCGCGTTCAACGGCGTCGTGAAATTGAAGTGGCTGGTCGTGCCCCGCACGATCTGGGTGGTGATGACGACCAGCTCGAGCGCCAGACCGAGCGCCGCGACCGTTCCCGCCCACCAGGCGACCCGGCGCCAGCGCGTGAGCTGGGCGATCAGCCACGCCCACGTCACGGCGTAAACCAGCACGGAGAGGGCGAATTTGGCGGACTTGGCCCAGATCGGCAAACCGGTCAGGGTTCGGTCGTCGACGATCACGCCGCCGATCGACCAGGCGACCAGTAGTGCCATCGCGACGGCGAGCAGCATCAGCGGGCGATGCCAGGACAGTGCGGACAAGCGCGGGGACAGAGCAGGCATGACCAGCGACCTTTCGAAACCTTGAGTATCGATAGTTGTACTATCAGCATGAATTATGGATAGCTGTACTATCCACTGTCAAGATGCCGTCCGAGCCCGAGGAGTCCGATGCGGATCGCCGAACTCAGCCGCGCCAGCGGCGTCCCTCCCGCGACGATCAAGTACTACGTGCGCGAGGGGCTGTTGCCTTCCGGGGTGCGAACCCACCGCAATCAGGCCGAATACAGCGACGCCCACGTCAGCAGACTGCGGCTGATCAGGGCGCTGGTGGATATCGGAGGCGTGTCCATCGAAGCGGCCAAGGACCTGCTCGCCGCGCTCGACAGCGGCAGCCTCTCCGTGCGGGACTCGCTCGGCCGAGTGCAGTACGCGCTCGGTGGGCGCAGATCGCAGGTGGGCGGCGAGCAGCGGGAAATCGCCACCGAGGACGTCACGGCACTGCTGGACCGGCGCGGCTGGCGGATCCACGACGACAGCCCGGCTCGCGGCACCCTCATCGACGTCTGCGCCGCGCTGCGCCTGCTCGGCCACGAGGACGTGGTCGCCGCGATGGACGACTACGCGGCCGCCAGCGAGACCATCGCGGCCACCGACCTCGCCCTGGTCGGCGACAAGCCCGGGGTCGACCGGATGACCGAAACCGCCATCGTCGGAACGATTCTGGGCGATACGCTGCTCGCCGCGCTGCGCCGCTTGGCACAGGAGCACCTCTCCAGCACGCTGATTCCGCCGGCCGACGCCACGGATCGCACTCCCGGCGAGGTTTAGTCCGGCCCGCGCGCGGCATGACCGAAACAGGACCAACCCGAGGCGAAAGGAGAGTCGTCATGACCGATCAGCTGGATGGGACTCGGGTCCTGATCATCACCTCGAACACCGGGGTCGAGCGGGACGAGCTGTTGGTGCCGCGTGACGAACTGCGCAAACGCGGCGCTCGGGTCACTCATGCCGCGCCGAAGCGCGAAGCGGTGCAGACCTACCGGCACGACACGGAGAAAGACGCGGTGGTGCAACCGGATACGTCGCTGCACGAGGTTTCCGTGGACGATTTCGACGTGCTCGTCGTGCCCGGCGGCACGGTGAACGCGGACAAGTTGCGAGTCACCGACCGGGCGATCGAACTGGCCCGGGAATTCGCGGGCGCGGGCAAGCCGATCGCCGCGATCTGCCACGGCCCCTGGCTACTGGTGAATGCGGAGCTGGTTTCCGGTAAGACGCTGACCTCGTACTTCTCGCTCCGAGCCGACCTCGGCAACGCGGGCGGCGCGTGGGTCGACGAGCCCGCGGTCCGCTCCACCGAGGGCGGATGGACCCTGCTCACCTCGCGCAACCCGGGTGATCTGCCCGACTTCGTGCACGCCATCACGCGGGAAGTGGTTCCCGCCGCGCGCTGACCCGGCCGTGCCGAACGGGCTGATCAGTTGCCCGGCAGCGGTTTCCGGGGGTCGATCGCGATGCCCAGATCGCGCAGCCGGTTGTCGATGAGCAGCCAGCACTCGGTGGTGAGGCGATCGACGAGGGCGGCTTCGGTGGTGTCGTGGTGCTCGAGCCACCACCGCACCGAAGCGTCGACCAGGCCGAGCAGCGCGACCACCACGCGGTCCGCGGCCAGCGGGTCGGCTCCGAACTCCGGCAGATAGCGGGCCGCGGCCGCGGAGATCTCGGCGGCGAAGGCGCTCCCTCCGACGCGCGGCTCGTTGCGTCCGCGCCGATAGTCGCGTCCGACCAAGAAGCGATAGAGGTTCGGATGCTCGGCCGCCCATCGGACGTGCTGGGCCAAGGGCGCGCGAATGATGTCCAGCGGCGTGCCGTGCACGGCCAATCGCGCGCGGATCCGCTCGGTCAGATCGTGGTGCGCCTGCCGCGCCACCGCCAGGTCGAGTTCTTCCTTGCTGGCGAAATGCCGGTAGACGTGGGTTCTGGCCAATCCGGCGCGGTCGGCGATCCGGCCGGTCAGCGCGTGCGGGCCGTCCTCCTCGATCGCCGCGATAGCGGCTTGCACGATGGCTCGGCGGCGCTCGTCGCGGCCGGGCCTCGTGCTGGTGGAGCGCCGTGCTTCGGCGGTGTCCACCCAGGATCGTCGTGCCACGGCGCCCAGCGTATCGGTCGGGGATTTCGGTGGTACACCTTGTACCCGGCGCACGATTGGTACACACTGTACCCGTAACTATCGGTATCAGACTTTCGCGAGGAAACCCCCGATGACGACCTACCGGTCCGCCTGGCTCGACGACGACCTGGACGCCCTGCGCGAGCTCGCCCGCTCGTTCTTCGCGAAGGAGTTGACGCCGAACATCGACAAGTTCATCGAGCAGCACCACGTCGACCGCGACTTCTGGACCAAGGCGGGCGCGCTGGGTCTGCTGTGCGCGTCGATCCCGGAGGAGTACGGCGGTGGCGGCGGCACCTTCGCCCACGAGGCGGTGCTCATCGAGGAACAGGCCAAGGCGTTCGACACCTCCTGGGGCGCCACCTTGCACAGCGGCATCGTCGCGCACTACCTGCTGCACTACGGCACCGAGGAGCAGAAGCGGCAGTGGCTGCCGAAGATGGCCAGTGGCGAGGTCGTCGGCGCGATCGCCATGACCGAGCCCGGCACCGGGTCCGACCTGCAGAACGTCAAGACCAAGGCGATTCGCGACGGCGACGAGTACGTGGTGAACGGCTCGAAGACCTTCATCACCAACGGCAGCCAGGCCGACCTCGTCATCGTCGTCGCCAAGACCGATACCAGCGCGGGCGCCAGCGGCATCTCACTGATCCTGGTGGAGGCCGACCGGCCGGGCTTCCGGCGCGGCCGCGTGCTGGACAAGGTCGGACAGAAGGGGCAGGACACCTCCGAGCTGTTCTTCGAGGACGTCCGGGTTCCGGTGACCAACCTGCTCGGCACGCAGGAGGGGCAGGGCTTCATCCAGCTGATGCAGCAGCTTCCCCAGGAGCGCCTGATCATCGCCGTCGGTTCGGTGGCCGCGATGGAGGCCGCGCTCGAGGTGACACTGCGCTACACCAAGGACCGGCACGCTTTCGGCAAGCCGGTGTTCGCCTTCCAGAACACGAAGTTCAAGCTCGCCGAGGTGGCCACCGAGGCCAGAGTGGCCCGAGTCTTCCTGGACGACTGCATCGCGCGGCATCTGCGCGGGGAGCTGGACATACCGACGGTCGCGATGGCCAAGTGGTGGACCACCGACCGCGCGGCGTCGGTGGCCGACGAATGCCTGCAACTGCACGGCGGGTACGGCTACATGAGCGAATATCCGATCTCGCGGATGTGGACCGACAACCGGGTGCAGAAGATCTACGGCGGCACCAACGAAATCATGAAGGAGATCATCGCCCGAAGCCTCTGAGGCCCCGGGGCCGACGGTGTTGGCAAACCGCCAACACCCTGTCGGCGCCGGAATCCGAGGGCCTACGCTTCGGTGAGGTCCACCGAGGTGGCCGTGGCAGAGACAACGAGGTGCTGGCCACCTCCGGCGTGAAGGGACGATTGCGATGAGCGACGTCGATTCTCCCCCGTTCAAGGACATCGTCAACGGGGCACTGGAATTCACCATCCCGATCGCGCACAAGATGGGTGTTCAGGCGGTGGAGGTGCGGCGTGGTTTCGCGGCCACCTCGGTGCCCGCCGAGGGCAACGGCAACCACTTCGGCGTGATGTACGCGGGCGTGCTGTTCACCGTCGCCGAGATCCTCGGCGGCGCGATCGCCGTGGCGACTTTCGACAACTCGGCGTTCTATCCGCTGGTCAAAGACCTGCGCATCTTCTTCCGCAAGCCAGCCAAGACCGACGTGCGCGCGGAGGCGACGCTGTCGGAGGACGAGATCGCGCGCATCACGGCGGAGGCGGCGGCGAACGGCAAGTCCGACTTCACGCTGCGCGCGGTGGTCACCGACGCGAACGGTGTGGTCGTGGCGGAAACCGAGGGGCTCTACCAGCTGCGCGCGCACGGGAAGTAGCCCGAGCCGTTACCTGCGACACGAGCCCGGCCCCGCCCTTCTTCGGCGGTGGCCGTCGGCGCGTTCCTCGATCGGCGCGGCGGGATCGAGAGTGATCTCGACCCCGCCGGGTCGTCGGCTGTCACCCCTGGTGCGCGCCCGATTTTGCCGAGCCTGCGTTCGCCTGCCGCCTTCGCTCGGCGTCTCGCCGGGGGCATGCGCCGAGGTCACGGACCGGTTTCGGGCCGGGCCGGCGTCGCGCCGGGGGGTAGGGCCGCTGGCCCTTCGGCAGGAAAGGTAACGAGTCGGTCGCTGGAGCGCCTCCGCAGCGCGGCGAGCCGGTCGTGTGTCTACTACCGAAAGTCGTTTACCTGCGGAAATGCGACTCGTTTCACTATCAAACAGTGATCTCGAACACATAACGGAAACATTACAGCCGTACGATATGGTCGAATTTCCGCCGATCTACCTGGCGGGATGACCCCAAGTCTCGACCAAGGGTCAAACCTGGGCGCACGTTATTCGAACGTGATCTGCCGCGACATCTCCGCTAACGTCGGTGACGGCTCGGGGCAACACCGAGATCGAGCTCGAATCGCAGAACGCCGGAAACCCTGTCCCGCGGTTCGAGTGTCCACAACCTTCCTGGGGACAGGGGCGCGGCGGATATTCGCCGAGCCGGTGGGCGCAGGCGGGAAATCTCATGTCGCATAACCGTAAATTCACCACTCGTGTTCTCGGCTTCACCGCGGCTGTCGGCGCCTTCGTCGCCGTGCCGTTCGGTCTGACCACCGCCACCGCGTCGGCGAACAACTGGGACGCCGTCGCGCAGTGCGAGAGCAGCGGCAACTGGTCAACCGACACCGGTAACGGCTTCTCGGGCGGTCTGCAGTTCACCCAGAGCACCTGGGAAGCCAACGGCGGCACCGGCAGCCCGTCCAACGCCAGCCGCGAGGAGCAGATCCGCGTCGCCGAGAATGTCCTCGCGACCCAGGGTCCGGGCGCGTGGCCCGTTTGCGGCGCTTACCTCTGATGCGTCACCGGCGCCTACCGCATTCCCGCGGTAGGCGCCGGGCTATTTCTCAGAGGAATGCCGAACATCTAATTCCGATGATCGGCGGAATGAATTCCACAATTCGAATTCACATTCTTTCGAAGCCTGTCCGATTCACCGCGGGCCCGAGTCGGTGTCGCTGCGCCGATACCGGACCGCCGCCTCGGTCGCTGCCAGGTAACGGCGGCTAGGCGCGCCACAGCTGGTCACCGGCTCGCGACAGCACGATGTTCGGCACCACCGCGTTGCGGGACAACCGCGTGACCGCCAGGACCATCTCGGCGATGTCGCCGGTGCTGAGCATGGCGGACGGGTCGAGCACGTCGCGCTTCCACGCGGTCATGTCGGTGTCGACATAGCCCGGGGACACCGCGGTCGCGCTGACGCCGTTGCCGGACTCCTCCAGCGAGACGGTCTCGCACAGCGAGATCAGCGCCGCTTTGGTGGCTCCGTAGGCGGCGAGGCCGGCCTCCCCGGCGACGCCGGTGATCGACGCGAGCGCGATGATCTTCGCTCCTCGTTCCCGGTCGGCGTCCGCGCTCTTGCGCAGCAACGGGAGCGCCGCCTGGATCAGCGTGAGCGGCGCGCGGAAGTTCACGTCGAGCATGCGCTCATAGGCCTTCGCGGGCAGGTCCGCCACGTTCCCCGCCGTGCCGGTGCCCGCGCTCAGCACCAGCGCGTTCATGCCGCCGAAGCGTTCCTCGTGGGCTTGCGCCAGCGCGCGCACCTGGTCCAGGTCGTTCATCTGCGCGACCACCGGATGCACCTCGGCTCCCGTTTCCGCGCGCAGGCGGGCCGCGGTCTCCTCGAGGGTCTCGCGGGTGCGCGCGGCCAGGGTCAGGTGAAAGCCCTCCCCTGCCAGTCGGCGCGCCACCTCGGCGCCGATGCCGCGCGACCCGCCGGTGACCAGCGCGGTACGGGCGCTCATCCGAGGCGTTCGATGATCGTCGCGTTCGCCAGGCCGCCCGCCTCGCACATCGTCTGCAGGCCGTAGCGGCCGCCGGTCTGCTCCAGGTGGTTGACCAGCGTCGCCAGGATGCGGGTGCCGGAGGCGCCCAGCGGGTGGCCCAGGGCGATCGCGCCGCCGCGCGGGTTCAGCCGGTCCGGATCGGCGTTCACCTCCTGCTGCCAGACCAGTGGCACCGGCGCGAACGCCTCGTTCACCTCGTAGGCGTCGATGTCATCGATGCTCAGTCCCACCCGGTCCAGCGCCTTGCGGGTCGCCGGGATGACGGCGGTGAGCATGAGCAGCGGATCGTCGCCCACCACGGCGAAGGAGTGGAAGCGGGCGCGCGGCCGCAGGCCGAGCTTCGCCGCGGCCGCTTCGCTCATGATCAGCGCGGCCGAGGCGCCGTCGGTCAGCGGCGAGGAGTTGCCCGGTGTGATCGACCACTCGATCTCGGGGAAGCGGGCGGTGTACTGGTCGTCGACGAAGGCGGGGCGCAGCTCGGCGAGGCTCTCGCCGGTGGTGGCCGGACGGATCGTCTCGTCGGCCGTCAGCGTGCCCGCGGCCACCAGTTCGTCGGCGAAACCGCCCGCCGCCGCGGTCTGCGCGGCGAGCCGATGCGAGCGGGCGGCGAACTCGTCGAGCGCGGCCCGATCGAACTTCCACCGGGCGCTGATCACCTCGGCCGCGATGCCCTGCTGGATCAGGCCGTCCGGGTACCGGTGCGCGAGCGGGCCGCGATTGGCGTCCTTGCCCTGCCCGTTGGAGAACATCGGCGCGCGGCTCATCGATTCGACGCCGCAGGCGATCACGACGTCGTAGGCGCCCGCGATGACGCCCTGCGCGGCGAAGTGCGCGGCCTGCTGGCTGGAGCCGCACTGCCGGTCCACCGTGGTGGCGGGCACCGACTCCGGGAACCCCGCGGCCAGCGCGGCGGTCCTGCTGATGTTGAACGCCTGCTCACCGCTCTGCGTGACGCATCCGCCGATCACGTCGTCCACCACCGCGGGATCGAGGTCGTTGCGGGCGACGAGTTCGGCGAGCACGCCCGCCAGCAGGGTCGCCGGATGTACCTCCGACAGGCCACCGCCCGCTTTGCCCTTACCGGACGGTGTGCGGACGACATCGACGATGACGGCGGACGTCATGAGCGTCTCCGATCAGCTAAGTTAATTGCCATTCTCAGTTAAGTTAACACGAATTCGCCACCGTCGGCTATCTCACGCGGGGTAGGCGCGGATCTCGGTGGCTTTCACCGCGGCCCACAGTCGCACGCCGGGCCGAAGGCGCAGCTCGGCGACGGTGGCCGGAGTGACGTCGGCGAGCACGGCCGGGGCGCCGTCGAGCCGGACCCGGATGGTGTGCGCGTGCTGCTCGATCGCGGCCACGGTGACCGGCCAAGCGTTACGCGGACTGCCCGCCGGCGGTTGCGGGTACAGTCCGACCGCGCTCGGCGCGAAAGCGATGTGCACCGGCCCTCGGCTCGGCTCGGCGACGGTGAACGAACCTTCGTCGGCGAGGTCTACCGCCGTGCCCTGCGCCGTCCCCTGATAGAGATTGAGACCGACCAGGTTGGCGACGTAGTCCGAGCGCGGCTCTCGCGCGACCTCGGCGGGCGGGCCCTGCTGCACCACGGCGCCGTGCTCGACGATCACCAGCCGGTCGGCCAGGACCATCGCGTCCAGCGGATCGTGCGTGACCAGCACGGTGTGGCCGGGATAGTCGGCCAGGTGGTGGGCCAGATCCGACCGCACCCGCAGGCGCGTGCTCGCGTCCAGCGCGGCCAGCGGTTCGTCGAGCAGCAGCAGCGCCGGGTCGGTGGCCAGCGCCCGGGCCAGCGCCACCCGCTGGGCCTGGCCGCCGGACAGCGCGCGCGGCTTGGCGCCGACC
>NZ_BAFS01000206.1 GCF_000308415.1 Nocardia asiatica NBRC 100129 | reverse complement strand
TCATCGACGCACTGCGGCTCGGGCCGCCGGGTGCGCTGTTCTTCGCGCTGGTCGGTGCGGGCGCGATGAAAGCCGTCGAGTCCGGGACCGCGGTGTCGACGCTGTTGTTCTGTACGGCCTGCGGTGTCGCCGCGTCGATCGTCGTTTCGATGGCCGGGGTGCTGCGTGACCGCCGCAAGCCCGAACGCACGGCGGTCGAGGCTGCGGTGCGAGCGGTCGACGCCTACGTGGCGGCGCGCGAGGCGGGGACGCCCGCCATCGAGTCGCGCCACCGGGCGGGCGCCGCGATGGCGGACGCGTGGGCCGCGGTCTACGACGCCGGGCTGCCGTCGGATCCCGGGGAAGCGGAGTTGCTGGCCACCCTGCAAGATGCCCGGCGCAGGCTCGCCGGGCACGCTCCCGCCGAGGACGACACCGACGACCTGCTGGTCGATCCCTTGGTCTCGTTCGCCCGTCCGGGCGTCGGCTTCCGGCTGGGGCGCTCGCTGTCGTTGTCCTCGCACGCGGCGATCAGCTCGATGCGCGTGGCCGTGGGCTGCCTGGGCGCGGGTGCGCTGAGCGCACTGCTCGGGCTGGAGCGCCCGCACTGGGCGGTGCTCAGCGCCCTGATCGTGTTGCAGACCGGACCGGACCGGGTGCGTGGACAGGTGCGCGCGATCCACCGGTTCGTCGGCACGATCGTGGGCCTCGGCCTGTTCGCGCTCATCTATCAGCTCGAACCGGCCGGTTACGCGCTGATCGTGCTGATCGCCGCGCTGCAGTTCTGCATCGAGCTGTTCGTACCGCGTAATTACGCACTCGCGGTCGTCTTCATCACGCCGGTCGCGCTGATCGCGGGCGGGGTGACCCTCACCGGCGGGCCGATCGGACCCGTGCTGCGGGACCGGCTGGTCGAGACCGTGCTCGGTGTCGCCGTGGCCGTGTTGGCGCTGCACGGCGTCGCGCCGCGCGGGCACCGGCGCACCTTCCACTGGATGGAGCGCCGGGTGCGTGCCGCCGCCCGCGACCTGCTCGACCGGCTGCGCCGCAAGCCGATGGACGCCGAGGCGTGGGTGCTGGTCCAGCACCTGCAATTCGAGCTGGTCGGCGTGGTCCGCAGCGGCATCGACGCGGCGACCGACGACCCCGAATGGACCCGCGAGTACTGGCCGGAGCACGCGGCCGTCGCGCACTACGGCCACGATTTGCTCGCCGCCTGCTGGGTGCTGCGCCCTGGACAGTGGCTGGCGGACCCGGACGGCTGGGATGCCCGCCTGGCCGCGGCCCGATCCGGCCCGGAAGCGACGGCCGGACCGCCTGCTAGCGTTCGGCGCATGCACGACAGCGTGACGGTACGGATGGCTGCCCCCGCCGACAAGATCTGGGAGCTGGTCAGCGACATCGAGAACACCGGGCGGTTCAGTCCCGAGACATTCGCCGCGGAATGGCTGGGCGGCGCGACCGGCCCCGCGGTGGGGGTGAAGTTCCGCGGTCACGTCAACCGCAACGGGTGGGGGCTGAAGTACGCGACGGTGTGCCGCATCGTCGCCTGCGAGCCCGGTCGCGAGTTCGCGTTCACCGTGCTCGGCCCGCGCGGCATGCCGATCAACACGTGGCGTTACGTTCTCGAGCCGGTCGACGGCGGCACCGACGTCACCGAGTCGTTCCAGCTGCACAGCAACCCGGTGCTGCGGCTGTACTGGTTGCTCGCCGGATGGACCCGCAACAAGACCAATGTCGAGGGGATGCGCGAGACGCTGAACCGGATCAAGGCGGTGGTCGAATGATCTACGTCCACAATCGCCGGGCCGGGCGCCCGTGACCGCCCCGCTGCTCCTCGTGCTGGGCGCGGGGCCGGGCATCGGGCTGTCGGTCGCCCGCTTGTTCGCCGCCGACGGATGGACCACGGTGCTGGCCTGCCGGCTCGCCGCGGAGGCCGAGCCGCTGGCGGAGCGACTGCGCGAGCAGGGGTTCGCGGCACAGGGCGTCGGCGTGGATCTGAGCGATCCCGCCGCGGTGGCCGAGGTCGTCACCGGGGTGGGCGAGCGCCACGGCCGCATCGACGTGCTGCACTTCAACCCCAGCGTCTTCCGTCAGGCCGATCCGCTGCGGCTCTCGGTTCCCGAACTGCTCGAGGACTTCACCGTCGGCGCGGCGGCGCTGCTGCCCGCGGTGCAAGCCGCGCGGCCGTTCCTGTCCGAGGGCGCGCGCGTGCTGGTGACCGGCAGCGCGGCCGCGGACAAGCCGTGGCACCAGGCGGCCTCGCTCGGTGTCCAGAAGGCGGCCGTGCGCAACTTGGTGACCAGTTTGGACGCCACGCTGGCGTCCGCGGGCATCCGGGCCGTCGCGGTGCAGATCAACGGAGTGCTGGGCGAGGGCGCTTTCACCCGCGACCGCGTGGCCGAGGCGCTGCACGCCGCGGCCGTCCGCCCGGCCGAGGAGTGGACGCCACACGTCGTCTACGACGGCTGACCCGCCGGGCTACCTGGGCCGGATCGCCGCGAATTCGATGGGCAGGTGCGCGGGCCCGCGCAGATTGACATGTTCCCGATACGGTGGCGGGTCCACGGTCAGCGCCGGGGCTTCGACCCGCTGCGCGAACCGGGTCAACGCCACTCGCGCCTCCAGGCGGGCCAGGGAAGCGCCGATGCAGAAGTGCGCTCCGAGGCCGAAGGTCAGGTGGCGGTTCTCGCGCGCCGGGTCGAATCGGCCGGGATCGCCGAACGCCGCGGGGTCGCGTTGCGCGGCGGCGATGAGCAGCACCACCAGATCGCCGCGCTGGATGTCCATGCCGCCGATGGTCAACTCGTCGGCGGCGATGCGCGGGATCAGCTGCACCGGCGGGTCGAAGCGCAGGGTTTCCTCCACGACGCCCGCGGCCCGGTCCGGATCCGCCCGCAGCGCGGCGAGTTCCCCGGGCCTGCGCAGGAGGGCGAGGGTGGCGTTGGCGATCAGGTTGACCGTGGTCTCGTGCCCGGCCACCAGCAGAAGGGCACAGGTCGAGATCAGTTCCGCATGGGTCAGCGCGTCCCCTGCGTCTTCGGCCGCGATGAGTTCCGACAGCAGGTCCGCACCCGGCGTGTGGCGGCGGCGATCGATCAGGTCTTCGAAGTAGGCGTGCAGTTCGGTGCCCGCGCGCTGGATCGACGCCGGATCGGCGCGGAACCGCGCGGCCGCGCGGGAGGTCGGGTCGAGTGTGCGCGACAGCAGCGCGGACCAGGCGCTCAGCCGCGCTTCGTCCGCGAGTGGGACGCCGAGCAGTTCACAGATGACCGTCACCGGCAGTGGATAGGCGAAGTGGTCGACGGCGTCGAAGCTGCCCGCGCGGGCGCGCTGGTCGAGCAAGTCGTCCACGATCTCGGTGATCCGTGGCTCCAGCCGGCGCACGACACGCGGAGTGAACGCCTTGGCGACCAAGCGGCGCAGGCGAGTGTGATCGGGCGGATCGAGGAACAGGAACGAGGGCTTCGCCGCGGCCGCGCCGTCCGCGCGCGTCCCGTCGTAGATCGGCATCGAGCCGAGCTGCAACCGGGCCAGCGACCGGTCGACGCTCGCGCGCGGATCGCGCAGCATGGCGGCGCAGTCGGCGTAGCGAGTCAGGACCACCACCGGGGCGTCGCCGATCCGGAACGGACCGGCATCGCGCAGCCGCGCGAAGAGGGGATACGGATCCGGCCGTACCGCGGGGTCGAGCAGGCGCACGTAGTCGTCGGCCGGGTGGTTCGTGGTCGGCATCGACACTCCCAACTGTCCGGCCCGGAGTGGGCCATCGGTTGTACAGTATTATTCCGATACCATCGGTAGGAATGCAATACCGAGCCGAGATGCGAAAATGACGGCATGACACTGCGGCGCCCGGTCGACGATTCGGTCACCCGCGTCGTCGAACTGCTCGGCGACCGGTGGACCATCCTGCTCATCGCCGAGTCGTTCTTCGGGGTGCACCGCTTCAGCGATTTCGCCCGCAATATCGGCATCACCAATCGCAATCTGCTCACCAGCCGGCTGCGCATGCTGATCGACGCGGGCATCTTCACCCGCACCGACCACGGCGGCGGGCGGGTGGACTATCACCTGACCGCCGCGGGCCGCGAGCTCTATCCGATCGTCACCGCGATGATGGTCTGGGGCGACAACCACCTGGCCGGGCCGGAAGGCCCGCCGATCGTGCTGGAACATCGCGACTGCGGCCACCGGACCTCACCGATGCTGGTCTGCGACCACTGCCGCGCACCGATCGACCCGCGCGATGTCGAACCGAAGGCGGGCCCCGGCTTCCGTCCACCGCCCGGCGCCGAACAAGCCGGTTGAGCGGTTCGCCCCATGGCTTCCGGGCAATAGGGTGGGCCTATGGCGCAGACGATCGCCGTCGATCGGGATCCGTGGCTCGGATTCCGCTGGCAGGGCCAGGGTCTGAGCGGTCCGGCCCGAGGGCCCCTTGGTCACCATCTGGTCGATGCGCGGCGCGCCGCACGCCCATCCGCTCAGCGCAGTGGACTCGGTGTGCGAGGGTGTGGCCCCGGTGGCGCTGGCGGCCTACTTCCGGGCGAACGGGTCCGGCGACGCGACTCCAGCTGCGCGACTGGCTCGGCAGCGATCCCACGGCCGCGTGACAGCCGATGGTGAAGTCGCCGTCACCTGTATCGAGCGACCGACCGCGCGGCAGCGGGCGGCCGCCGAACGCAGTGCCGCGTTGATCGCGCAGGTCGCCGGAGCGGAGCCGCCCGCGCTGCGCTGGCGCTGATTCGGGGGGTCAATCCAGCATGTCGACGAAAGCCTCGGCCAGGTACAGCGGTAGGAGTAGGTAGTACAGCAGCATCGCCATCGAGCCGGCTCCGATCGTCAACGCGGGTCCCACGCGGTGCCGTCGCGGGTGTGTCGCGCGGGGATTGGAGACCGAGTGGTCTCGCGAGTGCAGGAATGTAGTGGAGCCGACGGAGGTCGGCAAGACCGGACCGCGTGTCGGCGCGACGACCAGCGCTCCCGCGACACCCACCGATCCCAGGGCCGGTTCGCTCACCATTCTGGCGGTCCGCCAGCCGGGGTCCGCCGGTGTCGGGAGCCTCACCACGTCACCAGGACGGCTGAATCGGCAGATCACCACGCGTTCTCTCCGGCCCTTCCCATCCCACGAGGGCGGGGCCGTTGCCGCTGCTCGGCCAGGGGTGACGGCCGAAAGTACCGATCGGGACGACGGCCGCGCGTGCCATGCTGAGGGCCGGAGTCGACCGAGGGGAACGAATGCAGAATCGCCCATCGGCAGCGGAGTTGCTGGAATCGCTCGCCGAGCTGCTCGAGCAGACGCTGCTGCCCGCCCTGCCCGCGGGCCTTCAGCACAAGGCGCGCGTCGGGGCCAATCTCGCCAGGATCGTGCGCCGGGAGATCGAATCGGGTCCCGCGGCGGCGGAGCAGGAGCGCGCGCTGCTGGCGGCGGTGGCCGAGGGGGATGACGAACAGCTCCGGGAGGCGCTGGTCTCGGTGGTGCGGGCCGATCTCGCGATCGCCAAACCCGGATACGACGCCTGGACGGGCGAGTGAGCGCCGACTTGGCGCGCGGCCTGGCCGAATTCCTCGCGGTGGGCGGCGAACAGCCGGTGACGGTGTCGAACGTCGAATACCTGTCGGCGGGCGCTCGCCGCCGGAACGTCGCCTTCGACGCCGATACGGGGAGCGGGACGCGCCGCTTGGTCGCGACCATCGTGCCGAGCGCGATCGAACTCGTCCCGGTGGACGTGGAGGCCGCGGTCCGGGAACTGGCGCGCACCCACGGTGTTCCGGTGCCGCCCGTGGTAGCCGTCTGCACCGACAGCGCCTATGCCGGCGGGCCGTTCGTGGTCTCCGAGCGGGTCGACGGGGAGACCGTGCCGCGCCGGGTGTTGCGGCTGACCGAGGCCGCGGGCCTCGGCGAACGAGTCGCCGAGCAGCTGGGCGAGGCCATGGGACGCCTGCATGCCATCGACCCGGCGACCGCGCCCGATCGTCTGCCCGTGGCGGCCGCCGATCCCGCGCGCCAGCTCACCGAGGCCGCCGAGCACGTGCGCGCGCTGTTGGCCGACCGGCCGGTGTTCGCCCTCGCCCTGCGCTGGCTGGAACGGCACCTCCCGTCGCCGCCGTCGCGCACGGCACTGCTGCACACCGACATGCGCAACGGCAACATCGTCGTCGGCCCCGACGGCCTGCGCGCGGTGCTCGATTGGGAAGGCGCGCAGCGGCACGGCGATCCGATGCGCGACGTGGCCTGGCCCGCGCTGCGCATGTGGCGCTTCCGCGCCGACGAGCGGGAGTTCGGCGGGCTCGCCGGGCGCGCCGCGTTCGTGCGCGGGTACCACCGCGGTGGCGGCGACTTCGACGAGGATCGGTTCCGCTGGTGGAAGGTGATGTGCACGCTGGCCTGGGGCGTCGGACTCGCCGGGCAGGCGGCGGCGCACTGCGACGGCAGCGTGCG
This sequence comes from Nocardia asiatica NBRC 100129, assembly GCF_000308415.1. Taxonomy (GTDB): domain Bacteria; phylum Actinomycetota; class Actinomycetes; order Mycobacteriales; family Mycobacteriaceae; genus Nocardia; species Nocardia asiatica. The sequence goes on along the minus strand of NZ_BAFS01000206.1, from coordinate 6,235 downwards.
CGACATCGTGATGGCGGCCAGCGGCCGCCGGGTGTCGGAGATCGAATGGGACCTGCTGATGCAGATCCGACCCACCGTGAAAGGTTGAGCGCTCGATGGATTTCGAATTACCCGCGGACCTGGTCGATTACCTGGCCGAACTCGACGCCTTCATCGAGCGGGAGATCACGCCGCTCGAGCAGGCCGACGACAACGTCCGCTTCTTCGACCACCGCCGCGAGGACGCCCGCACCGACTGGGAGCGCGGCGGCTTGCCGAACGCGGAGTGGGAGGAGCTGCTGGCCGAGGTTCGCAGACGCGCCGACGCCGCAGGCCACCTGCGCTACGCGTTCCCGGCGCAGTACGGCGGCCGGGACGGCACCAACCTGGGCATGGCCGTGATCCGCGAGCACCTGGCGCGCCGCGGTCTCGGTCTGCACTGCGATTTGCAGAACGAGCACGCCATCGTCGCCAACAACGTGGGTCTGCTGCTCATGCTCGAATACGGCACGCCCGCTCAGCAGGCGGAGTGGGTGGACGGGCTGGCCGCGGGGACGAAGTTCTTCGCCTTCGGCATCACCGAGCCCGAGCACGGCTCCGACGCCACGCACATGGAGACCTCGGCGGTCCGCGACGGCGACGGCTGGGTGATCACCGGACAGAAGACCTGGAACACCGGTGTGCACATCGCCGACGCCGACCTGATCTTCGCGCGCACCTCGGGCGGCCCCGGCGACGCCGCGGGCATCACCGCGTTCCTGGTGCCCATCGACGCGCCGGGCTTCGTCGTCGAGGAATATCTCTGGACCTTCAACATGCCCACCGATCACGCCCGCGTCGCGCTGAACGGCGTCCGGGTGCCGGACACCGCCGTCTTCGGCGGCGAGGGACGCGGCTTGGCGGTGGTCCAGCACTTCTTCAACGAGAACCGGATCCGCCAGGCCGCGTCCAGCCTGGGTGCGGCGCAGTACTGCATCGATCAGTCGGTCGCCTACGCCAAGCAGCGCAAGCCCTTCGGCAAACCGCTGGCCGCCAATCAGGCGATCCAGTTCCCTCTGGTGGAGCTGCACACCCAGTGCGAGATGTTGCGCGCACTCATCCACAAGACCGCGTGGTCGATGGACGCCTACGGCACCTTCGCCGTCTCCGAGCAGGTCTCGATGTGCAATTACTGGGCCAACCGGCTGTGCTGCGAGGCCGCCGACCGCGCCATGCAGGTGCACGGCGGCCTCGGGTACTCCAGGCACAAGCCGTTCGAGCACATCTACCGTCATCACCGGCGCTACCGGATCACCGAGGGAGCCGAGGAGATCCAGATGCGGCGGGTCGCGGGCTACCTGTTCGGTTTCATGGGTGGCAAAGCCCCCAAAGGGGTGTGACGCGACGGTTCAGAGGCGGCGGATGCGGGCCAGCCACGCGGCGAGGTCGACCTTGCCGGACTCGGAGACCTCCAGGTTCTCCGCGTCCTGGGCCACCGGGTCGGTGATCCGTCCCCGGTACCGGGCCGGCCGCAGATCCTCCACCGTCCAGCCGTCGCGGAACGACTCCCGGATCAGGGTGTCGCTGATCCGCGGGCCGAACCCCGGCTCGACGTCGGAGAGCGCGAGCACATGGACCGTGCCGCCCGGCTTGCAGACCGCGTGCAGGTTGCGGACGTACGCGGCGCGCGCCTCGTCCTCGGTCCCGAAGACGTGGAACAGCGCGCTGTCGACGATCGTGTCGAAGGCGGGCGCGGAACCAGGCGGGTCGCCGGCGAGATCCGGCTGGTCACCGAGCGTGAGCGCGTCGGCGACCTCGAACGCGGCGCCCGGTACGCCCTGCTCGGCGGCGTTGGCGCGCGCGTACGCCACCGCGCTCGGCGACATGTCGATGCCGCGCACGTCGTAACCCAGCCGGGTCAGCAGGATCGTGTGCTCACCCGCGCCACAGCCCGGGTCGAGCACGCGGCCGGTGATGGCGCCCTCCCGTTCGAGCGCGACGACGGCCGGTTGCGGCTCGCCGATCACCCAGGGCGCGGTGTCGTTGTCGTAGACGGTGTTCCAGAAATCAGCTGGACGAGTCATGCAGCCATGTTCCATCCTCAACCCCGCTCGAGGTCAACCCCGCGCCGCGGGTCGGACATCGAAAGCGTGCCCGACCCGGACCAGTGGTGCGCTGCGTCAGGGCGGCGTGGCTGGGTACGCGCGGGTTATGAGCACACCGAATATCGATCCGACCACGGCGGAGTCGATGCAGCAGGACGAGGATTTCGCCGACGAGCACACCAAGCCGACGCACGCGGACGAACACCCGTCCGGTGCGGAGCTCGAGACCGACGAGTCGACGCCGCGCGGGCACAGCGGCATGGATCGGTGAGCACGGTCGCGCACGGCAACCGTGCCGCCATCCGGACTCACACCACCGCGACCAGCCGGGCGGCGTTGGCGGACTCGTCGTCGGCCGCCTGGTTGGCGGCCAGTTCGGCGCGCACCCGGTCGCGATAGCGGGTGATCTCGCGCTCCGTGGCGGTGGCGTCCCAGCCCAGGTGAGCGCCGATCAGCCAGGCCACCTCCGGTGCGGCGGCCAGGCCGCGGTCGGCCGTCTCGATGGAGACGCGGGTGCGGCGGGTCAGTACGTCGTCCAGGTGCAGGGCGCCCTCGTGGGTCACCGCGTACACCGCCTCGGCGCCGAGGTACCCCGGTGCGCCGGTGAGCGGCTCGCCCAATTCCGGCTCGCGGGCGATCAGGTCGAACAGGTCGGTGATCGTCGAGCCGTAACGGCCGAGCAGGCGCTGCACCGTCGCTCTCGGCAGGCCGGCGCGCTGCGCGAGGCTGTCCAGATCGGCGGCGAGTTCGTGGTATCCCACCGCCCCGAGGATCGGCAGGTGCTCGGTCACCGAGGGGGCCACCGCCCGGCCGAGCCCGGCCACCGCCGCGTCCACGACGTCGGCGGCCATCACGCGGTAGGTGGTGTACTTGCCGCCCGCGATCACGAACAGGCCGGGAGCCGGTTCGGCCACCGCGTGCTCGCGCGAGAGCGTCGCGGTGTCGGCCGACGCGCCGGACAGCAGCGGGCGCAGGCCCGCATAGGTGCCGACGATGTCGTCGCGGCCGAGCGGCTCGCGCAACACCCGATTGACCTGATCGAGGAGGTACCGCACGTCGGCGTCGCTGGCGGCCGGGTGGTCCTTGTCCAGCGACCAGTCCGTGTCGGTGGTGCCGATGATCCAGTGCCCGTGCCACGGGATGACGAACAGCACGCTTTTCTCGGTGCGCATGATCAGGCCGGTGTCCAGGTTCACCCGGTGCCGCGGCACCAGGATGTGCACGCCCTTGGACATCCGGACGTGGAACGGGAACTCGACGCCGGTCATCCGGTTCATCTCGTCGGTCCACACGCCGGTCGCGCTGATCACCCGGCGCGCGCGCACGGTGTGCGCGCGGCCGGTCTCCAGGTCGGTGACCTCCGCGCCGACGACGCGCTCGCCGTCCCGGAGCAGGGCCGTCACCTTGGCGCGGGTGAGCACGGTCGCGCCGTGCCGTGCCGCGGTCCGCGCGATCATCATGGTGTGCCTGGCGTCGTCGACCTGCGCGTCGAAGTACCGGATGGCGCCGGTCAACGCGTCTTCGCGCAGCGCGGGCGCCAGTTCCAGCGCGCGGGTGCGGGACAGGTGCCGGTGCATCGGCAGCGCGCGGGCGCCGCCGATGGTGTCGTAGAGCGCGACGCCCGCGCCGAGGTAGGCGCGTTCCCATATCCGATGGCGCAGCGGCAGCAGGAACGACACCGGACGCACCAGGTGCGGGGCGAGGCGGTGCAGCAGCAGGCCGCGTTCCTTCAGCGCCTCCCGCACCAGCCAGAAGTCCAGCTGTTCCAGATAACGCAGTCCGCCGTGGATGAGTTTGCTGGAGCGGCTCGAGGTGCCCGCGGCGAAGTCCCTGGCCTCCACCAGGGTCACCGACAGGCCGCGGGCGGCGGCGTCGAGGGCGGCTCCCGCGCCGACCACGCCGCCGCCGATGACGAGTACGTCGATCTCGGTGTCGCCGAGCGAGTTCACCGCGCGAGCGCGGTACTGGGCGTCCAATCGTGCGGACACAGCGGTATCTCTCCTTGTTTCGGTGTGATCGGGTGCGCCCGCGTCCCTCATTCGTCCACGTCGATCCAGTCGAGGGTGCGGGCGACGGCCTTCTTCCAGCGCGTGTAGCCGCGCTCGCGCTGCTCGGCCGACCAGGTCGGGCTCCAGCGCTCGGCTTCGTTCCAGTTCCGTTCCAGTTCGCCGGTGTCGCTCCAGAAGCCGACCGCCAGCCCCGCCGCGTAGGCCGCGCCGAGCGCGGTGGTCTCCGCGACCACCGGACGCGACACCGGCACGCCGAGGAAGTCGGCCTGTAACTGCATGCACAGCTCGTTGGCGGTGACGCCGCCGTCCACCCGCAGCACGTCCAGCCGCACGCCGGAGTCGGCCTGCATGGCCTCGACCACGTCGCGGGTTTGATAGCAGATCGATTCCAGCGTCGCCCGGGCGAGATGGGCGTTGGTGCTGTAGCGGGACAGGCCGACGATCGCGCCGCGCGCGTCCGACCGCCAGTACGGCGCGAACAGCCCGGAGAACGCGGGGACGAAGTAGACCCCGCCGTTGTCCTCGGCCTGCCGGGCCAGCGATTCGCTCTGCGCCGCGCCGGAGATGATGCCCAGCTGGTCGCGCAGCCACTGCACCGCCGAGCCGGTGACCGCGATCGAGCCTTCCAGCGCGTACACCGGCTTCTCCGAGCCGAACTGGTAGGCGACGGTGGTCAGCAAGCCGTGCCGCGACCGCACGATCTCGGTTCCGGTGTTGAGCAGCAGGAAGTTCCCGGTGCCGTAGGTGTTCTTCGCCGAGCCGGGACGGAAGCAGACCTGGCCCACGGTGGCGGCCTGCTGGTCGCCGAGCACGCCGGACAGCGCGACCGCTCCGCCGAACGGTCCGTCGGGGCGGGTGGTGCCGAAAAGCTCCGAGTTCGCCGAGGGGGCGATCCTGGGCAGCATCGCGCGCGGCACCCCGAACAGCGACAACAGCTCGTCGTCCCAGTCCAGTGTCTCCAAGTCCATCAGCATGGTGCGGCTGGCGTTGGTCGGGTCGGTGACGTGCACGCCGCCGTCGACCCCGCCGGTCAGCTGCCACAGCAGCCAGGTGTCGGTGGTGCCGAACAGCGCGACACCGCGTTCGGCGTCCTCGGCCACCCCCGGCACGTTGCTCAGGATCCAGCGCAATTTGCCGCCGGAGAAGTAGGTGGCGGGCGGCAGCCCCGCTTTGCGCCGGATGGTGTCGCCGTGCCCGGCCCGTTCCAGTTCGGCGGCGATGCGATCGGTGCGGGTGTCCTGCCAGACGATCGCGTTGCAGTACGGCCGCCCGGTCTTGCGGTTCCACACCACCGTGGTCTCGCGCTGGTTGGTGACGCCTACCGCGGCGAGGTCGCTCGCGACGAGATCGGCCTTGGTCAGGGTGGACTGGATGACCGCGCGGGTGCGCTCCCAGATCTCGGTCGGGTTGTGCTCCACCCACCCGGGGCGCGGCAGGATCTGCTCGTGTTCGAGCTGGTGGCGGGCCACCTCGTTGCCGCTGTGGTCGAACACCATGAAGCGGGTGCTCGTGGTGCCCTGGTCGATGGCGCCGACGAACTTGCTCATCGCGGTCCTTTCGGAAAAGTGCTGTCGGAGAGAAGGATTCAGAACAGGAACTGGGCGGCGATACCGGCGAGCGCACCGCCGACCAGCGGCCCGAGCACCGGCACCCAGGCGTACCCCCAGTCGGAGTCCTTGGCGCTCGGTGTCGCGTGCGCGTCGGGCGATGTGGTCGGCGCGGGAGCGCCCGAACCCACGGGGACCGGGACCGCGTCGGCGGGGGCGGGGGCGGGCTTGCGTACCGGCAGCAGTGCGTGCGCGAGGCGCGGACCCAGATCGCGAGCCGGGTTGACGGCGTATCCGGTGGGGCCGCCCAGCGAAGCACCGATGCCGACCACCAGGAGGGCGGCGGCGGCGGGGCCGAGCCCGCTCGGGGTGTGGCCGAAGGTGAGGATCACCAGGACGAGGGTGAACGTGCCGATCACTTCGGTGGCGAAATTCCAGCGCAGAGCGCGAATCGCGGGTCCGGTGGCGAACACGGCGAGCTTCTTGTCCGCGTCGGTCTCGGCGTCGAAGTGGCGTTTGTAGGCGACGTAAGCGATCGTCGCGCCGACGAACGCGCCGAGGAATTGGCCGCTCAGGTACGCGAGCGTGGCGGAGCCGGAGATCGCGATGCCCGGGG
>NZ_BAFS01000207.1 GCF_000308415.1 Nocardia asiatica NBRC 100129 | reverse complement strand
CGCGGGCATGCCGCATGCCCTCTCGTGCGCGCGGGTGGTAGCGCAGGGGTTCGGGGACCAGCGGCCAGGCGTTGCGGATCAGACTCGCGGCGGCGCGGAAATGTGCCCGGTCCGTCTTGCTGTAACGCAGACCGAGTTTGTCGCGGGCCGGTTCGGGCAGCAGCGCGGCGGTGATCACCCGGTATTCGGACATGATCACCGGCCGCAGCACCCGTTCGACCGGTTGCGGCAGGTACGGCAGCCGCATGTCGCTGGTGAATCGCAGCCGTTCGGTCAACCAGCGCGCCGAGGCGGTAGCTTCCAGGACGTCACGGCAGACGTCCTGGAAATAGCGCTGGAAAGCGGCGTAATCGGCGGGCATCGGCCGGTCGCTCACGCCGTATCGCCGGAACCAGGTCTTGCTCTGCTGGTACAGCTGCTCATGTTCGGTGGCGGTCAGGCGGTCGCCGAAGACATCGGCGATGTCGATGACCGCTTGGACCATCGTGGCGTGCGTCCAGTAATAGATCTCGGGGTTGAGGGCGTGGTAGCGATCGCCGTGTTCGTCGGTGCCCCTGATGTCTCGGTGGTAGTCCCGCACCCTGGCGCCGGTGCCGCGTTCGACGGGGTCGTAGACGGTGCCGATGATCTCGGGAATCGATCGCAGAATCCGATCCCAGGGATCGCCGAAGAAGTCGGAATGCTGCGTGACTCCGGACCCCACAGCGGGGTGCATCAGCTCCAGTAGACCGTAGGGCGCGGCGACCAGGAACAGTCGCAGATCACCCAGGTGGCGCCACAGCAGTGTGCCCGGCCCGAGCTGCGGATCCTCCGGCGTGGCTTCGTCGTGCGCGGTGCCCAGGTGTGCGGTCATCATCGACCCCTCTCGTTCGGTGCGACGAAATTACTCTAGTTGTCGCAAATGTCGCACTCAAGGGTGCGGGCATTCCGCCGCCCTTCGCAGTGCTCGCAACCGCGGTGGTGCCGAAAGGGTGAAGCAACCAATGGTTGCGTAAAGGGTGCTGGGCCGCTAGCGTATGTGCAACCAAACGTTGCATATGGAGGTTGCGAGAGCATGGAATACGGCAGCATCGAGCGGGAGATACACGTCGACGCCTCGCCCGAGGTGGTCTACGAGGTCGTCAGCAGCCCGGAGCACATCTCGGAATGGTGGAGCGACGAGGCCGCGTTCGAAGTGGTTCCGGGGGCGGTCGGCGAACTGGTCTGGGGTGACCGGGTGGACGTCGCCCCGATCAAGGTGGTGCAGGCCGAGCCGCCACGCTTGTTCGCGTTCCGCTGGTGCTATCCGGGCGCGGTCGACGACTCCGCCGACGCGCTGCTGGTCACCTTCGAACTCACCGCGTCGGGCGCGGGCACCAGGATTCGGCTCACCGAGACGGGGTTCCGGGAAATGGGCTGGGAGGCCGCCAAACTGGCGGAACAGTACCGCGAGCACAGCATGGGGTGGGACACCTATGTCCCCCGGCTCGGGGAGTACATCGTGCGGCTGGTGTCGACGCCGTGACAGCCGTCGTCGACGACGACCTATGGTCCGCGATCGGGGATCCGACGCGCCGCCGCATGCTCGACCTGCTCCTGGCGGAGGGGGACGGCACGGCCACCAGTCTCAGCGAGCGGCTGCCCGTGACGCGGCAGGCGGTGGCGAAACATCTCGTCGTGCTCGATCGCGTCGGCTTGGTGCACGGCACACCGGCCGGTCGGGAGCGGAGATACCGGGTGGACGAGGCGCAGCTCGCTCGCGCGGTCGCCCAGTTGTCCTCGGTCGGGGCGGCATGGGACGCCAGGCTCCGTCGCATCAAGCGGATCGCCGAGGCGATCCAGCGCAGGCAAGACCAGCAGTGAATTCCCGCTGCCGGAAGCAAACCAACGAGAGAAGGATCGAAAATGGTCGACATTCTGCACAGGGTCGGAATCAAATCGCCGGCGTCCGACGTCTACGCCGCCTTGACCACCACCGAGGGGCTTGCCGGTTGGTGGACGACCGACACCCGGGGCAAAGGCGCCGAAGTCGGTGACGTGCTCGAATTCCGTTTCGGAGCAGGTGGATTCGATATGCGGGTGCGTGAACTCGAGCTGGGCAAGCATGTGCTGTGGGAGGTGATCGACGGACCCGACGACTGGGTCGGCACGCAGTTGGACTGGAACCTCGGCCGGGCCGACGACCAGACCATCGTCCTGTTCAAGCACCAAGGCTGGAAGGAGCCCGTGGAGGCCATGTACCACTGCAGCACCAAGTGGGCGGTCTTCCTGCTGAGCCTGAAGTCGCTGGTCGAAACCGGGAAAGGCGCGCCGGAGCCCTACGACGTCAAGATAGACAACTGGAACTGACGTCGCCCGGCCTCCGCGCCGCCGGGCGCGCGGGGTACGCCTCGGATCAACGCTCGGCGACGCCACCGTGACGGCGACCGCGCCCTGACCGCCTCGGTCCAGCGGCGCGGTCGCCGTCACACGGTGCTCGGGACAGCGCCGGTCAGGCGCCGACGTAGGCCGCGAGGTGCTCACCGGTGAGGGTCGAGCGAGCGGCCACGAGATCGGCGGGTGTGCCCTCGAAGACGACCAGGCCGCCGTCGTGACCCGCCCCGGGGCCCAGATCGATGATCCAGTCGGCGTGCGCCATCACCGCCTGGTGGTGCTCGATGACGATGACCGACTTGCCGGCCTCCACGAGCCGGTCGAGCAGGCCGAGCAACTGCTCCACGTCGGCCAGATGCAGGCCGGTGGTCGGCTCGTCCAGGACGTAGACGCCGCCCTTGTCGGCCATGTGGGTTGCCAGCTTGAGCCGCTGCCGCTCGCCGCCGGACAGCGTGGTGAGCGGCTGGCCGAGGCTGAGGTACCCCAGCCCGACGTCCGCGAGCCGGCCGAGAATCGCGTGCGCGGCCGGCGTGCGCGCCGCGCCGTCGCCGAAGAACTCCTTGGCCTCGAGCACCGACATCGCGAGCACCTCGCTGATGTCGCGGCCGCCGAGATGGTATTCCAGCACCGAGGCCTGGAACCGCTTGCCCTCGCACTCCTCACAGGTGCTGGCGACACCGGCCATCATGGCCAGGTCGGTGTAGACGACGCCCGCGCCGTTGCAGGTGGGGCATGCGCCTTCGGAATTGGCGCTGAACAGCGCCGGTTTCACACCGTTGGCCTTGGCGAACGCCTTGCGGATCGGTTCGAGCAGCCCGGTGTAGGTCGCCGGGTTGCTGCGCCGCGAGCCACGGATGGGCGCCTGGTCCACCGAGACCACGCCCTCGCTCGCGGGGATCGACCCGTGCACGAGCGAGCTCTTGCCGGAGCCGGCCACGCCGGTGATGGCGACGAGCACCCCCAGCGGAATGTCGACGTTCACGTCGCGCAGGTTGTTCGCCTGCGCACCGCGAATCTCCAGCTTTCCCTTGGGCTTGCGCACCGTCTCCTTGAGCGCGGCCCGGTCGTCGAAATGACGGCCGGTGACGGTGCCGCTGGCCCGCAAACCCTCGACGCTGCCCTCGAAGCAGATGGTGCCGCCCGCCGTACCGGCCCCGGGGCCGAGATCGACGACATGGTCGGCGATCGCGATCGTCTCCGGTTTGTGCTCCACGACGAGCACCGTGTTGCCTTTGTCGCGTAGCCGCAGCAGCAGATCGTTCATCCGCTGGATGTCATGGGGGTGCAGGCCGATGGTCGGCTCGTCGAAGACGTAAGTGACGTCCGTGAGCGAGGAGCCGAGGTGACGGATCATCTTGGTGCGCTGCGCCTCGCCGCCCGACAGCGTGCCCGCGGGGCGGTCGAGCGAGAGGTAGCCCAGCCCGATCTCCACGAACGAGTCGAGCGTGTGCCGCAGCGCGGCCAGCAGCGGCGCCACCGACGGCTCGTCGAGGCCGCCGACCCATTCGGCCAGGTCGCTGATCTGCATCGCGCAGGCGTCGGCGATATTGACGCCCTTGATCTTCGATGATCGAGCCGCCTCGCTGAGGCGGGTGCCGTCGCACTCGGGACAGACGGTGAAGGTGACCGCCCGGTCCACGAACGCCCGGATGTGCGGCTGCATCGCCTCCCGGTCCTTGGACAGGAACGACTTCTGGATCTTGGGGATCAGGCCCTCGTAGGTGAGGTTGACGCCCTCGATCTTGACCTTGGTGGGCTCTTTGTAGAGGAAGTCCTGCATCTCCCTCTTGGTGTACTTGCGGATCGGCTTGTTCGGGTCGACGAAGCCCGACTCGGCGTACACCCGCACCGTCCAGAAGCTGTCGGATTTCCAGCCGGGAATGGTGAACGCGCCCTCGGCGAGCGACTTCGAGTCGTCGTAGAGCTGGGTGAGGTCGATGTCGGAGACCGAGCCCCTGCCTTCGCAGCGCGGGCACATGCCGCCGGTGATGCTGAAGCTGCGGCGCTCCGCGACGGTCTTTCCGGCGCGCTCCACCTTCACCGCACCCGCGCCGCTGATCGAGGCGACGTTGAAGGAGAAGGCCTGCGGCGAGCCGATGTGCGGCTGTCCGAGCCGGCTGAACAGGATGCGCAGCATCGCGTTGGCGTCGGTGGCGGTGCCGACCGTGGAGCGCGGGTCCGAACCCATGCGCTGCTGGTCGACGATGATCGCGGTGGTCAATCCCTCGAGCACGTCGACCTCGGGCCGGGCCAGCGTCGGCATGAAGCCCTGCACGAAGGCGCTGTAGGTCTCGTTGATCAGCCGCTGCGATTCGGCGGCGATCGTGCTGAACACCAGTGAACTCTTGCCCGAACCGGAAACGCCGGTGAACACCGTCAGCCGTCGCTTCGGTATCTCGATGCTGACGTCCTTCAGGTTGTTCTCGCGCGCCCCGTGCACGCGGATCAGGTCGTGGCTGTCGGCGGTGTGCGGCGCAGGCGACTGCGTGGTTGTCCTGGTGGCCGTGCTCATCGTGTCTCCATCTGTCAAGCGGGACCGCCTGCGCGGTCTCCGTCGGCGTCGCCTGGCTCGATCTAACCAGTTCCGCCCGGTGGGTCTGCTCACCTCTGCCGGGACGCCGGGCGGGTGGATGTGGCCGTCGGCCTCTCGCGTCCGGCCGAAGGACGCTGGCGCCGCCCGCCGTGGCACCGGCTACTCGGACGCCTCAGGCGTGGGTGAGCCGGTGCCCGGCGGCTTTCACCGCTGTAGCGGGCGGCGGCGCATGCGAGCGCCCGAGGGGCTCAGCGCAGTTCTTGGATACGGACCATGTTGCCCGCGGGATCGCGGACCGCGCAGTCGCGCACGCCGTACGGCTGTTCGGTCGGTTCCTGGACGATCTCGGCGTCGCTGGCGGCCAGCCGCTCGAAGGCGGCGTCGAGATCCTTGGTAGCCAGCAGAATGCTGGCGTACGTGCCCTTGGCCATCATCTCCGCGATGGTGCGGCGCTCGTCGTCGGTGATGCCCGGGTCGGCCCCCGGCGGGTGCAGAACGATGGATGTGCCCGGCTGATCGACGGGGCCGACCGTGAGCCAGCGCATCCCTTCGTAGCCGACATCCTTGCGGAGTTCGAAGCCGAGAGTGTCGCGATAGAAGGCGAGGGCTGCGTCCGGGTCGTCGTGCGGCAGGAAGCTCGCGTTGATCGTGATGTCCATGGCAGTCAGGCTAGATGCGGCCGAGTAGCCGGCGCTTCTCGATTCCTGATCGGTCTGGTGACCTGTTTCGCGACGCAGGAGGGCATCCCGGCGGTCGCCAGCGCGGCTTCGCGCCGGTAGACGCTCGGCGGCACGCCGACCAGCTCGGTGAAGCGGGTGCTGAAGGTGCCCAGCGACGAGCACCCCACCGTGAAGCAGACCTCGGTGACGCTGAGGTCACCGCGCCGCAGCAGCGCCATCGCCCGTTCGATGCGCCGAGTCATCAGATAGGAGTACGGCGACTCGCCGTAGGCGAGCCGGAACTGGCGGCTGAGGTGCCCGGCCGACATGTGCGCGTCGCGCGCGAGCGCCTCGACGTCCAGCGGCTGCGCGTACTCCCGATCGATGCGGTCGCGAACGCGGCGCAACCGTGCGAGGTCCCGCAGCTGCGGCGGCGTGGCGGGTTTGCTGGTCACCTACCAGATGGTGCCACACCCCCAGCGGTCACCGCTGGACCGCGGCGGCGCCGGAGGCCGGGTGGCCGGGGCTGGGTGAGTCGCTCGGAAGCCTGGCGTCGCCTGCGGGGCGGCGGACCGCGATCTCGGCCAATTCGGCGACACGGGTCGCGGGGGCGGGGATGCCGGGTGTGCGAAAGGTCCAGCGGAGGAAGTCGTCGACGCTCATCGCGGGTATCTCGCCGAGGTAGGGCTGGATGTACACCGGTGTGTCCGGTTCGCTGCGCCAGCTGGTGGCGAGGGTGCCGATATCCACCGTGTCATAGCCGAGCAGGTCCAGCAGCAGGTCCGCCTCCGTCTTGGCGGCCACGTCGTCGCCGGCGATGGGCAGGGCGCTGCGGTCCGGCGCGCCCGCGGGGCGCGCCAGGGACAGCAGCTGGTGCGGGGTGATGGTGTTGCACGCTTTGACCACGCGAGAACCGGCGAGATGACGCTGCAGCAACGCGCTGGAGGTCAGTTCGCCGTTGTCCAGTTCGGTCCGACGACCGTCCCGCTCCGGGTAATAGTTCGCCGTGTCCAGCACTGTCTTGCCGCTGAGGGCTTCGACGGGAAGTCGCTCGAAGGCGTTGAGCGGGATGGCCGCCACCACCAGATCGCCCGCGCGCGCGGCCTCTGCCGGTGTGGCCGCTCGGGCATGCCCGCCGAGGTCGGCGACGAGACCGGCGAGCGTCCGCGGGCCGCGCGAATTACTGAGGACGACCTCGAGGCCCGCCGCGACGGCGAGGCGGGCGAGGGCGGAACCGATCATGCCGCTGCCGATGAGTCCGAGTGTTCGGGACACTGCTGCGCTCCGTTCGTGAGGGGGATACCGCGAGGTGAGCCGCGTGCGAGCGGACGGGGCCGGTCGTGCGGCGACTCGCCTCAGAGCGTGGAACGCCCCGGTCCGGCCGCAGCCCGGTGTGCTGGGTACTCACGACGTGATCACCCTGAGCGTGCCGCCGCCTCGTAGGGTGGTCGAGTGGACGACCGGGCCGAGCTGAGCGCATTCCTCAAATCGCGTCGGGCCAGGGTGCGTCCGGCGAGCGCCGGGCTGCGCGACTACGGCAGGGTGCGCCGGGTCCCGGGTCTGCGACGGGAGGAACTGGCGCGGCTGGCGGGCGTGAGCATCGCCCACTACACGCGTCTGGAACAGGGCGACGGCCACCGCGTGTCGGATCAGGTCTTGGACGCCATCGGCGCGGCACTGCGCTTGGACCGGGACGAATCGGCCTACCTGCACCGGA
>NZ_BAFS01000208.1 GCF_000308415.1 Nocardia asiatica NBRC 100129 | reverse complement strand
GAAGACGACGACGTTTCCGCCGCGATAGCGCCGCTCGCCGCTACCGAACCGCAGCTCACCAGGCGATAGTTCGTACTGCGCACCGGGCCGCTGCAGCGGACCGGTGCGAGGACCGCGCTCCTCGGACGAGACCGGTGTTCAGCCTTGGGACTGAAGGCTCCAGGTGCGCCCGTCGGGGTCGCGCACCGTCATCTCCTTCGTTCCGTAGTGGGTCGCCTCGAAAAGCGTCACCACGTCGAGGTCGCTGTTCGGCTGGAAGGCGTCGGCGTCGGCGACGGTCAGCACCAACTGGGTCCGAGGGGTCTGGTTGTTCGGGATCTCCGCGATGAAGACGTAGGGGCCGTCGCCGTTGCGGAACAGGCCGGAGTTGTGGTCGGTGGTGAACTCCGGCTCATAGCCGAGGGCTTGGAAGAACCTCGCCGTCTTCCCCCAATTGTGCGTCTCCACAAGTACGCCCTCGATGCCCTTCGTCGTCACAGCGATTCTCCTTCAGTCGCGATCATTGCCCGCGGTGTCCTCGAGGTAGGCGCGCAACGCGTCCGCGACCAGCGCCGACAGGGAGGTGCCCGACTCGATGGCGCGGAACTTCACCTGCTTGATCAGGCCGATCGGCAGGTACACGTTGAACTGCTTCACTTCCTCGTCGCCCACCAGCTGATGCTAGCATGCTAGCAAGCTAGCGCGGCTGGCACTTTCCCGGTCGACCCGATGGCGGAATGGACGTAGCGTCGAATTCGTGAAAGTTCCCGAACACCTGCCCACCACCGCGGGCGAGCTGCGTTCGGCCGGCTACCTGCCGCGTGGCGTGAAGACCGAGATCCGCGAGAACCTGCTCACCCTGCTGGGTTCCGGCGCCGACCCGTGGCCCGGCATCGTCGGGTTCGAACGGACGGTCGTGCCGCAACTGGAACGCGCGCTGCTGGCCGGGCACGACGTGGTGCTGCTCGGTGAGCGCGGCCAGGGAAAGACCCGGCTGCTGCGTTCCCTGGCCGGCCTGCTGGACGAGTGGACACCCGTGATCGCGGGCGCCGAACTGGGCGAACATCCCCTCGATCCGATCAGCCCGGCCGGTCTGCGGCTGGCGGCCGAGCTGGGTGACGATCTGCCTGTGGCGTGGCGGCATCGCTCGCAGCGTTACGCCGAGAAACTCGCCACGCCGGACACCTCCGTCGGTGACCTGATCGGGGACGTGGACCCGGTCAAGGTGGCCGAGGGGCGCAGCCTCGGCGACCCGGAGACGATCCACTTCGGGCTCGTGCCCCGCGCGCATCGCGGCATCGTGGCGATCAACGAGCTGCCCGACCTCGCCGAACGCATCCAGGTCGCGCTGCTGAACGTCATGGAGGAACGCGACATCCAGGTCCGCGGCTACACCCTGCGCCTGCCCTTGGACGTGCTGCTGGTCGCCACCGCCAACCCGGAGGACTACACCAACCGCGGCCGGATCATCACGCCGCTGAAAGACCGGTTCGGCGCGGAGATCAGGACCCACTACCCGCTCAACGTCGAGGCCGAAGTGGCTCTGGTCCGTCAGGAGGCCGAGCTGGTGGCCGAGGTGGGCGATGCGCTGATCGAGGTGCTCGCGCGCTTCGTGCGGCAGTTGCGCGAGTCGTCGGCGATCGATCAGCGCTCGGGCGTCTCCGCGCGATTCGCCGTCGCCGCCGCCGAGACGGTGGCCGCGGCCGCGTTGCGCAGGTCCGCCGTCACCGGCGAGCGTCCGGCGGTCGCGCGTCCGGTCGACCTCGAATCCGTGCCCGCGGTGCTGCGCGGCAAGCTGGAGTTCGAGTCCGGTGAGGAGGGCCGGGAACAGGAACATCTCACCCACCTGCTGCGCCGCTCGTTCTCCGAGACCGCGCGGGCACTGCTCGGCGGCCTGAACCTGCGGCCGCTGGCCGAGGCGGTCGGCGACGGGCACCTGGTCACCACCGGTGAACGGGTGCCCGGCGAGGACGTGCTGTCGGCGCTGCCCGAGCTGCCGATCCTGCACGAGGTCGCCGGACGGCTCGGCGTCGACGCGGCCGATCCGCCGCCCCGGATCGCCTCGGCCGTCGAATTCGCCCTGGAGGCGCTGTATCTGGCCCGCCAGATCGCCAAGGACTCCGACGACGGCACGGCGGTGTACGGGCGATGAGGGCCGAGGTTCCCGGCGAGGCATCGTGACGACGCCCGACCGCTACTCCTACGGCCCCTACCACGACGGGCCCGACCCGCTGGCTCCGCCGCTGGACCTGCGGGAGGCGCTGGACCGGATCGGACGCGAGGTGATGGAGGGCAGTTCGCCGCGCAATGCCTTGCAGGAGCTGTTGCGCCGTGGCACCCGCTCGCTGCCGGGCCTGGAGGAGCTGACGCGCAAGCTGTGGCAGCGCCGCGCGGAGATCTCCCGCAGGCACCGGCTGGACGGCACCTTGCAGCAGGTCCGCGAACTGCTCGAGCAGGCGCTGGAAGCCGAGCGCGGCGCGCTGTTCCCCGACCCCTCCGACGACGCCAGGTTCGCCGAGGCGCAGCTGGACGCGCTGCCGTCGAGCACGGCCGCGGCCGTCACCGAACTCGCCGAGTACTCCTGGCGCTCGGAGACCGGCCGCGCGAACTACCAGAAGATCCGGGATCTGCTCGGCCGCGAACTGCTGGAATCGCGCTTCCAAGGTATGAAACAGGCCCTGCGGAACACCACGCCCCAGGACGTCGAGCGGGTCAGGCGGATGATGGCCGATCTGAACGACCTGCTGGCCGCGCACGCGCGGGGTGCGGACACCGAGCAGCAGTTCGCCGAATTCATGGCCGAGCACGGCGAGTTCTTCCCGGAGAACCCGCGTGACACCGAGGAATTGGTCGACGCGCTCGCCGCCCGCGCCGCCGCCGCGCAGCGGATGATGAATTCGATGTCCGAGCAGCAGCGCGCGGAGCTGTCGGAGCTGATCGGCCAGGCGTTCGGCGACCCGGGAATCGCCCAGCAGGTCGCCGCGCTGGACGCGCATCTGCGGGCGCTGCGTCCGGGCGAGGACTGGAACTCCGGGCGGCCCTTTCGCGGCGAGGACCCGCTCGGCCTCGGCGCGGGCGCACAGGCGCTACAGGATCTCGCCGAACTCGACGCGCTCGCCGAGCAACTCGGGCAGACCTACGCCGGCGCCCGGCTGGAGGACATCGACCTGGAGGCGTTGGCGCGCCACCTCGGCGCGGAGGCCGGAGTGAACGCGGCCCGGCTGGCCGAGTTGGAGCGCGAATTGCGCAAGCAGGGCATCTTCGAGCGGGCGCAGGACGGCTCACTGCGGTTGACGCCCAAGGCTTTGCGGCGGCTCGGCGAGGTGGCGCTACGGGATGTGGTCGGGCAGTTGCGGTCTCGGCGCGGTGAGCGCGACACCGCCCTGGCGGGTGCGGCGGGCGAGCCGACGGGCGGCTCCCGAGCGTGGCGATTCGGTGACACCGAGCCGTGGGACGTGTCGCGGACCGTGCGCAATGCCGTGCTGCGGTCGGCGTCGGCGGGCAGTCGCCGGGTGACGCTCGACGTCTCCGATGTCGAGATCATGGAAACCGAGCAGCGCTCCCGAGCCGCTGTCGCGCTGTGCGTGGATACGTCCTGGTCGATGGTGCAGGACGGTAGGTGGGTGCCGATGAAGCGCACCGCCCTCGCGCTGCACCATCTGATCGGCACCAGGTTCCGCTCCGACGCGCTGAGCGTGATCACCTTCGGCAGGCACGCCACCACCGTCGACATCGGCGAACTGACCGCGCTGGAGGGTGTTTGGGAGCAGGGCACCAACCTGCACCACGCGCTGCTGCTGGCGGCGGCGCACCTGCGCAGGCATCCGGACGCGGTGCCGGTGGTGCTGGTCGTCACGGATGGCGAGCCGACGGCGCATCTGGAGCCGGATGGCGAAGCGTTTTTCAACTGGCCGCCGGAGCCGCGCACGCTGGCCGTGACGATGGCGCAGGTCGACGCCTTGGCCAAGTTGGGCGCGTCGGTGACCGTGTTCATGCTCGGCGACGACCCGCGCCTGGCCGCGTTCGTCGACCTGATGGCCCGCCGCAGCGGCGGCCGGGTGGTGGCGCCGGATCTGGACGGTCTGGGCGCCGCGGTGGTGAGCGACTACCTGCGCGGCCGGGGCTGAGTTCCGCTGCGACGGTGACGCCGCTGCGACCCGCGCATGCGCCGCACGGCGAGGTCGATCGGCTCTACACTGAGCGGGTGGCTTTTCGTCGGCTCGTCGCAGTGTCCTTGTTCGCTTTGGTGACTTCGCTCGGAGTGGCTGCCTGCACGACGGAAGGGCCTGGTACGAAGACCGATTGCACCGTGAGCGGTTGCACGGTCACCTTCGCCCGCGGTGTGGACGCCCGAGCGAGCATCCTGGGCATCGAAGCGAAACTCATTGCCGTGAACGGCAACCTGGTCACGTTGTCGGTGGGCGGTCAGGAGGTCACCGTCCCGGTCGGGGAGACCCAGTCCGCCGACGGGAGCACCGTCACGGTGCAGGAGGTCACCGACGACAAAGTGGTGGTCAAGATCTCCACCGGCCTCACCGGCGGCTGACCGCTCGTCGCCCGGTGGCGCGGCCCAGCCGCGTTCGCACGTCCCGATCTTGTAATTGCTGTGCGGTGACTGTCGGCCACGACAGTGGCGCGCGGGTCCTGCCGCGTCAGTGTTCGGCGCACGGCCGCGAAGTCGGCGCGTCCGTGTGGGTCCGGCGGCGCGTGCCCGTGCGTGAATAGTCGCAGTCGTGCCGCGCAAGTGGCACCGGGGCAGTCGAGTGGCCATATGGAGGACTTATTGTGGCCGGATCGGCGCGCGGTCCGTCGAAAACCGACGGGTATTGAATACCAAAAGGTATTGAATACCGAAAGGTATTATTCGGCCCGGCCAGGAAAAATTATTTTTACCGGAAATTTCTCCCCGATTTGCTGTACAGCCCGCCGCGCCCGTGTGTAGCGTCTGGAACCCGTAAACCCCTCACATGACAAGTGGTGGCGCGTGATCGGTATCGACGGCTCTCTGAAACGCATCATGGATATTCCGGGTGCGCGCAGTGTGACGCTGGTGGACGGCGCGAGCGGTCTGGCGATCGCCGCGGACGGCAGGCACGACCTGGTGGACGAGCACGAAGACGCCGCGGCCACAACGGATGTGGTGCGCGCGGTGCTCGCCTGCCCGGCGCTGTCCACCGACGGCGACGACGTCACCGAGATCATCGTCTGCGGGACTCGCGGATATCACCTGCTGAACCTCGTCAACGGCGACTTCGACGGACGGCTTTTCGTGCACGTGCTGTTCGACGAGGACACCGGGAATCTGGCGATGGCGCGATTCCAGCTGCGCGGAATTCTCGACGAAATGACCGAGGACGCCGATGAGCCCTGAACTCGCGGTCGAATTGCGGCGGCTGGAGAAGGAAGGACGTACGGGGGTGCTGCACGCGGGCGACGGTGCGTTTCATCTCGCCGAAGGAGCGATCGTTTCCGCCGACTGCGGGCGCACCACCGGGCTGGACCGGCTGGTCGTCGAGGCGGGGGTGGCGACGGCCGAGGACTGGCGGCGCGCCGGGTCGGGCGATCCCGGCCGCGTGCTGGGTCGGCCACGGCTGGAAACGCTCGCGATGCTGTCGGTTTTCGATGCCGCCTACTTCTTGCTGGCCACGCCCGTCGTCCCGGAATTCCGGCCCGCGCCGCCACACTGGCTGGCCCCCGTCTGCCACATCACGCCCCGGGTTCTGATGCAGGAGTGCGCCCGGCGCGGTGACCCGGAATCCGGGCCGTGGCCGGCGGATCTGGTCGACCGCGCCCCCGTCGTCCCGGTCCGCCGGGTACGGCGGCGGCGCGTGATGCTCACCGGTGGACAGGCCGAGGTGCTGGCCGCTGCCGACGCGCGGCGCAGCATCGCAGGAATCGGCCGCGAACTCGGCCGCACCACCTATGGATGTCTGGTCGCGGTGCGAGATCTCACCGCGGCGGGGCTGATCGAGCCGCCCGTCGGCAAATCCGTGCCGGTGGCGGCCGAGCCGGCCGCGCTTGCCGGGGTGGTCGGCGAGCCCGCGGCGGTCGCCCGCGCGACCGCCGAGCCGGGCCGGCTCCCCCGCCGCCGCGGGCGGCACTCGGCGCCGGTCACCGTCGCCGAGCGGGTGGAGCCGCCGGACCGTGACCTGCTCGTCCGCCTGCAAGCGGCTTTGGAGGAACTCGCGTGACCGCGCGCAAGAAATTGCTCGGCGATTTGATGGGAAGGTTGACGAAGGTGACGATGTCCGGCCCCGAACCGAACGCGGCGGTGCTCACGGAACTGAAGGCACTACGCGATCGTGTCCCTCGGCTGACCGGCGCGCTGGTGGCGTCCAACGACGGGCTGCTCGTCGCCCATGATCTACCCCCGCAGATCGAGCCCAACGGGATGGCCGCGATGGCCGCCTCGCAGCTGTCGCTGTCGCACCGGCTGGCCGGCACCGCGCACGGCGGCGGGTTCAGCGAAGTCGTGGTGCACGGCACCGGCGGGCACGTGGTGATCTACGCGGCGGGCTGGACCTCGCTGACCGTCTTGGCCGCCCCCGAGGTGAACATCGGCAGGCTGCATCTGGAATCCCGTCCGGCGGCCCGTGCGATCGCCGACTTGCTGACGTCGGCGGCGACCGACGCGGCAAGCGAACAGGCAACGAAAACCCACTGAAAGGAACAGATATGTCCAATATGGATCTGGCACTCAAAGACATGATGGTGATCGACGGCGCGATCGGCGCCGCCGTCGTCGACTACAACAGCGGCATGGCGCTGGGCATGCTCGGCAGTTCCAAGTCCTTGGATCTCCAGATCGCGGGCGCGGGCAACACCGAGGTGGTGCGCGCCAAGCTGAGAACCATGGACCAACTGGGGCTCAAGGAGGACATCGAGGACATCCTCATCACACTGTCCGGTCAGTACCACATCATCCGGCCGATGACCGGCCGCAAATCCAAGGGCCTGTTCCTCTACCTGGCCCTGGACCGGGGCCGGGCGAACCTCGCGATGGCCAGGCATCGCCTGAGAGGCATCGAGGAGGACTTGGAGGTCTGACCGGCGATCGCGCCGACTTGACCTGAACCTTTGTTGAGGCTCGAAGCTGTTCCCGCATCGATACACGTCGAAGGGAACGCGCCATGCCTGACAACCCGATCAATCTCGCCGTCATCATCGGCAGTACTCGCGCGGGCCGCTTCGGCCCGACTGTCGCGAAATGGTTCGTCGCACACGCCGACCGGCACGATGACGTCACCGTCGACGTCATCGATCTGGCCGAAACCCCTCTGCCGGAACGTCTTTCCCACCGTCCCGAACCGGAGGCGGCGCGCGCGCTGGCGGCGGTCGGCCCCCGGCTGGCCGCGGCGGACGCTTTCGTCGTGGTGACACCGGAGTACAACCACAGCTATCCGGCGTCGGTCAAGAACGCCATCGATTGGCATTACGCCGAATGGCGGGCCAAGCCGGTGG